>NZ_DATMRL010000181.1:0-13427 GCF_035566355.1 Pedobacter sp.
AGAAAACTCCTTGTAATACGGATTAGCGAGGTTGGCATCCAGGTATTCTTTGTATGTTTTTTTATCATTTAAGTAAGTATAAAGGTAATCCGGATACTTACCTGGGATGATCATCTTTTGAGCGCACTTGGCCAGCATAAAGGTACATTTGGCTTTGAGGTTTTGATCGGTAGTTAGTATTCTGGCCTTTAGATATAGCCGTTTTGCAGTCAGGGCTTGTTTATAATCCTTTTCATAATCATATTTGGGCGGAACTACATTGTCGTAGGAGCTCCAGCTATAACTGATCAGTCCCCAGGAATTTCCAAAATAACCCGTTTGATATAGGGCATTTGCCATTTTATAATAGTTTGCCGCTGCATTTTTTGGATCTGAGGTAACAAGCTTTTGCAGACGTAACATTTCCATTGCAAAGGTTTTCTTGTTTAAACCTCCTGTTTTGCTGCCGTTTTGTTTAGGATAATCCCGGATGGTTTCTATAAATGCGTTCGGATAAAGTCTTCCTTCATCACCTTCGTACCAGTTAGATGGTGTGAAGTATTGATGTTTAGGATTGATTTTTTGTAACCAGACCAAGGCATTTTTATAATTATGTGTTCTGAGGTAACTGGTGCCCACAAGTTCATAGAAATCATCCTGATTGAGTTGTTTGATGCTTCCGGCCAGAAGTCCGTCGAGGTTATCCTGGGGTGGGGTTGTTCTGTATCTTTCAATGCTCAGTAAGGTTGCCGGGCTTAGCGCTTCCTGCCAGTATTCAATGGTCGTGTAACTCATATTGCCAAACAGATCCTTCTTTTTCAAGTTTGAAGATCTGATGTCACCTTTTACCATAGCCATTGCTGCACGGGCAGTATCACCCATTTTCAGGTAGGCTGGTGCCAGGACATCCTGATAGAGGTTTCTTGCACTTAAGCTGAAAGCTTTATTGTAGCCGCCCCAATCGTCATAAGTTTGACCAGGCTTTGGTTTATTCTCTTCAAAACGTTTTTGATCGAGCCACTTAAGACCTGGTAAAAGATCATTGGGGTTAAATGAACTTCCTTTTTTTATCTGATCTGCTTTAATCAGCAGATCGGTAATGCGGTACTGATCTTTTAAACGTTCGGGAAGTTTTGGGAAATTAAGTTTTGACAGATAAGATGAAGCTTCTGCGCCCTTGTTTTCCATCCAGGAAAGATAGGCGGCGGTAAGAGTACCTAATTCAGGTTGACCATATTTCTTTTCTTCGGCAAGTTTAAGCGCGAAATTTTTCACCAGGGTCAGGTGCTTAAGATTGACCTTCTTTAGGCTGTCGGCATTTTTTGTACTGTTGTCATAGTAATAATTGCTGGAGCCGTTTAGTATATTTCCTTCCAGTTTATTAATCTCCCGTACCAAAAGGGCACCGTTAATCAGGCTTTTAGGATCGTTTTTATACACCTCTTCCAGACTTTTTAAGTCTTTTGCTGGATTCCCAAATCCCTCTATGGCCCAGATGGTGGCTCTTTCTGTATTGTTTTTGGCAAAACGAAGTACGGAGTCTGTGGATGGGCTGATGTTGTAATAGTTTCTATAGGCAAGTATTCTGCGTTCAGGATTGCTTTCAAATACTTTGGAAAATAAATAAGCGGATTCGCTCCTCATACCCAGCCTGCGCGTGGCCCCGGCATAAAGGGCCATTGACCAGCCTTTAACGGCGCTGGAAGTTTTATTGGTTTTGATCAGTTTGTCATAGACGTTCCTGCATTCCTGGTATTGTGCGGCATAATGGTACATTCTTGCAGACTGGTAGGCATAACGGAGTTTAATGAAGGCATCGCCGTGAGAAGAACTGACCAGGTCAAGAGCCTGTTTTGCAGCCGAAATCATTCCTGCGGTATCACGTGGAGCAGGATTCCAGTAATCTGCGGTCGAATTGGCAAGGGGTTCGCAGCTTTTAGCGAAAGAGAAGTATTGTGCAGCTTTTTTGTTTTTGCCCAGGGCTTGTATAAATGTATTTTGCTGCAGGCTGTCTGGCAGACTGGAGATTGGTTGCTGATCCAGTTTGCTGAGTACCAGATTGGTGGCGTCGTTACTTCTGTACATGACCTTTTCAACATCTTCTTTTTTTGCCTGAAGGTATTTGGCCCACTCTTCGCTGTTGATGTCTGATTCACTGTGGGTATCTTTATCTCCGTACAGGAAGCTAAGTTGAGTAAAAAAGAAAGGGGAATATTCATCGCCCGATACATCACTGTGGAAGTAGTTTATATAATAGTCATAAGGGTCTGTTTCGCCTCCACAAGCCAGGTTGATAGCGATTTCGGCAAAAAAAACAGTAATGAAAGTACTAAAACCTATGAATAACTTTTTGCAGGTCGTCATATTTGAAATCATTTAATAATTGTTCGTCTAAATGGTAGAATGTGAGGTTAAATTCTGTTGAGGGCAAATATGCGGATAAAAAATCAGCTGTTTGCAAGAGTTGTTTTGTTGTAATATGTTCCCATCGCACCATGTCATCTTTCTTTAGTCCGGCTTGGGGGAGATCAACCAAAAGCTTATAAAGTAAGGGCTGATCCAGTTTTTTAAAAATGTTTTTGTCTTGCAGCTGATTTGGATTCAATCGTTTCGAGATCCCTGCATATTGTTGGTTGCGGAAAATAACTGCCCATTTAAATAAGGGGAGGGCTACGTCAAGGGCCAGAGGGTAATTTTTTAAATGGTCTTTCAAGTAGAGGTCCATTTCCGCCTGGTCCAATATCGAGTTTTGCGGGCCATATTTTCTTAAATTACCCATATTGTAGCACATCAGCATGACTTTCTTTACCGGAGGAATGCCTGAGCTCTCTATATTTTTAACCTGATGGAGCCTTAACGTGGCTGTAATCTCTTTGTTCCGGAGTTGAGGCAATTTTTTGAGCTGCTCAAGAAAGTAGAAATAACGGTTTTTAGTTGTCTTGGTCCAGTCGCAGTCTATTTGCAATTCCTGGTAATCTTTCTTTCCGGCTTGCTTTACTTTTGCCTGGACAAAGACGGCAATTTTACCGGCCAGTGTTTTCAGTGCAGTACTATCTGTTACGTTTAAAATGTTGTTAACAATATAGACTACAGGGATAATGTTTACTTGTTGAGGTAAGCTTTCTTTAAAAGTGATAGGGGAAACTGGTATAGCTTGCTGACCGTCTGGATCTAAGTCGATATCCATAATGCGTACATACAAAGATCTGGATTGCATTTTTTTCAGATATTGTTGTTCTGTCTTGTTCTGGCTATAAACTGTTTTCCAATAATAAAAAGTAGGATGTGGTTTTTTTTCGGTCTTACAACCAGAAAAGAGAGCAAAAATCAGAGGCAAAAGTATAAGTAGGCGCATGAGCGCAAATGTCAGCAAAAATAAAACCAAATATTAAATTTTACATTTAGGAAAATGTATTTTATGTTTGATTATACAGCGCTCAATTATACCTATAACCAATATATAAACCTTTTTACATTGGAGCTTTTTGCGGCTATGTATTTAAAAACGAACGACATCATGAACAAATTAAAATGGCTGATCCTACCGGTAATGTTGCAGTTGGTAGCTTGTAGCGGAGGATCGGGGTCTAAAAAAGAAAATACAGGAATTGATCTTAACGGAAGCTGGAAATTGGTTTCTGCCAAAACGATTACGGGAAAAGATACGTTGGTTACTTTTCCGGTGCTTGGTCAGGAGATGATCAAAATGTTTAACGGAACTCACTTTTCCTTTTTTAAACATGATCTTAAAAAAGGTAAGACCCCTGCTGCAGTGTTTGATTGCGGTGCTGGTACTTATAAGCTTTCCGGAGAAGATTATACGGAACATCTGGCTTATTGTAGTTACCGGGATTGGGAAAATCAGGATTTTACATTTAAACTGCAGGTGAAAAATGATACCCTGATTCAACGGGGTGTAGAAAAAATTGACAGCCTGCATGTTAATCATGAGATTATAGAGATCTATGCCAGGATGAAATAAAAAACTTTCGGTTTTACCTTGAACTGTTCTCATAAAACCAGCTTTTTATTGGTTTATCAGGGCAATATTACCTAATTTGGCCGCTCTTAACTAAGATCTAATGGAAGTAAGAAATTTAGAGCCTAAGGCCCTTTGGAATAATTTTGCTGACCTGAATGCAGTACCCCGGGCTTCTAAAAAAGAAGAGAGGGTGATTGCTTTTATGGTTGCATTTGGTAAAAACCTGGGATTGAAAACAGTTCAGGATGCAACAGGTAATGTAATGATCAGTAAGCCTGCAACGCCTGGCATGGAGAACCGTAAAACTGTGGTGATGCAATCTCACCTGGATATGGTTCATCAAAAAAATAACGATACAGTTTTTGATTTTGAGAGCGAGGGTATTCAGATGTTTGTAGATGGTGACTGGGTTAAAGCTAAAGGAACCACGCTAGGTGCAGACAATGGTATTGGTGTTGCTTCTATTATGGCTTTACTGGCGTCAACGACCGTAGAACATCCTCCACTGGAGGCTATGTTTACCATTGATGAGGAAACGGGAATGACCGGAGCGAAGGAAATTGATCCTTCAAATTTTACGGGTTCTATTTTATTGAATCTGGATACAGAGGAAGATGATGAGCTGACCATTGGTTGTGCTGGTGGTATCGACACCAATTCTGAATATGCTTATACCCTGGAGAAGAGTAATGAAAATAGCGTAGCCTATCAGATTACAATTAAAGGTTTATCAGGAGGACATTCTGGTATGGATATCCATAAGGGCCGGGGCAATGCCAATAAGTTGATGAACCGTTTGTTTTACGGGGCTTTGAAATCGGCAAAGATCAGTCTGGCTGTTGTTGATGGTGGCAGTTTAAGGAATGCGATACCGAGAGAATCACGGTCGGTATTGGTTGTTCCCACTGGAGAGAATGCTGCTTTTCTGGCCTTCCTTGAAAAATTTTCTGCTGTTTTGAAAGAGGAATATCATAGCATTGAACCTTCTTTGGTTGTTGTGGCTGAGGAAACGGCCTTGCCTGAGGAAGTGATGGGGCAGGCTGACTTTATAAAAATAGTAAATGCATTATATGCTATGCCTAATGGCGTATTTAGAATGAGCCCGGATATAGAGGATTTGGTGGAAGCTTCTACCAACCTGGCGCGTGTGATTGTAAAAGACGGAAAATTTATTACGCAGTCTTTGCAACGGAGCAGTGTGGAAAGTACTAAAGATGATGTTGCTAATGCAGTTCGGGCAAGTCTGGAAGGAATGGGATGTTCGGTTAGTCAAAGCGGTGATTATCCAGGCTGGAAACCTAATCCGGATTCTGATATTTTAAGACTCATGGTTAAGTTGTACCAGGATTCCTTTAACAAGGAACCGAAGGTAGAGGCTTGTCATGCGGGTTTAGAATGTGGTATTTTAGGTGCGCACTTTCCTGGAATGGATATGATTTCTTTTGGTCCGACCATCAGAGGAGCGCATTCTCCGGATGAACGGGTCCAAATCTCTTCTGTTCAAAAATTCTGGTCTTATCTTTTGGCGGTGCTGAAAGAAATTCCCTCAGCGGAATAGCTAGCCCATAATAGCTTCATTACCGATAAAAAAATATATACTGATGAAAATAACTGTAATTGGATTAGGCGGGGTAGGTGGATATTTTGGATTTAAACTGGCCGATGCTTTTAAAACATCGATTGATGTTCAGGTGGATTTTATAGCAAGAGAAACAACTTATAATGTAGTAAAAGAGCGTGGGCTGACCTTGATTTCTCCCGAACACCTCCATCCTGTGGCTTATCCGGAAGGGCTGTTTCGGGAAATTGCTGATGCGCCTTTGTCTGATCTATGGTTGGTTTGTGTAAAGGAATATGACCTGGAGAGCATTTGCCTGCAGTTAAGGGATAAAATAAAGCCTGGTACTGTCATTCTGCCGTTAATGAATGGGGTGGATATCTATGATAGAATTAGAAAACTGATTCCAGATGGAGTGGTATTGCCTGCTTGTGTGTATGTAGCTTCGCATATTAAAGAAAAAGGAATTGTTGAACATAAAGGTGCGGCAGGAAGAATTATCCTTGGCAGGGATCCTGAACATTTACAATATGATCCTTCTGAGATTGTAGGTTTGTTGAAGCAAGCGGGAATAGATATTATATATAAAGGAGACGCCCTGGTTGATATTTGGACGAAATTTTTCTTTATCGCGAGCTTCGGATTGGTCTCGGCCAGGTATAACAAACCGATTGGCGTTGTTAACGAAGATCCTGAACTGCATTCCCGGGCGAACAGGATTATGGAGGAGTTAAAACTAATTGCTGATCAGAAAGAGGTAGCTGTACCTCCGGATATTGCAGAACTCACTTTTAAAAAGGCTGCAACTTTTCCTTATACTACCCCAACTTCGCTTCAACTGGATGTGCAATCAGGAAAAACACATACAGAGCTGGAATTATTTGCAGGCGCAATAATCAGTTATGGAAAATTGTTCGGCATCCCGGTTGTGGAAACAAACAGGATTTATGACGAAATAAAAGCAGGATTATTGAGCTGATTTTAAATAGTGTATCTTATTTTTGAAAAAAGGAATGCATTCTGTGCTATGAAAGAAAAAATATTATTACTGCTGGGTATGATTTGCCTGGGGCCTCTGGTAAAAGCGCAGAGTGTTTATGATGGCTGCTTTTCCGGAAAGGATGAAGAGGGAACTACAACTACGGTATTCTTCGATAAGCTATCTGGTTATTTTTCTACCTATGTAGAATCAAAGGATAAAGAAAAATTATTTTTTGCCTCCGGAAATTTTAAGGTAAAGAACAACAAGGCATTTCTGACCACTGCTCCGGAGTACGATGCGGTGAAGGTATATGGACGTTATAATAAGTCGTTGAGCAAAGATTCAGTAAGTCTGTTGATTGCCAGTAAAAAGGGCAAAGAGGTTCTGGTGCCGGTTTCTGTTGCAGTTGGATCTGGTTCAGGAAAGAAACAGCTTATACCAGTAACAGAGGGGCAACTGGAGGAAAGCGGAGGATACCGCATAAATTTTAAAGCTGGAGACAGTTTAAAGGTGGATTATTCTGTATTTGATCATCTGGTTTATGGCTTTAAAATCTCTGATGAAAGCAATTATAACGAGTTTTTTATCGACGTAGATGATTATCTCAGTTCAATGATGGTGGTGGACGAAGGAGTTAACCGTGCAAAGAATGACAACCTGGTGGCCAGTCCGATGGATAAAAAGTCGTATGCCAAACATCCTCCTCATGTGGTTATTTTGCACATGACAGGCTTATGGCTAAGAAAAGGAACAGCCCCGATGGCTGCTGAGCCGGTAACGAAGGCAAAGATGGCTTTTGATGGGAAAACTTATACACTTTTAGAAAGAGCTGCACTTAATAAGGCAAGAAATAGAGTTGTTCCGCCCCCTTTGGTTAAAAAATCTTAAGGTCAAAATATAAAAATGCCCGATATTAAACATTTTGTTCGATATCGGGCATTTTTTATATATCTGTAAATTGTAATCTATTGTTTTTTAGGTTTTTAACTATGGCATTTGCCTTGCAATGCCTTGTGCAAAACAAACACAATGGACAAGAGCATTGCAAATGAGGTTTCAGGACAAAAGAAAAGAAAGACAATTTTAATCCTTCTTTTTGCCGTGGCTGTGCTTGCATTGTGTATCTGGTTGCTTCGCTTTTACTTTAAACCTGCTTTGTCGGCTTCTGATATCACAACTTCTGTGGCTGCAATTGGAAATATTGAGAACACGATTAACGCTACAGGTGAAGTGTTGCCTGAATTTGAAGAAAGTTTGACCAGTCCAATCAATGCTTCGATCAGGAAAGTATTGCTGGATGCCGGAAACAAAGTTAAAGCCGGAGAATCTATTCTCATCCTGGATAAATCTGCAGCACAGTCTGAATACGATAAACTTAAATTTCAGATAGAATCTAAAGAGAATGAGATCCGAAAGCTGAAGTTGGATCTGGAGAAGAGTTTTTATGATATTAAATCGAACAACAGTATCAAACAATTGCGGATCGGAAACTTGGTGGATGCAGTGTCCAGTGCCAAAAGGTTATACAAGGCGGGAGGGGGAACAAAGGAAGGAATTGAGCAGGCTGAACTGAACCTGAAAGTTGCTGAGCTGGAGAAACAGCAGCTCGAAAATGAAATCCGGAATAAACAGCAGACCATGAAAATAGAGATCAGAGAAGCAGAAATCGCCTTGGCGATACAGCGTAATGATCAGAGTGCACTGAAGCGTAAACTGGATCTGGCGAATGTGGTGGCTACCAGAGCGGGGGTGATCACCTGGGTCAATAAGAATATCGGAGCGAGTATAAAGGAGGGCGAGTCGCTGGCCAGGATTGCTGATCTGAGCAGTTTTAAAATTGCTGGCAGTATGTCTGATAATCAGCTCGATCAGCTGCACCATAATATGCCGGTTATTGTACGGATAAATGATGTGCAGTTAAGGGCACATATCGTAAATATTTCTCCGGCAGTAAATAATGGTATTGTTTCCTTTGATGCACAATTGGAGGAGCGGAATAATAAATTACTGCGACCCAATATGAAAGTAGATATTTTCCTGGTTACGGCTACCCGGAACGGTGCGGTGAGGGTAGCCAATGGGCCAGCGTTTAAGGGCTCAAACCTCCAGGAAATTTTTGTGCTGAATAAGGGGAAGGCAGAAAGACGGACTGTGAAAACCGGGCTGAGCAATTTCGACTATGTAGAGATTCTGACTGGCATCAAGCCAGGAGAAGTGGTCATTACATCTGATATGAAGGCCTATGAGAATACAGCTGAGGTGACTGTAAACAATTGATCTGTTTTGAATTTTCAATCAACAAGATGAAAACGATATTGTCTTTCTTTTTTTTGCTATCTGGTGTGCATGTAACTGCTGCTATGGTTGTTAACGATACCCTGAAGTTGAGTTTACCTGCACTGGTTGAAATGGCTAAAACTAACTCTATTGCGGCAAAACAGGCCATTACCGTTAGAGAAACCAAGTATTGGGAATGGAGAACATATAGATCTAATTATCAGCCTCAGCTGGAATTAACAGGGGTGCTGCCCGGTTATAATAAAACCTATTCTCAGGTTTTGCAGCCCAATGGGGCTATTCTTTTCCAGCCTGTGCACAATGATAATTCTTCACTGACGATGAATTTTAGCCAAAGTATTGCGGCTACTGGAGGTACTATTTATGGAACAACGCAGTTGCAGCGCTTTGACGATTTTGACCGTAAAAATGTTCTTTATAATGCCATTCCTTATGGAATTGGTTATACACAACCCTTGTTACAGTTCAATAGTTTAAAGTGGGACAAGAAAATTGAACCTTTAAAGTACAATGAAAGTAAACAGGTATATATTGAGTCGCAAGAACAAATTGCAGTAACGGTAACGGGATATTTTTTTGATCTGTTGCTTGCCCAGGTTAACTTGAATATTGCGGCCACCAATTTAACCAATACGCTGAAGATTCTGGACATCGCCAATACTAAATTTGAGTTGGGGAAAATTTCCAAGAATGAAATTCTGCAATTGCAATTGGAGGAGCTTAATGCACAAAAGGCTGTTGGTACGGCAAAACGGGATATGGAAATAGCGACTTTAAACCTGCGGAGTTATGCGGGGATGGAAGGTGATGATAAGATTGTACTGGATATGCCTGCACAGGTAAATCAAATGAGTATTTCGGCAGACAGGGTATTGAAGGAAGCTTTTGAGAACCGTTCAGATGCCATTGCTTTTGTGCGTAAACTGGCTGAGGCGAAAAGGGATGTGGCAAAGGCCAAGGGGCAAAACGGTTTAACGGCAACACTGAATGCGAATCTTGGGTTTTCCAATGCGGCAAGTAATATTGCTGAGGTGTATCGTTCTCCAAAGAGCCAGCAGTCTATACAGTTGCAGCTCAGTATTCCAGTGCTGGATTGGGGACGTTCAAAGTCAAGGACCAAAACAGCCGAGGCCAATGAGCAGTTCATCGCTTATGCTGTGGAACAGGATAAACAGACATTTAAGCAGCAGATCGTTACACAGGTAACCTTGTTTAATATGATGAAGGAACAGGTAGCGCTCACAGGCAAAGCGGATCGTATTGCTTCTGAAAAATATCAGATTGCCCGGGAAAGATATGTGCTGGGTGATTTGAGTATTACGGATCTGAGTATTGCTTTCCAGGAAAATGACAGAGCAAAGAGAGATTATATTGCTTCACTTAGAGATTTCTGGAGTGCTTATTATCAGCTGAGGTATCTGTCTTTGTATGATTTCGAAAAAAATGAAAAAATTACTTATAAATAAATCTTAATCTGTAACTATACGATATGATACGTTTACAAAACATTGAAAAAGTATACCGTACCGATACGGTTGAAACCCTTGCCGTAAATGGAATTAGCCTGGATATTGCAAAAGGAGAATTTCTTTCTATTATGGGCCCCTCGGGTTGTGGAAAAAGTACTTTGCTGAATATTATGGGACTGCTTGACGAACCATCCAAAGGAAGTATCAGGATTGCCGGACAGGATGTTTCCAGTTTCTCCGATCAACGGCTGGCAAAGTTTAGGAATGAACAGCTCGGTTTTATATTTCAAAGTTATCATTTGATTAATGATCTGCAGGTGCTGGACAATGTGGAATTGCCTTTATTGTATCGTTCTTCATCGGCCAGAGAAAGGCGGGATCTGGCTGCGGAAGCCTTGGAGAAAGTAGGCCTGAGTAACCGATTGAAACATTTCCCTTCACAGTTGTCTGGCGGGCAGCGGCAGCGGGTAGCGATAGCCCGGGCAATTGTTGGTAAACCTCAGATTATACTGGCAGATGAACCTACAGGAAACCTGGACAGTGCAATGGGCAATGAGATTATGGATATTCTGATCAATTTAAACCGAAACGACGGCACAACTGTGGTGATGGTAACACACGATGAAAATATGGCAAATAAAACGCATCGCCTGGTTCGTTTATTTGATGGTTCTCAGGTTCAATAATTGAAGGTTATGCTTAAAAATTACTTTAAAATAGCCATTGCGGTACTGAAGAGAAGAAAGGTCTTCACTTTTATAAGTTTGTTCGGGATCAGCTTTACGCTGACCATATTGATGGTTGGTACTGCATTTTTGGATAAGGTCACCAGTGCTGACTACCCCGATTACAAAAGGGACAGGTCTTTATATGTAGGGTCTATGGAATTGCAGAATTCTAAAGAGGGTTGGCTGAATAGGAGTGATGTTTCTCTTTATTTCTTTGATCACTATGTATCCCGGCTTAAAAATGTGGAAAAGATGGGGATTTCTTCTTATCCAAAGGCTTCCAACGCCTATATCAACAACAAGAAGATTGTGATCAATTATAAATATACGAATGCAGATTACTGGAGGGTATTGGAATACCGGTTTCTGGAAGGAAAGCCTTATGCTGAGCAGCAAATTGTTAATGCAGAGCGGGTTGCAGTGATTTCTGAGACAACTAAAAAAGCTTATTTTGGTAATATGCCAGGTGTGGTTGGGCAGTATATCTCTGCTGATGAGGTGAATTACAGGGTCATTGGTGTAGTAAGTAATGTGGCAAAAACGATGCGGAATTTTGCAGGAGATATGTTCTTGCCTTATACTGTATCTAAAGAAAATTATACTAAGCCAGATTTAATGGGACCTTACAGCGCAGTACTACTGGCCAGGTCAAAAGCTGATGTTCCAAAGATGAAACTGGAATTTGATCAGATGATGAAGAAAGTTCCCATAGGCAATAAAGAGTTTGATCGGCTATACTGCAACGCTGATTATTTTTTTGCTAGTATAACCAGACGGATTGCTGGAGATGGGAAGGATTCGGGGATCACCAAAGCAGTATCTATTCTGGTTGCTTTTGTTATTTTGTTTTTGTTGCTCCCGACCATTAATCTGGTGAATATTAATATTACCCGGATTATGGAGCGGTCATCAGAAATTGGGGTAAGGAAAGCTTTTGGTGCATCTTCCAGGACCTTGGTCTGTCAGTTTATCGTAGAAAATATGATCCTAACTTTTTTGGGTGGTGTATTGGGCTTGCTTTTTTCTGCGCTGATCATCTATTTTTTCAATTCCTGGAACCTGATCGACAGTGTGAGGCTGTCTTTAAATTTTTCTGTGCTGTTGTATAGTTTTTTGGCTTGTGTGTTTTTCGGTTTGATTTCCGGAGTTTATCCAGCCTGGCGTATGTCCCGGCTAAATGTTGTAAAGGCGTTAAAAGCGCAGTAAATTTTAAAAGCTATTATTATGGTTAAGCATTTATTTAAATTAATATGGAATAAAAGGAGGCATAACTTTCTGTTCCTTTCTGAAATACTGGTTTCTTTCCTGGTTATTTTTGCTGTTTTTTCTTTCCTGGTGTATTATTATATGAATTATAGAAAACCGATGGGCTTAGCGTATGATCGGGTATGGTCTATTAATTACAATAGCAACCAGCAATCAAAGAATATGGATTCACTGGTGATCTTTTATGAAGATTTGAAGAAGTCTTTAAAGTCAATGCCAATGGTGGAGGCAGTAAGCTATACGAGTAATAATTTTCCATATTCCAGCGGTATCATGACTACAGGATTATCTCCGGCTGGTAAAAAGGTTAATAATGTCAATAATTATATGGTTGGGGATGATTACAATAAGGTATGGAAAATGACACTGATAGAAGGCCGCTGGTTTAATCCGGAGGATAAAGTGGCGAGGAATAGGCCCATCATTATTAATGAATCTTTGAGGAAGGAGATTTTCGGAAAGGCCCCGGCAATAGGCAAATCTGTTGGCGACTATGAAGATAAAGATAAGATGAAAATCATCGGGGTGGTGCAGGATTTTAAAGCTAATGGAGATTTCTGGCCTGCGGGCTATGCGCTGTTCAGTCCTTTGGATTCTGGCTATTTAAAGCATACCAATGTTCTTCTTGTTAAAGTGAGACCAGAGGCGGATGCGAGTTTCGAGAGTTCCTTGTATAAGTTTATGGCCAACAGACTGAAAAATTCAAGTATAGAGATTCAGCATCTCTCGGAAATGAGAGATGCTAAAAATGAGCAAACGATAATTCCTATGCTTATTTTTATAATTATTGCCAGTTTTCTGATCATTAATGTGGCGCTTGGGTTATTTGGCGTGCTCTGGTATAACATCAATCAGCGAAGAGGTGAAATCGGTTTGCGAAGGGCACTGGGGGCCTCCGGAAATTCAGTTTCCGGTCAGTTGATTAGTGAATCGTTGATCCTGGCAACCATGTCTTTAATTGTCGGATGTTTCTTTGCACTACAGTTTCCGATCATGAATGTGTTTAATGTACCTTCCATGGTTTATGCTATAGCTATACTTCTGTCCATCGCATTTATTTATGTATTGGTTTTTGTGTGTGCACTTTACCCTGGAAAGCAGGCTGCGGCGATACATCCTGCCGTTGCGTTGCACGAGGAATAGATTAGAGATAAACGAATTTACT
>NZ_DATMRL010000182.1:0-6676 GCF_035566355.1 Pedobacter sp.
TAATGAATGAAACGAATATACCGAGGGGGGGGTAACGGGCTAAGTATCTCACGAAGGACAGAAAATAAACCAGTGGTAGAGAAGATTGCTTTCATAAAACAATTCAAAAGGCCCGTTAATTTGGTATGTCAAAAATTTAATTTTATTGATTGATGAATTCACTCAATAAAATTAAATTTAAATGTAAGACAATATTAAATTCTTTCAAATAGAATTTTAATAAAAATATAATATTTATAGAAATGTTGCGTTGACTGCTTTTTTTTCCTATAATTACTTTATAAAACTATTAATTATGTCCTCTCCCAGAAGATCATTTTTGAAAAGCTCGGGCATTTTAGCTGGAGTTACTCTGCTTGGTAAACCCCTGCAGGCATTAGCTGATGTTAGTAAAAAGATCAATACTATTGATGCAGGAAAGTGTATTAATATCTTTCAGACTAATGATTTGAACAGTCAGATCAAAAGTAATCAGAACGGTTTTGGAGGCTTGGAGAAAGTTCATGCTTTGATGGCCAGTGAAGATGTGTCTGGATTGGTTGTTGATGCGGGTAATTTCCTCGAGCGGCAACAAAGTCGGGAAAGGCGGGAAAGAACGATCGGTCTGATGAACAGAATTGGTTATCATGCAGTAACGATTGGAATTAACGAGTTGTCTCTGGGACAGGTCGGATTTTCGGAATTGATCCCACAGATGAATTTTTCCCTGGTGAATTGTAATTATAGTTTTAGCCATTCTGTATTGAGTGCTGCGGTTAAACCTTATATAGTGATCAAAACAAAGGGATTGAAAGTTGGTGTAACAGGGGTAGGCCCGCAGCTGGATATAGAAGGGGTTTTGTTCGAAAATCCTTATACTGCAACCAACAGAACTGCGGAATACCTAAAGGAGGAGCTCGGTTGCGATCTGGTGATCTGCTTGTCTCAGCTGGGTTTTGACGAGGATAAGTTTAATAGTAAGGAATTGGCAGAGGCATCTGCTCATATTGATTTTATTGCCAGTGGCAGCAGCAATAAGATTTTGCAGGGGGCAATGATCTTAAAAAACAGAGATAAGCATGATGTTGTATTAAGTCAGGCCGGAGAAAATGGAATGATCATAGGAAAAACCAGGTTTGGCTTTGATGAAAATAAACAAAGAATTGATTTCCATCATAAATATCTTATTGCGGGTTTAGCGCATAAAGATCAGTTTGCTCAGGCACATGTGGTGCTAAGGAATCTCTCTGCTGTTCAGAAAACCAACAGTTAACTGCAGGCATTGATCAGGGTTTAGTATACTGGTGTCTAAGATTAAATCTGCCAGCTGTGGCGTCTCAAAAGTATCGTTGAGGCCAGTAAGATTGTATATTTTCTCCGGATGACCATTTGGAAGCATTGCCTTTTTATATAGTCCTTTGGGATCTCTCTGAATCAGTGTTTCCAAATCACACTTGAGCCAGATTAATGAGGCATCATATTTTAGTTTTAGCTGGAGCCTTCCCTCTTCATACGGATTAATAGCCGCTATGCATATGAAATCATAATCTGTTAAAAGACCTGAAGCATAATTGCCCAGGCGGGAGATGTTTTCTAGACGGTCTGCTTTGCTAAAACCCAGATCCTTGCAGAGAGTTTGACGATAAACGTCTCCGTCTATGAGTTTAATTCTTAGGCCCGATTGCCTTCCCCATTCAAGAAGGGCATTTGATAAAGTTGTTTTCCCGCTCCCGGATAAGCCTGTAAACTGAACAATATGACCCATTATAATTTTGAGAAACTGAGGTATTGAACAAACCGTGGTAAATGGGAATGGTTGGCACTTGCCGCATGAGGAAGCGTATTGAGCCAGACAATGATGTCTCCTTTTTTTCCGGGTACGGGAGTGCCCTGTACCTGGCTTCGCATCACATGATGTGCGTCTTCAAGAGTTTTGAATGACTTTATCCATTCGTTAAATTGATGGTGTACTCCTGGAACCAATGTTAATGGTCCCCGGTCTGCCGGAACGTCATCAAGATAAATGAGTCCTTGTATGGTGTATTCTATCGGCTTGTCCAGATCTATATCCCAGTGAAGATCACCGCTTCTGAACAGCCAGTATGGGGTTTCGGGCGGGTTGAAACTCACTTTTTCTGTATTGGCAATGATTTGCTGGCCAGCGTAAAGTTCTGAAAACAGCTGATGTACATTTGGATGTTTCCTGATCGCTTCTTGCCTGGTATCCTGATAAACTTGTACCATAAGTCCTTGCCAGTCTGGGTGTGGTGTATACCAGGTATATGGATTTGATAAATTGATGCCCAGGTGTGTGCAGATCAATTCTTTTACATCATCACAAAGTTCCGGCTCTAGGAGATCACTTATTTTGAGGTAGCCATATTGTTCCCAGAACTGCAATTGCTCTTCACTGAGTAATTGCTTTTGTGCAGGGGCCGGGTCGGAGTTTGGTTGTTGTGTTAACCAGGTATTGAACTGAATTGCCGCTTTTTCCAGGGATTCGTGGCCTTTAAGCTGGTTTAACCATTGATTGAAATGGTTAAAATGTCTGCATTCTGCATACATAAAATAATAGGTTTCGTACTTTCCCAGACCATAAATACTTAGCCATATGTTTTCAAGACGATCAAAATTGGGATACTCAGGCGTATGGTCTCTTTGTTTTTTACTTTGATGAACTTCATAAAAAACACGAAGGAAAGTGCATTCTGTCATTTTTAACGATGTATTCTAAGGTGGTGTATTCGGTTTAAATTTGAATTGCAATCTACAACATTAAACTTTGCGGAAAAAGAAAAGCTGAGTTGGTTGTGCTTAGCTATTGATGGCTCTTAAATGTTCATAACTGTGGTGGCAATCCTCAAAGTAGAATTTGGGATAGGGACTGGCTTCGGGTCTGAATAATTCATTTGAAGATTTGCTGTGGTAGTTTAGCCGTTCGAACAGATTCTGATGTACTGGTATTCCAGTAAAGGAACTGAAAGCGGATACCATTTCTTTTACGCCCGTTGCATAATCGAAAAATAGGTTTTCCGAACGTTTCAGTTGATGTATCCCGGTCATTTTTTGATAGTACTGCTGTAAGACTTCTGAGGTATAGCGGTTAAAGTCACTTCCATAATGGTCCGGTCTTTCGGTCTTAAGCAGCGTATTGCTGATCATTCCGGGAATACTGTGGAGACCTCTTCGCTTATCATGAGAGGCAATCACTTCTTCTGGCTTGCGGTAAAGGAAGAAAAAAGGAGTCGTTGGAAACCATTGACGTAAGGTTTCATAAAAGTGAAGGTGCCAGCTGTCCAGTTTGATGAGGTAATTGCTTTCCTTGAAATTCCGATGTTGGCCCATTAAGTTTAACGCAGACTTGAACCAGGTTTCCAGAACAGCTAATTGGATTCCAGGTTGTTTTTCCCCAGCCCTTAAAATCTCGTCGAGCAAGGGTGCTTCTGCAATGACGATATTTTCGTCTGACTGCGAAAAAGCTTGTGAAAGTAAAGTCGAGCCACATCTGGATACATGAAAGATGAAAGCTGAGGGCGCTAGAAAATGTAATCCTTTGCAGGCCTCCGTCATAAAGTCTGGGCTGGAAAGGCTTTGTAAAGGAGATCGTTCTCTTTGTTTGGAACGGCAGATTTGTATGGTTTCGTCAAAAAAAGGTTCCTCTATGATTTTTTTTCCGAGGTCAAGCCATGTGAGCATCCAGCCGCTTTCACTGGTATAGCTCATCTGATAGGGGATCCAATTGGCTATTGGAGTGTTCTGCATTATATTTCTGTTCTTAATTGAGCAATTAAACGTCTTGCAGTTTCTGTATTCATTTGTTCCAGTTCCTGGATCATGCCATTTCTTGTCGCCTCATCGTAGGTCATTCCTGCTGATTTTTCACTGAGTTTATAGCCGTGTTGGGCAAAGTACTGGTCTGTCCAGTTGTTGCGTATCCCGTCAATGATGAGGTGTACTCTTGCTGTACTGCCGGCGTTAACAATGCTATGAGTAGCGCCGAAATTCATATACCAGCATTCTCCCGGAGCCAAATGGAGTTTTTCATCATCAAGGGTAAAATATACATCCGGATTGGTTACAATAGGGATATGGATTCTGAATTGTCCATCTGCGTAACTGCATCCGGGGTCTTTATGAGGTTTGATGAAACTCCCCGGTGCCAGTAACAGCAGGCGTACGGCTTCTTTGTCGCATTTCCAGGAATCAAGGATCTCTTTTACATAGGGCATCAGACCAAGTGCCTGCGTGTCTTGATAGATAACATCTGGATGGGCATAGATGTCTTTACTTTGTCCACTGGCGGAACGAAGGGAAATACTCCTCCAATCGCCATTGAAATCCTTTGCATTAAAATGTAAGGGCCATTCTTCTTTTAGAACCTCCGTTAATTCTGACTGGAGTTTTCCGGTATGGTAAGAGGTGGAGAACTTTATATAATTCATGAGTTGGAAAAAGAAAGACTAAGATAGTTTTAATGCTTAATGAATGCATAGACCAGAAATAAATTAATTTGAAATAACAAATGTGTTACAATTTGTATAATGGCTTTTATCCTGATATCTTAACTTTGATTTATCTAACCAAATTATCTATGTTTTTACGCAGAGGCAGACTCCTGTTGATCCTCAGTCTTATCTTATCAGGATGTTCCGTTATAAAGAACCAGGCAAATTCTTCACAAGTATATCAGACCGCTGAATTTGTACTTAAGGAACAAACATTACGGGAAGCCGATGTTGCTCTGAAGGCCGATCCGATCACTGTAACTGCGGCCTCTTCTCCAAGAAGTGCAGGGGGGAAGCATGATTTCTTTTCTGAGGGTGATTACTGGTGGCCGGACCCCAAAAATCCAAACGGGCCATACATTCAAAGGGATGGTATGACCAATCCGGAGAACTTTACTGCGCACAGATTAGCCATGATCCGGTTCAGCAGGATTATTGGTGCATTGGCTTCTGCCTATAAAATTACAGGAAATGCGAAGTATGTTCACGCTGCGGAGAAACATTTAAGGGCCTGGTTTATCGATGAAGAAACCCGGATGAACCCTAATCTGTTGTATGCACAGGCCATAAAGGGATTATATACGGGAAGGGGTATCGGAATCATTGATACCATTCATTTGCTGGATGTGGTGATGGGCATTCATGTGATGCACAGCGCAATGAACGGTGAGAACCTGCAGAAAATTAAACAATGGTTTGCTGATTATACCACCTGGCTTATGGAACATCCAAATGGCAAGGCAGAAATGAACGCGAAAAATAATCATGGGACGTGTTTTGTGTTGCAGATTGCTGCTTTTTCCAGGCTGACCAACAATATGGCATTGCAAAAATTCTGTGTTGACCGGTATAAAAATGTGCTTCTGCCAGACCAAATGGCAGCAGATGGAAGCTTTCCGCTTGAGCTGGCCAGAACCAAACCCTATGGATATTCACTTTTTAACCTGGATGTAATGACCACCTTATGCCGGGTGTTGTCTACGCCCGAGAACAACCTGTGGAATTATTCTACACCAGACGGGCGATCCATTAAAAAGGGAATTCAATACATGTTCCCTTATATTGCTGATAAATCCTTATGGAAGTTGAAGCCGGATGTGATGCACTGGGAGGAATGGCCTGTTGCACAGCCGTCTTTAGTGCTGGGGGCAGCTGCTTATCGGAATGAGGAGTGGCTGGCTACCTGGGTAAAGCTGGATCACGATCCGAAAGTGGAAGAAATCATCAGGAATCTTCCGGTAAAATATCCGCTAATTTGGCTGGATTAACACAGATCTCAGAGCTTGGCATCATTTTTCCTGTAATAAATACATATGATGCGTGTTTCTAAGGAAGGTTTTATTCATGCCATAAGAGGTAAAGTGATTTTAGCACTTGTGCTGGCCTGCTTTGCTCTTTTCATGGCCTGGCTGGTGAGTAAGGTTGCTTTTCGGGAAATGATGAATACGGTGGAGAACATCTCCTCACCAAATGAGAAACTTCGTGTGGTTAACGAATTGTCCAGGAGAATCTCTGCACTTGACCAGGTACAGAAAAAACAAGCCCTGAATGACCCGGGTAATTATAATAAGTTTTTTAAAGATTCCAAGCAGTTAAGAACGCTGCTGGATACACTTGCGGGCTTATATGCGGGCGATTCTGTCCAACTCCGGCGGATTGCCTCTATTGATGGCCTCTTGACAGTAAGAGATAAGCAATTTGTGAACTATTTAAAAGTTCGCGAAAAACTGATCAACAACAAATCTTTCTCTACCCAGGTGCAGAAGTTCAACGATCTGGTCAATAAAAATTCGGCAGAGGCAGACAGTACTGTGGTGACTTCTGAAAAAAGGACCTCTACTACTACAGTTATCCCTTCGGAGGAGAAACCGAGAAGTTTTTTTAGTAAAATATTTGGAAAGAAAAAGACAGAAGGCGAGGAGGATAAAACCTTTAAGATTGTCAACGAGGAAAAGGTAAAAAGAGATACCATTGCTTTATCTAACGAAAGAAAAATTGTGAAGGGGATGGAAGAATCCCTCCGGGCCATAGAAAAAGAGCAAAAAATCAAAAGTCAGCGTTTTCTGAATAAAGAGGCTGTTCTGGCCAATGCCAATAGTTTGCTCATCAGCCAGATGCTGGGCATTCTTAAAAAAGTAGAAAGTGAAGCCGTTGCACAAATAGAACAGAATGGTATCCAGGCAAAAAAGGTA
>NZ_DATMRL010000183.1:0-6135 GCF_035566355.1 Pedobacter sp.
ACCAGACGGTTTAGCGGGTAACGAAGATTGTGGCGCTATGTCTTCCTGGTATATATTCTCTGCTCTGGGCTTCTATCCTGAAAATCCGGCCAGTGGTGTTTATGTATTAGGCAGCCCGCTGTTTGATAAAGCAACCATCAATGTGGGGGCAGGTAAAACCTTCACTGTGCAGGCAAATGGCAACAGTCCCGAAAATATCTATATTCAAAGCATTACCCTTAATGGAAAGCCTTATAGCAAGAGCTTTATTACCCATCAGGACGTTGTTAAAGGCGGTACTATGGTGGTTAAAATGGGTAATAAACCTAATTACAACTTTGGTAAAGCAGTAGCTAACAGACCATATTCAGAAAAATAAATGAAGAAATTAGTTTTAACTCTATTATTAATTGCTGCGTTCCATCTGGGATTTTCTCAAAACAGATATGAACTGAACAGCGAATGGAAGTGCCTTCCTTTAAAGCAGGTACAAGCGGGCGGAGAGCAAATCTCTGCAACAGGATATGCCTTGTCTGGCTGGAAACCAGCAACTGTGCCTGGTACAGTATTGACAACGATGCTGAACAATAAAGAAGTCCCTGATCCATTTTATGGGATGAACAATGAAAAGATTCCGGATATTTATGTAACTGGCAGAGATTATTATACCTATTGGTTTGTTAAAGATTTTAAAGAGACGGCGACGGCCGGGCAACAAGTCTGGTTGAATTTCAGAGGGATCAATTATAGCTGCGATATTTTTTTAAACGGTAAAAAAGTAAATAGAACGCCTTATAAAGGAATGTTTATCCGCAAAGCGTTTAACATTACCTCTTTTCTGAATAAGGATGGAAAGAATAGATTGGCCGTGATTGTGTATCCGGCAGATGTTGTTGGGGATCCTAATGGAGGACAGGGAGGTGATGGAACGATTGCCCGTGGCGTAGCGCCTCAATACACGGCAGGTTGGGACTGGATCCGCCCAATAAGGGACCGTAATACAGGAATCTGGGATAAAGTATACATAGAGAAAACAGGTGCGGTTAATTTGAAGAATCCTCATGTCATTACTTATGTTCCCGGTAAACGCAATACAGAAGGTCCTCAGCAACCGGCCAGAATTCGCATGTCTGCTGAACTGGAAAATACTTCAGGTGTAAAGATGGACGGAGTACTCTCTTATATCGTCGAGGGCCAGAAGGTTTCTGTAAAAGTGAGTGTCCCGGCCGGTCAAACAACAGAAGTTCAGTTGCCCGATTTTGAACTGAAAAACCCTCGTTTATGGTGGCCGAATGGTTATGGTAAACAGGAGTTATATAAAACCAATATCCAGTTTACGCAAAATAATGGTCAGGTATCTGATCAGGAAGCTTTGTCTTTTGGTGTGCGTGAGATTCAAACTACATGGAATACCACAACCAACAGTAAAGAAATTTTGGTGAATGGTCAGAAGATCTTCATTAAAGGAGGCAACTGGATCATCTCCGATGCAATGCTTCGTTTTTCACAAGCCAGATATGATGCAGAAATTCGTTATCATAAGGATATGAATTTAAATCTCATC
Organism: Pedobacter sp.; assembly: GCF_035566355.1. Classification (GTDB taxonomy): domain Bacteria; phylum Bacteroidota; class Bacteroidia; order Sphingobacteriales; family Sphingobacteriaceae; genus Pedobacter. The sequence continues at coordinate 1,544 of NZ_DATMRL010000183.1, forward strand.
CGGATTTGGGGAGGTGCATTGGTGGAAAGACCCGAATTTTATGATGCCTGTGACAGGAATGGCTTATTGGTCATGCAGGATTTCTGGATGTCTGGAGACTGTAACGGACGCTGGCAGGATCCGGCGAAGAAAGATGACCAATGGACCAGGAGACAATATCCTGACGATCACCATCTTTTCCTGGAATCGGCAACAGATATGATTAAAATGGTGCGTAACCATGCTTCACTGGCCATCTGGTGTGGAGGAAATGAAATTACCCCACCAAATGATATTCTTGTGCCGCTAAGGGATTCTATTCTTCCAAAATTGGATGGGACAAGATGGTTTATCGATTATTCCAATTCGGATGAAATGTCTTTAAACACTATTGGGGGAAATGGAGATGGTCCTTATACCATACAACCCATTTCTACATTTTGGGAGAATAGGACGTTTCCGTTCAATTCTGAAGTGGGGTCCGTTGGAGTTGGTGATTACGAATCGCTGCAAAGATTCATCCCTGAAAAAAACCTGATTGCTCCAGAATATACAGGTAAGGATAAACACGGCCGGGCTGTGGAAAAAATAGATTCCGTATGGACCTATCATACTTATGATGGCGTAGGTTATGAAGCCTTTATTCTTCCATATGGAAAACCGGAAAATGCGAAGGATTTTGCTACGAAGGCACAATTGGTAAATTATGACCAATACCGCGGACTGATCGAAGGTTTTAGCTCACATATGTGGAACTGGTATACCGGGGTAATCATCTGGAAAACCCAAAACCCATGGACATCAACACGTGGACAGATGTATGATTATTACCTGGATCCCAATGCCTGTTTATATGGTCTGCGTTCTGGAAGTGAGATGCTGCACAGCATGTATAATCCTGTGGATGGTATGGTGAGTATAGCCAATAATGGCTTTCAGCAAAAGACAGACCTGATGCTTGTGGCTACTTCTTATGATATGAAAGGAAAGTCCAAGTTGTTGAATCAGATCTTCTGTTATATCGAGCCCTCTACGGTAAAAAAGATTTCTTCATTAAAACCGGTGGTGGATGCATTATCTGCTGAAGAAGGTTCTTTCCTTTCTTTGCAATTGCTGGACAGGAATAAAAAAGTTGTAAGCGATAACTTTTACTGGATTCCTGACCAGAAAGGAAATTACTCAGGATTGAATAGGATGCAAAAGACTACTTTAAAAGTGAGTACACGTCAGCTTGGCAGCAATAAAGTAGAAGTAACTCTGATCAATTCTGCTCAGAATCCGGTTGCTTTTTTTAACAGGATCGCCTTAGTAGATGCGGGTACGAAACAAAGAATACTCCCTGCATTTTACGATGATAATTATGTGTCATTGCCTCCTGGTGCAGAGAAAAAAGTGGTGGTTGAATATACTCCGGATTCCGGAAAGAAATATGGCGTAACCATTTCAGGTTGGAATGTGGAGTCTTCTTATACCGATATCCGGTAAATTTTATGATAATACAGAACAAAAAAGCCGTGGTTTTTAATAAATCACGGCTTTTTTGTTTTAAGGGGCCTGAGCCCCTGAGCTTTTATGTTGTCTGTATTTGGCCAGGTTGATCAGCAATACACTTCCCAGTATGATCAGCAGGCCAAAAAACTGTATAAGGCTAATCCTCTCGCTGGTAAATAATAAGCTGAGTACAACAGCAACTACAGGGTTTACGTAAGCATAAGTACTGACCTGTGTGGCCGGTCTCACTGTAAGGAGCCAAACATACGCACTAAAGGCGGCTATGGAGCCAAATAAGATCAGGTAAATGATCGATAGCCAGGCATCAAGGGGGACTGCTGTCCATTGAAAATTTTGGTACTCCGAATTGAGCAAGCTGCCGGGAATAAAAGCAATTCCTGCGGCCAGCATCTGCCAGGCAGTGCCTGCAGACACCGATATTTTATTGTCTGCATGATATTTTGAATAGAGTGAGCCACCCGCCCATCCTATAGGGCCAATAACCAGGAGGCACATTCCTGCAATCTGAACTGTACTTTGGGTGGTATTTAAAGCGTGCAGCAGTTGCTCTCCAAATAAAAAAATAACACCGATAAAACCTATAATCAGGCCGGCTACGGTAGACTTGCTCTGCAGGTTTTCTTTCCATTTTGGTTTGTCAAGTATCACAAACCAGATCGCAGCCGATGCCACCATAATAGCCACGAGTCCGCTTGGAATGACCTGTTCTACCCAGATCACAATGCCATTCCCGATCCCCAGCATCAGTAAGCCGCTAATGACAGCTGTTTTGATGCTTTTTCTGTCAAATATATTTTCGCCCTTTAATTTACACCAGCTCATCAGAAGAAGGCCCGCGAGGATAAAACGGAATGTACCCAAAAGAAATGGCGGGAAGCCGTTCAATGCTTTTTGAATAAAAAAATAAGTAGAGCCCCATACAATATAGACCGTAGCAAATGCAATGTAGACCAGGATGGGAGAGGCATTTTTTTGTAGACTCGACATACAAATTGTTATTTAGTGTTCAGGTATTTTTAGCTGTTGCTGCTCTTTTACGGTCTCCAGTACAATAGTGGTGCGAATAGAGAGTATGTTTTTTATTTTGCTAAAGGAATTGCGCATCAGCGCCATCAACGATGCAGAATCAGCCGTTCTCACCTTAACAAGGTAGCAGTCATCACCAGCAATGATATGTACTTCCTGTACCTCTTCAATTTTTGCGAGTTCTTTAGCGGTGTCTACACAACCAATGCTGTCTGAGGCTTTAAGAGAAATAAATGCCAGTAATTTAAGATCTATAGCTGCGGGGTTTATCCTTGTAGTGTACTGAACAATCACACCCTTTTGTTCGAGCTTCTTTACGCGTTCTAAAATAGCAGAGGGTGCCATTTCCAGATCTTTGGCAATTTGAACATTGGATATTCTGGCATTTTCCTGCATCAGTCTTAAAATGGCCAGGTCTATTTTGTCTAATGTAAGATTGTTTTCGATTATCATTCTGTAAATATAAGTATAAACAGAATAATATTCATAATTATATTGAAAATTGTGTTTTTTGTTCTATATTTGTGGCCCAATATTTTACCTTGAATTGTGATGAGAAAGAAACTTTTGAATTTACCACCCTTACCCGCTGTTTTACTGGCCATCATTAGTGTACAGGCGGGAGCGGCAATTGCAAAAGGTTTGTTTCCCATACTGGGGGCTGCAACAACAGCTTCCCTACGGATAGGATTGTCGGCATTAATTCTTCTATTGGTTAACCGGCCAAAATTTAAATCATTAACCCGCGTGCAATGGAAGGCAGTGATCCCTTACGGTTTGTGTCTTGGCGCCATGAACTTTATCTTCTATATGGCCATCAAAAGAATTCCTTTAGGGCTTGGCGTAACGCTTGAATTTATCGGGCCGCTTTTAGTGGCTATACTTGGATCCAAACGTATTGCAGATTATCTATGGGTTTTGCTGGCAGGTGCCGGAATCGCATTAATAGCCCCCTGGAATACAACAGGGATAGATCCCCTTGGTGTTGGGCTGGCTTTATTAGCTGGTGCCTTTTGGGCTGGCTACATTATTATGGGTGGTAAAATATCCCGCTTGATGAAAGGAAGTGATGCTGTCAGTATAGGAATGGTCTTCGCAACGGTACTGATCCTGCCCTTTGGTATGTCTAGTGGTGGTTTTTCTCAGCTTACACCTGTATTACTCTTTTCAGGTCTTGCTCTGGCTTTGTTATCAAGTGCAATTCCGTTTACACTCGAAATGCGGGCACTTCGTCAAATGCCTGCGCGTACTTTCAGTATTCTTATGAGCATGGAGCCTGGTATAGCTGCATTATGTGGTTTGGTTTTTCTGCATGAACACTTATCCTTTAAGGAATGGCTGGCGGTAACATTGGTGATCGTTGCAAGTGCAGGAGCAACGTTAACTGCGAAGCGGGACAAGCTCTAGTTGTTGTTTTGTTGTAGCGTTATTAATTTCATTCCCGTTTTAAAGGTAGTTACACTTAAACCTTTATATGAAGATGACATTTTTTACGAAATCAGCTAAGAAACATTTAATCGCGTCTGCATTAGTAATGCTTGGTATACTGGGCTTTCAATCCTGCAAAAAGGATGAAGCTCCGGTTAATTCAGACCTTGCTTATTTATCTGTGGTGAACACCTCGCCAACTTCTGCAACTTATAATTTTTACCTCAACGATGCTAAAGCAAATGGGACAAGTGCATTGCCTTTTGAAGGTTCTGTAGCCTATTTTCCTGTAAATGCAGGTGATTATAACGCGAAATTTACAACAGCATCGAATACCGAAAGTGTCATCACCAAAAAGATCTCCATAGCAAGAGAACAGGTGTATACTTTATTCCTGATTGATAAAGGAGATAAACTTGATTATTTGTTCAATACAGATGATGTAAGTAAAACCACTGAAAAAGCTTTTATCAGGTTTATTAATTTATCCCCCGATGCCGGTGCTTTGGATCTGGCTATAAAAGGAGGAGCGACAATTATAGGAGATAAGGCCTATAAAGCTGTCAGTACTTTTGTTGAGATTGATCCAAAGGCCTATGAATTTTCTATCCGGGATAAAGGCGCTGCCGATGCGAAATTTAGTCTGG
>NZ_DATMRL010000184.1:0-5670 GCF_035566355.1 Pedobacter sp.
TATATGTCCTGTTCTTCCTTTGTCATCTTTGTATAATCCGCTATATTATATAGTTTCTCAAAAATCGTCTTTCGTAAATGTGGCGGCATATCATCCATATCGCTTAAGTGCTTTAAGGAGTACAGCCACTTGTCCAGATCAGATTCCAATTCATTACTGGTCTTAACAAAGTTACTCATTTAACAAATATATCATTTGTTAGACGGTATTAATTAACGACCTCAGAGTTCCAATTGATTTCGTCTAAAACCTGCCCCCTAATCAGGAAAAGACACATTAATTTTTGCTTTTCATTTTCTTTAGCCACAAAGCCACAGTCCAGACAACAGAAATACCAAACAAAATAAAAAGCGGAACATAATAGCTTTCAAAGAAATTATGGAAGTAACTACCTATAATCACATAGATGCTGGCAATACAAAGTTTAAACGGAATAAATTCTTTATTTGCCCAAACGGTTTTTGCATTTAGAAAGTTCATATTTTGGGTTTATAATTTTTACCATTACTAAAGATATCGAACTTTATAGGATTTGATCAGTAAAACTGTCGATTTCGACTTTAGGTAACCTAATTACTTTTTTCCTGCCCTATCTTTACCAATTTCCCACCTCAGGGTATAGGCAGCAGCAATCCCATGTTTAAATATATAATTCTAGATAACAAAACCATCATACAAATATCCAAAAAAGTGTAGCTTCCTTTTAATAATAGATTATTGAATAAAAAGTGGATATTGTGTTACCATGAAGAAAGAAGTTTTATCGAAGGAAGCGAAGGCTATTGAGCTTGATAAGTATAAGGCGCTATTGATAGCAACCCTAGACTATTGTTTAGAAAACCCCTCTTTTCATATTGTAACCTCGGACTTTGATTCCCGGCAATATTATATTAATCTAAAGGTACAAGTAGAGGAAAACTATGTCAAGGGTAGGCTTACTAGATTAAAACAGTGGTTTCGTGATCTAACTGAACGGTTCGTTGAAACTAAGGATTCTAAATTTAATGATTACTTGAAGGTAAGAACCAAATCTGACATTAATATCTTCAGTGCTTACTATATACGGATTGATAAGATTATAGATAGCGGTAAAATTGCTAATGATAATCAGTTCCATGATATCAATAATATGGTGGATTATTTATGCCAGACAACTCCCGTAAATGAGGAAAGAATAGCAGTAATGAATAGACTACTGACGGACTACGAAAAACGCAAGATGCTACAACAGAAATGGCGAGCATCAAGTAAGTGAACTAGTGGCGGTAATTTCCCAAACTGCCAACTTACAGAACAACCGGCAAGGCAAACAATAAAATGACCACAAAATCAGGCTTAGACATTCATAAGAAATTATACGGACTTGACCACTTAAGAGCATTAGCGATTATAGTAGTTTTCTTTTATCATTATTTTATAGTTACTCGTGGACAACCGGAATGGTTACCAGATGTAGCTTCGTTCGGTTGGACAGGCGTTGACTTGTTTTTTGTGTTGAGTGGTTTTTTAATCTCTTCTCAAATTTTCTATCAAGTCAAACAAGAACAAACTATTTCATTTAAAATCTTTTTTATTAAACGATTCTTTAGGATAGTTCCTGCGTTTTTGGTAACAGTTGGACTTTATTTTTGCTTTCCATTTTTCAGGGAAAGAGAAGCACTGCCACCACTCTGGAAGGTTTTAACTTTTACTCAAAATATTGGGCTTGATGTAAAGGATTTTGGAACCTTTTCTCACGCTTGGTCTTTATGTGTAGAAGAACATTTTTATTTGTTTTTTCCTATAGTTTTAATTTTCTTACAAAAAGAAAAACTATTTGCTAAATCATATTGGCTATTAATAGCGCTGTTTTTATTTGGTTTTGGAATTAGACTTTATTGTTATAAATACTTGTATCTACCTAAAATTGAAGATGATTACAGTTGGATGTATTGGCACAAATACATTTATTATCCAACGTATAGCCGTCTAGACGGACTTTTAGTTGGCATTTCGCTTGCAGGTATTTATGTTTTCTTGCCAAAATTTTATAGTAAAATTTCACAATATGGAAATCAGTTTATTCTACTAAGTTTATGTGTTTTGACAAGTGCCTACTTATTATGTGAAGACCAACAAACATTTAGCGCTTCCATTTTTGGTTTTCCATTGGTCGCACTTGGCTTTGGATTTATAGTTTTAGGCTCAATTAGCCCGACAAGCTTTTTGTATAAGTGGAATTCAAAAACTACCACGTTTATTGCAAACCTTTCCTTTGCAATCTATTTGACACATAAAGGTATAATTCACGTAACACACAAATTATTGGATCAATTTAAGATAGAAAGTAATATAATGCTCATAATTTGTATAATAACCTGCATATTGGCAGCATATTTACTACACTTGATAGTAGAGAAACCATTTATGAAATTACGAAGTATAATCATAAAAGGGAAACTAAAACCTGCCGCCAACATTGGTACTGCTCCTATATAAACCGTTAATTCAACTCATATTACAAATTAGAGGTTTATAAACCCTTATACAAAGTGGACGCAACCGCTTTCAACAATTCCGGACTAATTCGTTCTTTAAAGTTGGGTTCGATGTATTCAAAACGGATTTCCCCATTCTTATTCAGGATAAATACTGAAGGTACGGGTAAAAGCATATCTGTATTTTTTTCGGCTGTAGTTTTGACCAGCATTTTACGATAGGCTTCTGGTGCTTTAAATGCGATACCTAATTGTTTGGCAAAATTCAGATCATCGTCGGAAAGCAAGGTATAACTCAGTTTCTCTTTTTCTGCACTCTCTTTTAGGTTATCGGGTTTATCCGTGCTAACAGCGATGATCTGATACCCCGTCTTTCTCAACTCTTCTTCTATTTCTTGTAATCCTGATAATTGCAGATTACAATACGGGCACCATCCGCCACGATAAAAAATCAATATAGTGGGTTTAGCGCTAACCGCTTTATTCAGATCAAAAACATGACCAATAGCGTCTGTCAATTTAACTTGTGGAATCTTCTCACCTATAAGTAGCGGGCTTATATCTTCTGCTTTTTCAGGGTAAATTTCCTGGGCTTTCGCCTCATCAACACCCATCATGGTGACAAATGCAAGTGCAATACCTGTTATGAAATATTTAAAGTTCATTTATATTAAATTTAGTTTTAAAGGTTGAAATATTGTTTCCGGTATGTTGTTTAAAAAACCGGCTGAAATGTGCGGGACTAGTAAAGCCCAGGGAATATGCTATTTCTTTTGCCGATTTATCAGTGTATTGAAGATACCGCTTGGCTTCAAGAATAACCCTGTCTTTTATCAATCTGGAGGGTGCACCTACGCCCAACAATGCAAAAAGATTTGAAAGTGTTTTGGGCGACTTATTTAAGGCTTGTGCGTAGAACTGCACTTCATGTTCATTTTTATAATGACCTTCCAGCAACAGATTAAACATACGAACCAAATCCAATTTTTCATCAGACAGTTCTGGATTGTTACAAGCCTTCCTGGCGATGCGGGTAATACTGATGATAAGACGTTTGAGCATGGTACGAAGCATTTCTCCCTGCATCCGGTCTATTGTTTTCATATCTGCAATACATAACTTTTCAATTATTTCAATTTCCAATTTGTCTAAACTGGAAAGGAGTGTAAAAAGTGGTTGCCTTGTACCATAAAAAATAAAGCCAACACATCCAACCTCTGCATCGTGGTCTACAATACAATAAAACTCCCTGTTAAACTGCCAGGCAGTTAGCTGCTCAGGTTGTTCAAATACAAAGTGCTGATTGGCCATAAGAGTCAGGATCGTATTGCTTTCCAGAATATAGGGTACCTCATCGATCATTACCTTTTGAGGAGCATTCTTATTGTAAACAATACTATTGATCGTGCTGCTTTTTAAAATACCATCTCCTTTTAGACCGGGGCTTTCTCTTTGCATGGTGAGAAAGCCTCCGGTCTTTTTATCTTCAAATAATAGTTCCATTTTTTGAGTGATGATAAGTTATAATATTTACAGTAAATGTAACACTAAAATGCATCCTGCGCCGAAACTGCCATTTTTCAATTGCACTGGTTATTTATTGATGGTAACTTTTATGATTTGGTTAATTGCCGGAAGTGTGGTATACATATTAGGATTGGGTACCTCGTTTATAGCTTTACTTTCTGCAGGGGCTGTACCGCTCGCTCCAGGAAACAAATCAAGTGCGGTACCGTTATCGTACAAAGCAATGGAAGAAGACACATCACCTGTTGCCGCAGCATCAATACCATTGCCCTTGGTTGCAAAGAACCAGTCCTTACTAAATCCATACATGGTGGCAATCGCTATGCGGTCTCCGGTAGCAAGTGTAAGCTGTTGTGTAACTTTACCTCCGCCAGTAGTTCCAATTTTAGGTAACAATACTGTAGTTGTAGGTTCTTTAAGAACATACACATTTTTTACTCCTGGTTTTGTACGAAGGGCCTGGGCTAAAATATCCGCATTACCCATCTGCGCAAGGTTTTTCAGTCCTTCTCCACGATCGTTCTCTCCGGTTTTATAAAATGGATTTTCATTACCACTATATACGACCACCAATACCGGAGAAAGAGGCGTAAAAATACCCGTAATACCGGCAAGGTAGGTATTCAAAACAGCGTTATCTCCCATTTCGGCAATATTGGTGAGTCCATTGGCAGTTGGCTGTCCTTTGGTGTAAATAGGCATGGCATTTTGAAGGTTGCCACCTACATTGTATGAAATTGCCCACACACCTGGGCTTAAAGGAGTTGCATTAGCTGTTCCCCCAGAGTTATTCATTAATGTAATCGTGAATTTTGAATTGCCATCATAAGCGAGGCTCGCTTTTACCAACTGCGACGCAGATAGGTAGGTATTACCTTGTGCATCAGTTCCTGTTATTTCGGTAATATTTTTTGATGTTGCCTCAGCTGTACCGGGATGGGATACGGCAATGCCTGGTACCTGGTTGATACGTGTACCATTGTCCCATAGTTTTATTTGAGAGGACACATCTCCTGTAATAGGCTTACCTGCATCATCGTATAACTTGATCCCGGGGTTTTCCGGAGCAAAGAACAGATCATTACTCCATCCGTACATAGTGGCAAAACTAAGAAACTGACCAGGTCCTGCATAAAAACTAAAACTTACAGATTGGCCAGGTAAAATTACTGGAGGAGTACCAGTCCCTTTAAAGGTTCCCGATTGGACTAATGGTTTGCTTTCTAAGACATTTTCTATAGTAATGCCTTTAGATTGTGTGGAAACCATTTGATCATCTTTCTTAGTGCAAGAAGTAAAGGATACCAATACAGAGGTGGCCAATACCAATACGCCACTCATTTTTCTAATTATTAAGTTTTTCATTGTATTCAGTTTTATTATGATTTTATAACCTAAATGACAATACAAACCTAGCCGTATTAGAAAGTTGCGGCAATATCTCTACTTCCCGTTGAGTTGACTATATTTCCCGAATGCCGATGTTTAACCTGTGTCTTTACAGTGAACGGGCCAGTTTCCTATCAAGGCGACAGGTTATATGAATGTTTCATAGGGATATATAGGCGATTAATTTGTGGTGATTCTAACCTATTAAGAAATAGCCCCGGAGATCCGGGGCTACCGCTCTTATTGATGAAACCTTTTAAAAGCATTAATGAGAACT
>NZ_DATMRL010000185.1:0-5596 GCF_035566355.1 Pedobacter sp.
CTCTTGCCAAGCATAGTGAAGAAGAAACAGCAGCAAGAACTCTGGCTATTCGTTACACCAAGAAAATACTAACCCGGACGAATAAAGATTATCTGTCCAGTTTACCCCGTCAGATAAAATTGAACTTTGGAAAAACAACTATACAAAATATTTTGCTCGTTCACGGCAGTGTAAGGAGTAATGAAGAATATGTCTATGAAGATCATGATGCCGCAGATTTAAATCAGATGCTGGAGGCTGAGCAAAGTGAGGTTCTGGTGATGGGGCATACGCATTTGCCTTACATTCGGAAAATTTCTGCTGTAAAAAATGCTTCATCAGATTTGTTATTAATAAACTGTGGTTCGGTTGGCAGATCAAAAGAAGCCGGACGTTTAGCAACTTATTGTATGTTGATTATTAATGGTAAAGATGTTGATGTTGAGATTGTTAGGGTTGAATATGAGAAAGAGAAAACGATCATGGCTATCTGTAAGAGTGAAATTCCAGACTTTTATGCTGATTTTTTGAAATGTTAATTGATTTTTAAGGGTAGTCAGTTTATTGTAACAGATTACATAATAAATAGAATAAAATCATGATATTTATCAAATTTAAACTGAAAATGCAGTTAAAGGAATATTCCTTAACACTAAATTGCATTTCAGTATCATGGAAATTTGATTATATATGGATGAGAAGCCTCTCCTTGATAAGTTGAAATCGCTTATATGTTATAAAGCGGGTCTTAGTCACGTAACGCCTGCAGACTGTAAACGGATTTCGATAGATATCAGGAAAGAATTCGATAAGAATGTCAGTGAGACAACGTTAAAACGACTTTTTGGATTTGCAGCTACGAAGTTTGCTTTTTCGAGGTACACCATCACAGCCTTGTGTGAGTATGCTGGAAAACCGGAATACATTGAATCCCTTGCAGAGGGTAGTGCGTATTTTGATGACAAAGAAGATATATGGAAAAAAGTAAGTTATCAAGCTGACAGGATTACCAGGATTACATTAAAAAACATCAGTTGCAGATCTGGATTGCCTTACCAAACAACTGTAGGCAGAAAGTTTGCTGAGCATGCTTTTGAAGAATTTTGTGATGGCCGGTTTAATTTTATGGCATTTGTAGCCCCGCCTGGTTATGGTAAAACAATCTTACTTAGCCGGCTGGTGGATAAGTATATTTCCGATAAAGAAACGATTTATAAAGGTTATTCTGTCCTTTTTGTGAAAGCAAAGCTCTTTTTAACTCATAATAAAACAAAACTTCAGCTTGAAAATCAGCTTAAGGCGCTTCTTGGTTTTGCAAATCATTCTAAAAAGCTTTTTGACCTGCTTTCTGATCAGTTGCCGAAAGAAAATAGAAAACTGATTCTGATTATCGACGACTATAGTGAATACCTCGCTGACTTTATGAACCGCCTGGTTCCTGGATTTATAAAAGTTGTTGTGGCGGTATCCCCAGAAGATTGGAAATGTTTAAATAAAAGACTAAAAGTTCCGGCATATGTTTCTCCTGTTCCATTACTCAGCCAAAATGAAGTCGATCAGATATGTGCTAATCTTGGGCTTTTTAATGTTGAACCTGAGCTGTTTGGATTGCTGAAATTTCCATTTTATATACCATTCTACTTCCAATTTAAAATGGAGAATAAGAATGATCACCACAATCGAGTTGTAATTTACCAGGAGGTAATTGCCAGATTTATAAAAGAGAAGATTTATCAGTCCAATAATTATACAGAAAAAATCCTGCTCCTCAAAAAACTTGTCCAGCAGATGGGGTATGGGGTGCAACAAGATGAGGTGAACCTGGATCTGTTTAGCGTAGAATTAATGGTGTTTAAAAATGCCTATGATGAGCTATTACTTGATGGTATCCTGATGGAAGATCTAAAAAACATACATTTTCTCGATAAAAATGTTTTCGAATACTTCTTGTTTATTGAACTTTTAGAGCAGTTTAATTTAAATGCTGACCTTATTTTTCTTCGCTTTATCAACCGCGTTTATGGAGGTAGCAAAAGAGAGTTTGCCTTGCTGAAATGGTCAATACGATATATGGTGAAAACAGGGAATCCGAACGCCGAGGAATATATTTATCGCCTGGAACTGGAGGGAACAGAGAAAAAAGAAATGAAGATGCTGTTGGTTAATACTTAGAAAAGAACAATCTGGATTATCTTACCCATAGATTGGTATCATATTTGAGTTGTTCTTAATCTATGGTTATAATTTATGATATTAATGAAAAAGTCCTGAATTCACGGAATATTTCAATTAACGCAACTCTCGATTCCAAAGAGAAAAAAAATGTAGAACTGTTTGTGAAACAGAAATATTTGTCACTTTTTGGACCTATAGGAACTTTGGGCTTGCAAGAAGTGGTCGTTGTCGATGTGGCGTCAGATGCCATTATCTCCAAAAAACAGTGGACAGAGGAATTAAAAACTGAAGCAAAAAATTTAAAAGAGGAAACTCCTTTTGCCTGGGGCCTGTTTCGTAACCTGTATATTATTGCAGGGGTCTTTTTGGCACTAATCGTTATTGCACCTGTACTGAATAAGAACAGGGCTGCAAATGAATCGGAAAGACTCAAGGCCCTGGAGGCGAATTTTTCCACCACAGGACCAGGTGATTTGCTTATGGTTTTTTTACATGGAAACGCAGATGGGAGCGGATCTCAGGGCGTAACTATGATGAAAGTGCTGCGTCTCTCTGGCGATACATTAGTTGTTAAGCGACATAAAGAGATTGCAGCTGGTTTTAAAACAGAAGATGCGGCGGCTTTAGATCATAAAGATGAAGCGTTTAAGCCCGATGAAGAAAAATATAAATTGGGAGCATATAACGACAGGAATAAGATTTTGGTTCCTTTTCCCTCGGCAGATCATACCTCGCCGTCTGCTGTCGCTTCTGTGAGAGATATAGAGAAAGCAAAATAATTTCTATAAAACAATGGTCGCTGTCTCCCAAAGGGGAAGACAACGACCATAATAATTTACATGAATGGGTAGACCAGTGAACCTGTAACGACTTGATTTCCTGAGTAAGATTCGGTTTTTACCGATTTTCCGTCAACAAAAATCTCTGCTTTAATATTACCTCCGGCATAAGATGTAACGCCGATAGAAGCTGCTTCAGCATATTTCACAGTTCTTTTAAATGTTTTTGTAAAAGGAAGTGCAGCATCACTAATATTGCTGTTTCCTCCTGTTTCGTTAGAAAAGATAACATTTGCTTTAGTTAAATCTGATGAAGTGATTCTATATTCTATAGTCACTTCTTTTGGATAACTGCTGTCTGGAGATTGAGGACCATCATCCTTGCTTTTACTACATGAAACCATAATGGCCATACAAGAAATAAGCGCTGCGATTTTCAAAGTTTGTTTTTTAAATACAATAAGATTCATAGGTTTTATTTAAATTTATAGATGAATATAGCGGCAAAAATCGCCCATACTTTGAGCTTCTGCAATCCCAGGATTTGTGGTTTTTCATCTACTGGTTTTTTGGTATTTTCGAAAACCAGAAACTGTTGAACAATAAAATTAAGCAGCCCATGATAGCTTCATAACCTTTAAAAAAAATATATTCTGATGAAAAACATAATAATGAAAATGAGTGTACTCTTTTTAGTTATGGCGATAGCTACATTTAAAGCAAGTTGCAGTTTATATGCTCAGCCCCGGAAATCCTCTCTTCTTTCATTTTTTTCAGAAAAGGATTTTAACCGGTTTTTCCCCCGGCATAATCAGTTTTTTTCCTATAAATCATTGAAACAGGCAGTTTCGGAAATGTCAGTAGTTAAAATCAGAATTGAAAAAAGAGGGATATGGATCTTTAAAATAACCAAAACTGATCTGTTAACAGGGAAAAGTACAATAGTACGCCAGGATCCAGATTGGGAACAGGAATGGGCGAAAAAAGAACCTTATTCCAGTACAGAGATCAATTATGGTGATTTCTGCGCAAATCTCAATAAAAAGGAAGCAGCAGCTTTTTTTGCCCATATTGCTCATGAAACACGTAATGGCGTAAATGGAAAGTTTGATGATGGACTGATGCTGACACATGAACTCCGTACAGATCTTGATTATGTAATCCAAAATAAAGTATATCCAGCTGTAGCTGGTCAGAAATATTATGGAAGAGGTCCTTTACAATTGAGTTATAACGGTAATTATGGGTTTGCCTCTACCGTTATTTTTGGAGACCCTGATATATTATTGGGTAAACCAGATCTGGTGACTAAGGATCCGGTTTTATCTTTTAAAACCGCTATTTATTTCTGGATGACGCCACAAAACAGGAAACCATCGGCACATGCAGTCATGACCGGAGAATGGAAACCCTCAGAGGTAGAAAAGGCATCAGGTTATGCACCAGGTTTCGGAATGACCATTAACCTCATTAATGGCAGCATAGAGTGTAATAAGGGAGAAAATAGTTCCGGAATGCAGGACAGAATTGGTTTTTATCGGTATTTCCTGAAACTACTTAAGGTCTCAGACCCCAGCTGTGTATGTTCCTGTGCTAAAATGGTACCCTTTCCATCTTAATAAGCCTGATCTGATCTATTCCTCTCTTAAGCAGTGAATTGGATCTGCTCCGGCAGCTTTTATCGCTTGCAAGCCCACTGTTAGCCAGGCAATCAGCAAGGCCAGTACACCTGCTGCGAAGAAATACCAGAGCTGGAGTTCCATCCTGTAAGCAAATGTGTTTAACCAGTACCTGGTCATTACATAGCTTAGGGGTAAAGCGATCAGGATTGCAAAGAACACCGGTTTAGCAAAATCTTTGGATAAAGTGTAAACAATATTCATCTCGCTGGCACCTAAAACTTTTCTGATGCCAATTTCTTTGAGTCTTCTTTCGGCTGTAAAAATGGCCAGACCAAATAAGCCAAGGCAAGAGATAACGACAGCTATAGAAGCAAAGTACCTGGACAATACCGATACCCGGGTTTCTGCAATGTATTGCGCCTGGAAATCTTTGTCCAGGAATTTAACACTCAGGCTGAAGCCAGGATTATAGGTTGCGTTTAATTTCTGTAAATCGTCTGTAACTTCTTTTACTTTACCCGGACTAATTTTGACCATCACTCTGTTGGTTCCAACAGGGGTATATCTTAAAAACATAGGTTTTACAGGCTCATGCAAGGATTCAAAATGAAAATCCTTGATTACGCCAATGATCTCGTAATTTTTACCCCAAAGCATAAATGTTTTGCCAACCGGATGACTCAAACGCATCACTCTTATACCTGCTTCATTGATGATGATCTTTGATGTGTCTGCGCCAAACTTATTGGAAAAGCTTCTCCCACCGGCCATTTTAATACCTAAAGTTTCTATCAGACCAGAATTTACCGTTGCCCTTTGAAATTTAATAGCCTCTTTTGGATTTCTTCCTTCCCAGCTAAACTCTCCAAAAGTATAACTCAGGTCTCCAAGTAGTTCCCGGTCTATGCTTGAGGCATTGAGGACACCGGGGATTTTTTTTACGGCCTCAATGGCAAAATTTACATTGTCTCTGAATTTTCCTTCAGTTTCAAAATAGATCACGTTATCTTTCTGGTATCCCTGGTTTTTTTTCTGCACATA
>NZ_DATMRL010000186.1:0-5874 GCF_035566355.1 Pedobacter sp.
CCCAATTTTTTCGCTTCCGTCCTGAATACGGGATCAACTGTAAATCTTACCGGTGCTTCTGCAGTACCCTGAGCATAGAGATTACCTTTTACAATAAACTCTGGCTTGGCGAGTGTGTCCATGAGTACAGTAACTCCCTCCTCAATGATCAATGATTTCCCCTCAGGTACAATAACGTCCCCTTTTATGATCTGTGTACTTCCTTTTTGCCAAACACCAGAAATATCACCAGCAACCGTACCGTTTCCTGTATCTGGGTCTACATCGCTATTTGCCTTTTTACAGCCCGACAGACCTAAACTCATCAAGGCAAAATATATAAATAACTGTTTAAACTTCATTTTCGTTGTTTTTAAAATGTACTTATTCATTAAAGTTTGTAGCGTAATCCCAGCAAATATGTCTGCTTATATTCGTCATCTCGAATGATGGTTCTTCCATCAACTTGTTTAGCAAATGCCGCATCCCCGGGATTAGTCCCTTTTATAAAAAGCCTCGATGGGGTATTCAGTAAATTTCCAGCCTTTATAAAAACACTAAGGCCATTTTTAAATCCCTTCTCTACTGAAGCATCCATCTGGATAAAGCCTTCCTGCCATAGGTCCGCATCTACAAACTGCGAAACTGTATTAATTCTTGGACCGGTATAAGAACCAGCAACCTGGGCATCCCACTTTTTCTTAGTGCTTTTATAAAGCAATGATAAATTTGCTACGTGGGCAGACTGTCCGTACAGCGGCCTGGTTTGCTCAACAATAAGATTTTCAGGAGATCCGCTGGCATTGATAACCCGTGAGCTCTTTGGTGTAGTGATGCTGGAATGCGTATAGGTATAGTTTGCTTTTATTCCGATTTTACTGATAAACTTAATGTAGTCCAGTTCAATTCCATAGTTCTTTGCTACTCCAAAATTACCTGGACTATAATAAATATCCTGTCCTCGGGTTTCATCTGGCTTAAAGATGTATTCTATAGGATCTTTAATTCGCTTGTAAAATGCCCCTACAAGGATTTGATCTGTTCCATTGGGGAAAAGTTCATAGCGTAAATCAAAATTATCTGCTAAAGCTCTTTTCAAATCAGGATTTCCACGCTCTTGATATTCTTCATTAACCACTTTACCAGGAAGGATTTCATAAAAACCAGGGCGGTTCAAAGAACGGAAATAGGATGCCCTCAGGTTTTCACGTTTAGATAGCCCATATTTCAGGTTCAGGCTTGGCAAATAATCAGTATAGACTTGCTCTCCTTTCGGAAATTTCTCTTCGGCCGGAAAAAGAAGTTCAAATCCTTGATTGGTATGTTCTACCCTTATACCACCAACAACCTGCAGGTCATGACTTGTAAATTTAAACATACCATATCCGGCAGTTATCTTTTCCGATGCATTATTGGTTAAAGGATTACTAACCCCACCCGCAGGATTTTGAATCGAAAAAGCAATATCCGTATAATTAATAAAATCCTTACCGTACAATGCCGCTGAGTTCGCTGGCGTTAGGGTGTAATTATTATAGTAACTTGCCCTTTGTTTATCTCTGTATAAGCCACCTGCACTAAAGTCTACGTTTGTTCCTCCAATATCTGCGGTGTAAGTTAAATCCAGATATCCAGCTTTGTCTTCATCTGTATTGCGTTCCCATCTGCTGCTGCTTCCATTAGTCTTTACCACAGTCCTCTGGTCTGTGAAATCAATTTTTTTCCCGCTTAATGATATAGATGTATTATCGGGAACATCGTTTTTTGCCGACGAATAGACTGCCGACCATTGAATTTTTAAGCGATCCCCAATCAGTTTGTGGTCACCATGAAGAGTGGAATTGTAGATCTGTTGTTCCGTTAGCCTGGAACGTGTTGTGTAACTCAGTTCCGCCTTTCCGATAGATGGATCATAATCTGTGGAGAAATCGGTAGCCTTTACATCTCTCACCTGCTGGTTAACCAGGTTCACATAAGTGTTGTATAAACTGATCTTATTTTGCTGATTAAAGATATAATCAATCTTCCCATGCAAACCATAGCGCTTTTGCTGTTCAGAATATTGTCTTTCACTCAGACCGATAATTTTACCGTACTTATTTGATGCATCAACGACTGCGGAATTGTAAAAAGTGCTGTTGGACCCTCTGTAGGTATTCTGATAACTACCAGCAATTATAACTCCAAGTTTATTGTCCAGGAACCGTTGTCCAATGGAAAGTCCACCTACAAGATTTGGTGCAGGGCTTGCCGATTTGTAATCCCGTGTTCCTTTTGGAAAATCATTCTGGGTTGCCTGGTAATTTTTTCCATAAAGATCATATGGTGATTTATGATTGATACTGGAAGCATCAAAACTCATAAAACTACGGTCAAAGAACATTTGATTATAGCCTGTTGCTATATTCGCATTAATTTGTAAACGCTGAGGAGCATCTTTCATCACCATATTCACTACCCCACCTACCGCATCACCTTCCATATTAGGTGTCAAAGTTTTATAAACTTCCAGGCGCTCCAGAAGTTCCGATGGAAAAATATCCAGTGGCACATAACGATATTTATTGTCTGGACTTGGAATTTTAACACCATTAACTAAGGTATAGTTATATCGTTTATCCATCCCTCTTAAAATGGCGTACTGACCATCTCCATTGCTGTTACGCTCAATAGAAACACCAGAAACCCGCTGAATCACATTCGCCACAGTCAAATCAGGAGAGACTTCCATTGCCCTTCCTGAAACCATATTGACCAGGGGCACGGATTGCTGTTCCAGCCTGCGTGCCGTTTTTTCAGCAGAGCCATCATGTTTGGCCTGGATAACCACCTCACTCAGATCTTTTCCATTCTGCTCTTCCAGGTAGATTTTAAGCTTGTCGTTGTCTTCCTTTTGAATCTCAAGCTGCATCAATACAGTTTTGTACCTTAGATAAGATACCCTTAAGACAAAATTTCCTGTTGGCGCATGTTTTAGCTCAAAAGAACCGTCCAGACCAGTAGAAGTGACCAAGCCTGTTTTTTCCAGCTGTATTGTTGCTCCAATCAGGGTTTCTCCCGTTTTTGAATCGTATACCCGCCCTTTAATGGTTGTTGCATGGGCTGCGGTGATACCTGATAATAAAAAAAATAGTGTTCGTAAAAATCGCTTCATTTTTTAATTAATTGACTGCCGTTTATTTTTGACAGGACAAATTTGGGAACTCAGAACCGGGCTTTGTAAAAAGCACCGTATACAAAAAAGATACATGCAAAAACTGACGTATACATCAAAGCAACAAGGTCACAAACAAAACAACAAAAGACTGTAAAACAACAACTTACAATCAACAAAGTCGCCATTAACCTTTCATTATCCATATATTAAGTCATTGTTAAGCACTCAAATCCAGTCTAAATCGTTTGGATAAACGTACTCAGGTTATCTCCTGTTGGAATGTTTAATTTCTTTCGTAAACGATACCTCGCAATGCGTAAACTATCTTGAGAAATCCCAAGTAATAAAGCAATATCTTTAGAACCCAGGTTCATTTTCAAAAGAGCCAATAGCCTCATATCATTAGAGGTCAGATCATCACTGAGTTTTTTAAGCTGATCGTAAAAACTCTGATGTACCTGTTCAAATATATTTGCAAATTCTTTCCAATGCTGATCATTGTTAAAGCTCTGGGTAATCTGCTGAACAATTTGCTGTAATTGTTTTTTCTGATCCCGTTTGTCATCTTTCACCAGGGCATGCAACTTTTCCCTTACCTCTTCAAGGAGTTGGTTGTTTTGGATCAGGTTGAGCGTATGTGAGGTCAGTTCCTTTGTTTTTAGTTCCAGTTCTTGTTTCAAGCTTTCTTCTTCCAGCTGTTTATTCCGGAGTTCCATCTCCATTAACTCCCGTTGCGCGTTATATACATCACTATTCTTCCTGGCTATCAATTTCTCATCCCTGATCTTCAACCTTTGCCGGCTAAAAATGGTCCAGACCAATATCAATAGCAGAACAAGGACCAAGCCGGTAGCTATAGCAATAATTCTGTTTGTTTTCCTGATATTTTCCAGCCGGACAATTTCACTGTTTTTCTTGTCGGTATCATACAGTATCTGAAGGAAAGAGGTCTGTTGTGTTCCTTCTTTAGAGTAAACCTCCATTGTATATTTCCGGCTAAGCTCCAAATAATCATAAGCACTATCCAGTTGATTCAACAACCTAAAGGTCTTGGCAATATCCCGGTAAGCCGATCCGATTTGATACAGGTTGTTTGTTTTTTGTGCAAGTAGAAGAGCCTTTCGTGTCTGCTTCATAGCCTCGCCATATTTGCCTGTTTTTCTTAGTATGTCTCCCAGGTTATTGACCACCTCTATACTCGCTACCTCATTATGCTCTTCTTCATATAACTCCCTGGCAGTATTAAAACAATGGTAGGCAGAATCATATTTAGCCAGATCTTCATAAATACTGCCCAGGTTCTCATAGATCTTAGCTGTTCCAAACTTATTCCCGGCACGCTTATATTCTGCAAGTGCACGATTCTGATAAAATGAAGCACTGTCGTATTGCTGGCGTTTCTCAAACAAGTGCCCCAAATTACCATAGGTTTCAGCAACACCAGCTCTGTCATTTGATTTTCTATATAAACCTAAAGCCTGGTTATAATGCTTCCAGGCCTTGTCATTTTGTTTATTGTAATAATAAAGCAGGCCGGTGCAGTTTAACGTCGCAGCCAATAATACCGAATTCTTTTGTTCACTGAATACCTTTTCCGCCCGCTGATAAAAATCCAGAGATTGAGCATAGTGTCCCTCGTTAAAACAAATCTGCCCCATTTGTTGCATACAAATCCCAGCTGTCAGAATGTCCTTACCGTTCTCTGCTGTGGCATAGAGCTTTCTCAACAATAAAAAAGCAGAATCCGGAAATTGCCTGCTCAGCTGTTCCGTTCTTTTCAGCAGTTCACGATTGTCGGTTTGAGCCCTGCCCTGTACAGCGTACAATTGCCCTAAAGCAGCCAATATAAAAAAAAGCAACCTTAAGTATCGGTTAACCATATAGTAAAAGATTTGATTTTCAATCGAATAATTAATACAAAAGAACTATTTCGATATTACCTTAACATTAACCATGCTTAACCTCAGTATTAATTTAATGTTTACAAGGCTCTGAACAGGCAAACAGGAGATTTCGGGCTTACAAACAAACCTGATAAAAATTTTCTCCTTGAAATAGAATACATTAGCCCTTTTCCACTCCAAAAAATACGTTATCTTATAAAAGTGTGCCTTTTTTATTTACCTTTGCAGCACAGCAAACGGGAAAGTAGCTGTGAGAACAAGGAAATTAGTACTGGTTCTTTTTTTTTGAAAGACTAAGAAATTGAAAATCAACATCAGATTAAAGTTTCTGAAAAATTTTTAAAAAATATTTTGAAATTAAAAACAAAAGTTCTACTTTTGCAATCCCAACAACGAAGTAACTCAGTTACTAAATTGTAAATCAAGTTCGGGGTGTAGCGTAGCCCGGTATCGCGCCACATTTGGGATGTGGAGGTCGTAGGTTCGAATCCTGCCACCCCGACTTAAAAAAAGCCTTTAAATCTAAGATTTAAAGGCTTTTTTATTTTCATATAATTCCAACAAGAACATATAAGTGCAATCGAAATCTGCGTAAGGAACGGAACTAATCCAACCCTTAATTACTCGTCGTTTAAACCATTTCCATTAAGAATTTGTGGCATATATTTCTCTACTCTCGCCTCGCGGGTTTTGGATTGCTTAGGAGATGAAAAGTGAAGAAGATATGCTCTTTGCCGCCCAGGTGTCAATCTATAAAATGCGGTTTTTAGAGCAGGGATCTGATCTAATCTATGTTGGAATTCTTTAGAAACAACATATTCTTCCGTCTTTTTA
>NZ_DATMRL010000187.1:0-9617 GCF_035566355.1 Pedobacter sp.
CGGGAAAACTGTTTATGACATAGACAGTTATTTTACAAGGAATCTGGTGAACAGGTTTACTTATACGGATCCGTTAACCAATGATGTAAATTATAGAGTGCCAAGGGGAGCTATCGCAGACTTCTCTAATAATTTGTTGCAATCTCAACAATTGCGTGGACAGATCAATTACAATCACAGCATTGGTAAACATGGAATAACGGGTATTTTGGGAAGTGAAATACGACAAATCGAACGTCCTGAAGTTAATTTCAGAGCCTATGGCTATAATCCACTTACTTTAAGTTCAGGCAATGTAGATTACGTGAGTTTTTATCCAACAATATTGCCCGAAGGTCAGGTAGATCAGATTCCGAATCCGATGTATTTTAATAAAAGTATGAACAGGTTCATTTCCTTTTATGGAAACGCCGCCTATACCTATGATGAAAAGTATACTTTTTCCTTAAGTGGGAGGAGAGATGCTTCTAACCTTTTTGGAGTGAATACAAATGAAAAATGGACGCCATTATGGTCAGCGGGGCTAGCCTATCATCTTTCAAAGGCTTCTTTTTATTCCAGTGAGGCAATTCCTTATTTGAAACTAAGAGGATCTTATGGCTTTAGCGGAAATGCTGACCCGTCCCGGGTTGCTTTAACCACAATTACCTATTCTCCCTGGACAAACGAAAATACCCAAACCCAATATGCCTATGTAAGCAGATATGGTAATCCGGAATTGAAGTGGGAAAAGATTCGTACGATTAATTTTGGACTTGATTTTGAAACCAGAAACAGCAGATTAAGAGGAAGTATAGAGTATTACCAGAAAAAGGGAACGGATCTTTTTGGGGCTGCAAGGATTGATTATACAACAGGAATTACCAGTGGTCTGACAAAAAACGTGGCCAGTATGAGCGGTAGTGGTGTTGACATAAATTTGAATTCTCAAAACCTGAAAGGGAGTATTCAATGGAATACTGTGCTAAACTTTAGTACCAACACTGGGAAGGTGACTTCTTATGACCAAAAGGGACCGAAAGGCAGTGATTATATTTCAAGTTCACCGCTGATTTCTGCACTTGTGGGCAAGCCTGTATATGCTATGTTTTCTTTCAAATGGAAGGGGCTTGATCCGAGTACCGGCGACCCCCTTGGATATATAAACGGCCATGTAAGTAAGAATTATGCAGCAATATATGGTGATTCCACTAAGGTGACTGATCTGGTTTATCACGGCTCAGTAATGCCTACACTGTTTGGATCAATAGGAAACGATTTTTCCTGGAAGGGTATCTCTTTGTCGGTAAGGCTAGTGTATAAATTTGGTTATTATTTTAGGAAACCTTCCTTGAACTATAGTCGGTTGTTTGATCTGAGACAGGGTAATTCTGAATTTGCAAGCCGATGGCAAAAGCCAGGGGATGAGCGTGTTACAAATGTACCCTCATTGATTTATCCGGCTGACAATAACCGGGACTTATTTTATAATGGTGCGGAAATCAATGTCGAAAAGGGAGACCATATCCGACTGCAATATGTTACCGCTGGCTACGAGTTTGATGAGCATTTGCTTAAGAAACTGGCCTTTAAAAGCCTTCAATTGTACGCCAGTGTAAGCAATATAGGGGTGCTTTGGCGGGCAAATAAGAAAGGACTCGATCCGGATTATGCTTCTGGTCAGAATTTAGCCCCGTCTAAAACAATTTCATTTGGCTTACGTGTTGGCTTGTAATGCAAATTCATAAAAAAAAATAAATTTATGCAAATAAAAAAATATAGGATATGCATCTTACTGATACTGGGTGTATTTGTAGGATGTAAAAAATTTCTTGATCCAAAACCACTGCAATCCTTAATTGTACCGTCTAATCTTGAAGATCTTCAAGCTTTGCTGGATGATGAAGGAACCATTAATTCACTGGATATTTCGGCAGGAGAAATCAGTTCTGATGACTATTATCTTAACCGTTCGGATTTGGAATCTCTTCCTTATGAAGAGTATAGGAGAATGTATACCTGGCAAAATGACCGCATTTTTAGAAGTACCACTAACGACTGGAGCTCGGCCTATAGAGTTGTTTTTAGTACCAACGTGGTATTGGATAATTTAAGTAAAATAGAGAGAACTCCATCTAACCAAATTCAATGGGAGAATGTAAAAGGCCAGGCTTTATTTGTCCGGGCTAAGCAGTTTTTTTCAGCCGTGCTAACCTGGGCTCCAGCTTATGACCCAGCTACTGCAGATCAGGATCTTGGAGTCCCTTTAAGGTCGACCCAGGATTTTAATGTTTCTTCCTTTCGTGCTAGTGTTTCGGATTGTTACAGACAAGTTACCGAAGACCTGATTTTAGCTGGCTCCCTGCTTTCTGATGAGCCATTAGCAAAAACAAGGGCCTCAAAACCAGCGGCCTGGGGTCTTTTGGCAAGAGTCTACCTTTCAATGGGAGATTATGATAATTGTCTAAAATATACAGATTTGTATTTGCAGAAACGCGGCGGGCTATTGGATTATAATAAGGATATCAATATAGATTTAAGAACCCCTTTTCCAAGGTTTAATAAAGAAATATGCTTTGATAGTTTTCAGAATCATATGATGCTGTCCCAAAGCAGGGCAAAAGTTGATTATAACTTATACAGTTCATATGATGATAATGACCTTCGTAAATCAGCTTATTTCAGGAAAATAGCGGAAAATACATTTTGCTTTAAAGGAAATTATAGTCTAGGTATCTTCGGAGGAATTGCTACTGATGAAGTCTATTTAATGCGTGCAGAATGCCGGGTTAGAAAAGGTGATGTAAAGGGAGCTCTATCCGATTTGAATGCTTTACTGATTAAAAGATGGAAAACTGGTACACTGAAACTTATTGTTATTGAAAATCCTAAGGAACTCTTGAATGTTATTCTCCTTGAACGCAGAAAAGAATTAATCATGCGGGGGTTGAGGTGGATGGATGTAAAACGTCTAAACAGACAAGGGGCCGGTATTGTGCTTAAACGCAGCCTGGACGGGAAAAATTACGAGTTGCCTGCTAACGACAATCGTTATGCTTTGAGTATACCAGAAGACATTCTAGCATATTCTGGAATGGCCCAGAACAAAAGATAATAGATTATTAAGGACATACAGAACACATTCTGTATGTCCTTAACGTCAAATGTTGTTTGATAAGTAATTGCAGTCTACTCAAATAAAGAAAGTTGTAAAGTGAAATTGAAGAATAATAGTGTTCATTATGAAGATGTTGTATAAAATAGTTGTTGATAAATAGTTTTGAATATGTAATTTTACCTTGAGTTAGCCTGACTTGCGATTTAGTAAGATAAGTAGCCTATTGTTAAAATTAGATTTAATGCTCTATGTTGAATACAACCATAACCATAAACGAACAAATTGTAAAAAAACACATTGCTGAAATTGAGCCGACAGACCGGATTATAAATTTGGGTGAAGTTCTGGAAATAGAAAGTGACGACTACGGATTCTCCTGTGTTATTTTTCGTTTAAACCAAAAACAAGTAGTCCGATTTTTAAGCGATGAGGAATTGTGGTGTTATAAATCCTGAGATCTGGTCGTTGATTATCAATAGCCTTCTTTGTAATAAGTTGCTATAATCGTCTCTTTTATCTGTTTTATGTTATTCTGTTCTTTGAATGGCATAATCATATGTTTGAATTTCATAAACTACTTTGGTCATTAAAATCGTAGTTTTGCGGTGTTTATGAAAGAAAAAAATAGAGGTGTGGCAACCGTTTTGGCCTTTGCACTGCTTCCGTTATCAGGTTTTGCAACAGATATTTATATACCCTCTCTTCCAACAATGGCTGCTAAAATGCAGGTAAGTAGCATTGAGGTCCAACTTACCTTAAGTTTGTTTTTAATAAGTTACGGGATTTCTCAATTGTTTATTGGCAGTGTACTGGACAGTTTTGGGAGGTACCGGGTAAGCCTGGTTTCACTGGTTATTTTTGCTTTAGCAAGTATCGTGGTCGCGACAACACATCATATATATTTGATTTATTTGATGAGAATTATTCACGGGCTAACAGTAGGGGCTATTGTTGTAGCTAAGCGGGCATACTTTGTAGATTTATTTACTGGCGATCAACTTAAGCACTATTTAAGCCTTTTCTCCATTATCTGGTCAACAGGTCCAATTGTGGCCCCTTTTATAGGAGGTTACTTACAAAATTTATTTGGCTGGGAATCAAATTTCTATTTTCTGGCTGGACTTGCTGGTGTATTTGCGGTATTGGAATTGATCTATAGCGGAGAAACATTGGTGCATTTTACGGAATTTAACTTCAAAAAAATCGTAAATATTTATAGTACAATGATCACGACAGCTAGTTTTACCCTTGGCATTGTCATGTTAGGCCTGGCTTATTGTATGGTTATGATTTACAACATGACAGGTCCATTTATTATAGAGCATCATCTGAATCTTTCACCGGTTATAGCAGGGTATAGTTCTCTTGTGCTTGGTTTTGCCTGGATGGTTGGCGGTTTTATCGGCAAGGCAACCATCAACCGCCCATTTTTTAAACGACTTGTAGTAAATCTGGTGTTACAGGTTGTTTTTGTTTGTGTGATGTTATTCAGTCTACAGTTCGTTACAAATTTGTTTTCATTGATATTCTTTGCTTTTATTATTCATATCGGAGCGGGGTATACCTTTAATAATTACTTTACTTTTTGTCTTGGAAAGTTTCCTAAAAATGCTGGGATAGCAGGAGGTCTGACTGGTGGTATTACTTACGTAATTGTCTCTTTTTTAAGTTACGGAATTGTAAATATCGTTCCAGCCAAAGATGAAAGAAACCTTAGCTTAAGTTACCTGATCCTGATCCTGCTTTCTGTACTCATTATGCTGATAATTTCCAGGTTGAGGTCTAAATCTCTTCCTGAGACAGAACTCTCGTAGCAACTTTTCCTACTGATAAACCCTGTACAATAATTGAAAACACCACAACAAAATAGGTAACTGCAACCAGCGTGGCTTTATAGGGACCTTCATCCATAGAGAGTACAAGAGCAATGGATACACCACCTCTAAGACCACCCCAAACCAGTACTTTTATGGTGCCGTTGCTGAATTTGTTTTTAAAAGGTATAAGTAATACGGGTATATAAATGGAGATGAAGCGGGCAAATAATACAATTGCAATAGATATTAAACCGATTTTCCAATAGATGGTAATGTTTTTGATGATCAGCAATTCGAAGCCAATAAAAAGGAAAAGAATAGCATTCAGGATTTCGTCAATTAACTCCCAGAATTTATTCAAATAATCTTTCGTTGTGGCAGACATCGCAGTTCTCTGACCATAATTGCCGATAACGATTCCGGCTGCTACCATCGTTAATGGGCCAGAAATGTGCATAGAATGAGCAATTAGATATCCGCCCATAACGACTGAAAGTGTAATAAGGACAGTTACTTTGTAATCATCTATTTTTCTAATGGCATTTGACGCGCCCAGGCCGAGTAATGTGCCCAATAAAAAACCTCCAAGTGCTTCTTTAACGAGCAGCCAGGAAATATTTGCGAAAGAAATATCTATATCTGTTCCTTTTGCAAGTTGTAGAATAACAGCAAAGATCACAACAGCCACGCCGTCGTTGAAAAGGGATTCTCCCGCAACTTTTGTTTCCAATGATTTTTTTACTTTGGCTTCCTTTAAAACCCCCATAACCGCAATTGGATCTGTTGGAGAGATGAGTGCCCCAAACAGCAGGCAGAATATGAACGGTAATTTTACGGAGAATAAAGGACCAATATAAAACAAGAGAAATCCCACCGCAAAAGTGGAGATAATTACACTTACTGTGGAAAAGACCATGATGGGCCAGCGCTGTTCCCGGAGATCTTTTAAGTTAATATGTATGGCCCCCGCAAAGAGTAAGAAATTTAGCATAGCCCCCATGAGCACTTCGGTAAAATCAACATCCTGGAGCAAGGTTGAAAAGTGCGTAAAGATTTTAGGAAATAGATGGCCAGTAACTACTAAAAGAATAGAGGTAAGCATTGCTATAATCATTATACCAATAGTTGATGGCAGTTTAAGATACCTGAGGTTCAAATAGGCGAAAAAAGAAGCAAGTACAATGAGGACTGAAAAAGAATAGTATAATTCCATGAAGTAACGGCTATTAAGTAAAAAAATAATCGATTATTGGCAAAATACTAAAATTGGAAGATATTGTTATCTTGCCTTTTTATTTAAGCAGAATGATTATAACCATACAATGCAAAGATCAACTTGGCCTCGTTGCTGATATTTCCAGGATTTTATCTCAAAATCAGCTGAATATTATTTCTATGCGTGAACATGTGGACAAGGCAGAATGTCGTTTTTTTATGCGGCTGGAAGTGGATGGGTATTCAGACGAAATCTTACTGGAAAAACAGTTGCTGAAAATTTTACCTCCTGACTCGGAAATACAGGTTAATCCTGCGCCAGAGAAAAAGATTGTTGTAATGGTTACTAAAGAGTATCACTGCCTGGCAGATATACTCATACGAAATAGCTTTGGGACATTAGGCGCTTCAATTCTATGTGTAATTGGGAATCATGATCTGTTGAAAGGGATCTGTGAACGTTTTGATATTCCTTTTTTTCTGGTTCCTTATGCCAATGGTAAAGAGTGGGCCGAGGCAGAAACAATCAATAGAATTACCTCATGTCAACCGGATTACATTGTTTTAGCTAAATTTATGAGGGTGCTTTCACCTGAGTTCATTGCCCGTTTCAGAGATAAAATCATAAATATTCACCATTCTTTTTTACCAGCCTTTGCGGGTGCCAATCCTTACAAACAAGCTTTCGAAAGAGGGGTTAAACTTATTGGAGCAACAGCTCATTTTGTAACCAATGAATTGGATGAGGGCCCAATTATTGCGCAGCAGATTGTCCCTGTAAATCATTCTTTTACGGCACTTGACATGGTCAGGTCGGGAAAGGAAATTGAGACTGCAGTACTGGCAAAGGCCATGCGCCTTGTGTTTGATGATCGCGTTTTTGTTGTTCATAACAAAACGGTTGTCTTTGAGCATTAGCGAGTGGCTTTGATTTTCATTGAATTGTAACTCTTTTATTCTTTTATTGCTATTTAAACAGATTAGACGCATATTTAGTAAAGAATTAGCCATTATACTATGTTAGGAGAATTAATAGAAAAGGAATCAATAGAGGTAAGTGAGATTATACCAGCGGAACAAAATCACACAGAAGAATTAAGGGATAAACTAAACGGAGCACAACGACTTGGAAATGAGTTTAAGTCTAAAGCAGAAATTACATTTAACACCAAAGATGGGCCAAAAACAGTGAACACAACGGTTTGGTCAGTAACAGAGAAATATATTCAGCTCAAAAACGGAATTCATATTCCTTTAACGAGCCTGATTGATATAGATTTTTAAAATGGTTTATAAAATTAAAGGGCAATCTAACCGATGCCCTTTAATTTTATACATCTATTGTGCACTTTTCATTTCTTCCAATGCATCTAATATGCCGTCAGCTCCTGGATTGATGCCATCAGGCGATAAATAACTCCATTGAATGATTGCATGTTCGTCTATTACAAATAAGGCCCTATGGCTTTCTCCTTCTTTTGTATCGTAGATCCCATATTTTTTAGATACTTCGCCTTTAGGTTCAAAATCTGCAAGTAAGGGAAAGTGAATTTTTCTTTCCTGAGCGAAAGCCATATGACACCATTTGCTGTCTACTGAAATACCAAGAATTTCTGCATTATATTCATGAAATATTTTTAATGTAGCGCTATATAAGCTCATCTGGTCACTACAAACAGGACTCCAGTCTGCAGGGTAAAAAGCTAAAATAAGACGTTTTCCCCGGAAATCAACAAGGCTTAATTTTTGGTCGGGTGTTGCGTAGAGGTTAAAATCCGGAGCAGGATCTCCTTTTTTCAGAATCATAGTAATAGATTTCAAAGGTTAAAATATAGGAAATGAAATATACAGAATTTTTGAACAAGAAAATAACTACCAGGGATCTCATTAGAAATTATAATAATATATTTGACCTTATTATGAAAGGTATAAGCTCCTTGGAAATGAAGAAAAAATGGATGGTTTTAGGAGTTGTGTGGCTTTTTATTGGCTACAATGCTTTTGGTCAATCGACTTTTAAAGAAAGTGTTCTGGATGAAGAGCCTTATTTTGCACTTCATAATGGCCATTTGAACGATTCTCTTTTTTTAAGGGATTTACGCATATTAAGACATTTTGGGACATTTGATGGTGTTGATAGTTCTCTTTTAAAAGCGCCTGTTCTCGCCAATATGATGATTGAACAAGTGAGGGCCGGGAAACCTGCCACCTACCGGACCCTGGTGGAATATATTATTGATTTTAAAAAGACAGAAGCTTACCGGCAGTTTACAGAAGGACTACAGTTGTTAAAAAGACTACAAGATAAAAAGGTTAATCCAGCAAATTGGGAGGAGGATAAAGTATTATTTGTTCGCATGGGATTTACGGAGAGTGATCTTGATGATTTTAAAAATTATATTTCTGAACCAGCGAAGAGCGAATTCACCTACAAGCAAGCCTATGCTGCATATATGAAAGAAATAGAAGCATTGTCGCCAAAACCTAAAAGGAGTAAATAGCTCTATTCTTATAGCCTATTTGTTTGACCTTAAATTGTTTAGAAGGAGTGATGTACCACTGCCTAAAATTGCCCCAGCAGCAACATCAGTGGGATAATGGACACCGAGATACATTCTGGAATAACCTACCGATCCAGCCCATACAAATGCGGGTGCAATGACGTACCACTTAGGGTAAGCAACTGATAATGCAGTGGCCGAAGCAAAAGTTGTAGAGGTGTGACCAGAAGGAAAGGAAGAACTGGAGGGCCGGGAAACAGGTACTATATTGATGTTTTGAACAAAAGGACGAGGTCTTTTAGCCAGTTGTTTTATAAGTAGTGTTAGTCCATAGGAAATTGCTGTACTGCTGGCAACATACAGAGAATTCTGTCTCATCTCCTTATTGTTCCCTATAACTCCACCAATCAATAAGCCTGCAGGGATTCCAATTTCTCCATATTTGAAAGTATTGGAAAGGAACATCATTGTCTCTGTTTCTGCTGGGCTGCGGTGGTCTGCCAGATGAATCATGATGCGGTCATCGATTTGTGGTGTTTTTATTTGCGCGTTAGAAATAAAAGAAATAAGACTCAGGTTGATTAAGCAAAAGGATAGGTACTTGTTTTTTAATTTTAGCAGCGTCATGATTGTTTTATAAGTTAGTGTTAAATAAAGCTACTATTTTTTATTAAAAACGTAATAAGAGAAGCTGGCAATCGTTTTTATAGTATGCTTAGAATATCATTGAAATGTTAAATTTCTGTTAAATTTAATAGTGTAACTTGTACACTATGTGAAAGGTTTATATATTTGTATCATTAATTCGTTGGTCAGACTTTTGATCAGATTTGAAATAGAGATAAAAATTCTGCCTCATTTAGAATGATTGTTATCAAATCATTTCATAAGAGGAGAATTCAAGAAAAACCCGTTCATACAGGTTTATATTTGGTTAGAATAGGGGAGTGTCTGGATGGAACAACCCTTTCTTTTTTTATAGCTAAT
>NZ_DATMRL010000188.1:0-7617 GCF_035566355.1 Pedobacter sp.
TCGGGATTGATTATTTTAATAGACTCGTGTGAAGTGCCAGAACCTATTGATCAAACAACCGACTTTCTTGCCTTGCGATAAGCCGATGGGCTGGCTCCTTTGTACTTTTTAAAAATTCTGTTTAGATGGCTTTCGTCTGTAAAATTGAACTCCCTTGCAATTTCGCCGATACGAAGTTCACTATGCAACAGCCTGTTTTCAATCAGCTTTAATTTATACTGGGTCACATAATCCTGCAGCGTTTCATTAGCATGTTTTTTAAAATAGCGGCCCAGATAAGACTCTGAAATACCAAAAGATGCACCCAAATGTTCGGCCGTGAGTTTCTCCGGCGTATAGATATTACTCTGTATATATTCCAAAATATCAAGTGCCTTTTCTTCCGACTGCTCATTAATTTTTTCGGGCAGAGATTTTGCGATATTTCTGGCCACAACTACAATCAGTGTGTTGACCAACTGACGGATGAGCTCTTTATTATACAGGTCCCGGTTAACGTATTCCCGTATAATTGCGTTGATCATTGGTTCTACCAGTGTTTTATCTACCTGATTTTTGAGTATGCAGCCAGGTTGATGATTGGCATGCTGTAATATAAACTCCAGTTTCTGGATATGGTCTTGAGGCAGGACATTGTTCCTGATATAAATATTGTTAAACCGGATAAACAAAAACTGGGTAGTTTCTTCAATGTCAAAAGAATGGCAGTCGTCTGGTGTGATCAGAAACATATGCCCTTTGTGATAGGGAAATTTGTTTTTATTAATACATTGTTGTCCGGTACCAGCAACAATATAAACCAATTCAAAGAAAGTGTGCTCGTGAGCCTTTTTGGGGCATTCATTCAGTTCTTTAAAAACGATCTCAAAGGGTTCATATAAACTTTCCTTATGCATGGTGTAAAATTACTGATTTAACGAATGGATGTACAAATGAATTTGTAAAAACACCGCTAATTTTGACGTATAAAACAGAATACAATGAAAGCAATAATTTTAAAAGAGTTTGGATCCACAGCTCAGTTACAACTACAAGAGCTGCAGATCCCGGAAATAAAAGATCAGGAAATATTGATAAAAGTTAAAGCCATCAGCATCAATCCTGTGGACATAAAAACCCGCGAAGGAAAAGGAGTTTCGGGAAAGATCAAAGATGAACATCCGATGATCCTTGGCTGGGATATCTCTGGAATTGTAGAGACGTCCAAATCTGAAGAATTTAAAGCCGGCGATGAAGTATTTGGAATGGTCAACTTTCCCGGCCATGGTAAAGCCTATGCAGAATATGTAGCGGCACCTGCAGATCAATTGGCTTTAAAGCCAAAGCAGACCAGTCATACGGATGCCGCGGCAGCTACACTAGCCGCCTTAACGGCCTGGCAGGTGATTGTAGATCATGCTAAGATTAAAGCTGGAGACCGCGTTTTGATCCATGCAGCAGCTGGGGGAGTTGGACATTATGCGGTGCAGATCGCTAAACACCTTGGGGCCTATGTAATTGGAACATCCTCAGCGGCAAAAAAAGAATTTGTACTGAGCCTGGGTGCCGATGAGCATATTGATTACACCGCCGGCCCTTTGGAGCAATTTACAAGTCATGTTGACTTTGTGCTGGATGCCATAGGAGGTGAAAATATTGACAAATCTTTAAAAGTGATCAAAAAAGGCGGCACCATTATCAGTATTCCCTCCGGATTGAGAGAAGCCGTTACGGAAAAAGCAAAAGCAATGGGGATCAATGGCTATTTCACCATGGTGGAGTCGAGCGGGCATAACATGCAGCAAATTGCCAGACTGCTGGAAAATGGAACGCTGAAGTCTCATGTCTCCCAGCTCTTTGATTTTGAACAAATGGCTGATGCCCATCAGGCACTTGAAACCGGCAGAACACAGGGGAAAATTGTAATTACTGTCAATACCATTTAATCAGGCCCTGACAGACGCGTCAAAACATTAGTTTATTCATGTTTTAACGCGTCTGCTGGATTAGATGCAGCAATCTTAAAGGTTTGAACGCTGATGGTTAACAAAGTAATCAATAATGATATAGAGGCCGCCAGAAGAAATGGCCATACAGAGACCGCAATCCTATAGTCATATTTCTGGAGCCAGTTCGTTGAAAAGATATAGGCTATAGGGAAAGCGATCAGATTAGAATACAATACCAGCTTAATAAAGTCCCTGTTGAGCAACATCAAAATGTTCTTCATATCGGCACCAAGCACCTTTCTGATGCTAATTTCCTTTTTGCGCTGTTCAGCAATATATAAAACCAGCCCTAACAAGCCAAGGCAGGAAATGAAAATTGCAAAACCGCCAAACAGATTAGACAGAACCCCCATGGTTCTTTCGTTCCTGAACTTATCGGCCATATTTTGATCGATGAACTGAATGTCGGTAGGATAGGCTGGGTTGATGGCCGCACCAATATCACGAATTTTCTGAATAGAACGGCTGAGATTTTGTGTCGGGTTGAGCCTGAAAAGCAATACGTTGGTCTCTTTATAGGCGGAGAAAAATAATGTTGGAGAAACTTTAAATGCAGTAGACTCGTAATTGTAATCTTTTACCACACCAATTACCGTAAAAACCGCTTTATCCCATCTGATCCGGGTACCTATAGGCTGTTTAAGCCGCATGGCCCTTACTGTGCTTTCATTCAGAATAACCGCTGAAGAATCCAGGGCAAATTTTTCGGAGAAATCTCTGCCCAGCAACATTTTGGCACCAATGGTCTTCATAAAGTGGAAACCTGTTGCCCTATAGTTCATAACGATGATTTCATCTGCGAATTTGCCTGGCCATTCAAATGCCGAAGAATTGTCTCCTCCATTGGTTAAGCCATTAGACATCTCCGTTGCAGAACTGATCACTCCAGCTTTAAAGAGCTCTGCTTTAAAAAGTTCAGCTTTTGAACGTGTCTTAAATTCACCTGAACGTTCTATCTGAACCAGATTGTTTTGATCAAAGCCAAGCGGTTTCTGTTCAATAAAATGGATTTGATTATAAATAATAATAGCTGAAATGATCATGCAAATAGAGAATCCAAACTGCAGAACAACCAGTATCCTCCGCAAAGGTAACGAAGACCGGCCTGCACCATTAAAACCTTTCAATACCCTGACCGGAACAAAAGAAGACAAATAGAAGGCAGGATAACTGCCTGCAACAAAACCGGTGAACAGCAGTAATAGAAGCAAGGTGGCCCAGAGCTCAAAAGAATTGTAGGAAATCAACATCTGTATATCCAGAAGGTTATTAAAGTAGGGTAAGGCTGCTTCAGTAAGAACAAAAGCTATTCCTATAGCAAAAAAAGACAGAAGCAAAGACTCCGCAAAAAATTGCAAGGCAATGGAGCGTCTTGATGAGCCCAGCGTTTTACGCACGCCAACCTCTCTTGCCCGTTTTTCGGAACGCGCCGTACTGAGGTTCATATAATTGATACAGGCAATAAGCAAAACACAGAAAGCCAGGAAAAGGAATAATTTTACCTCATCTATTTTCCCCCCGGTAGCTCTTCCGTTTTCAAAGTTATTGTATAGATGACTTTTTTTAAGCGGAAATAAAAAGGCTTCAGCCTTGCTTTTTGGCTGATTGGCGGAGATCATCTTACGGATTTGTGCATCCGCCGCCTTAAAATCATCAGGATTCTTTAACTGGATCACCGTGTTACAAAAACCGCTTCCCCAGTCTGTTCCTGCAAGCCAGGGAGATTCCTGCTCAAACAAAGCCCAAGTTAATAATACATCGAATTTATAAGTCTGGTTTTTAGGCGGATCGGCAATCACAGCAGTAACATGAAGATATTTCCGGTTGTCCAGTTTAACACTCTTTCCTATCGGATCAGTGGTTCCGAACAGACTTTTGGCGGTAGATTCAGTAATCAGAATAGCATTGGGATCGGTTAAAGCCGTTGCAGGATTTCCTTTAATAAAATGATAATCCAGGATTTTCAGAAAAGAAGGTTCCACAAAATAAACATTCCTTTTATAGGAATTTTGCGCATAGTTAAACAGGATTCCCCAGCGCCTCGCAATCCGGCTGGCATATTCGACCTGAGGAATATTCTGCACCGAAGCAGGACCTAATAACTGCGGAAGCGCATCGTCAGTAGCGCCGTAGGTAAGGGTTTCTCCACTTGCTTTGTAGTTTTTGCAAACCGCATAAATACGATCTATATTCCTGAACTGTTTGTCATAACTCCATTCATAATTCACATATAACAGGAGCATTAAACAGCAGGTCATTCCAATAGCCAGCCCGCCAATATTGATGAGGGAAAAACCTTTATATTTCAAAAGATTGCGGAACGCTATTTTTAAATTAAAGATGAGCATCGGTCAATTGTTTATATAACTTGACGAAAGGACGTGCCAAAACGAAAATAGGCTTCAAAGCCCTGCCTGTAACGGCCTGGGTTTTCGTTGCTGTTCGTAAATGTACATGTACATGTTCATTTACGAACAATGTTTAACAGGGCCCATGCACCTGAAGCCTTTCTATATCCTACAAATTTATCTGGCACAAGGCTTGAGTGAAGGTCGAAAACACAAACATGCAAAAATCCAATTTCCTGCCTATTCTTTTTATGCTCAGCTTTTCAGTCAATGCAAATCTATTTGCCCAAAAGCTTGAAAATGTAGATATCTCCAAGGTAACAACAACGGTCAACCGAACCATCAGTATGAATGTTGTAGATAAACAGCATATTCTCTCGGTTAACCCTGGACCTGGAGCCGGGATTATAATGATCAAGTACCCCACTTTTGAAAATGGAGAGATTGAATTTGAAGTTAAAGGGCGGGATGTCCACCAAAAAAGTTTTGTTGGCTTCGCGTTTCATATTAAAAATGAAAAGAATTATGAAGCCATTTATTTCCGGCCATTTAATTTCAGAGCAACAGATGAACTACGCAAAAAACATGCAGTCCAATATGTCTCACTTCCAAATTACGATTGGGAAGTTTTAAGAAATCATCATCCACTACAATATGAGCAACCCATTGGTGAAAACCTTGACCCAAATGAGTGGTTTAAAGTCAGGATTAAAGTTGAAGCGGGGAAAATTAGTGTATTTACCAATGATGAGCCACAGCCTTGTTTAGTAGTTAACCCCTTAGGAGACCTGAAGTCCGGGAAAATAGGTTTTTTTACCGGCGATGACTCTCCGGGGATTTTCCGAAATCTTAAAATCTCCAGGAAATAAGACTATACGGTTCCCATTTCTTGTAAATAAAGATTCAGGTCTTCTTCTTTGTCCAGGCCTAACTTTTGTTTGATTCTGTATTTGCTCATCCGAACACTTTTGGCTTCGATATGCATCATCTGGGCAATTTGCCGGGTATCCATTTTTAGGTAAATATATGCGCAAAGCTTTAGGTCCAGTGCACTGAGCTTCTTTCCCGCTTTATGATTGATCAGGCTGAAAAAATCAGGATGAACCTGCTGGATCTGCATTTTAGCATCTTCAAAATCACTGTCCAGCACCATTTCTTCCTTCCAGAGTTTTTGCATGTTGACCGGGTTTCCGTCATTCAGTTTTTCCTTTATCTGAAGCAACATCTGGTTTTTATGTTCCAACTGTAACACATTGGCCATCGCTTCCTTCTTTAATTGCAGCTGCTGGGTCTCCAGCAACAGCTGTTCTGCTTTTAGCCTAGCCTGTTCTTCCTGTTCCAGTTTTACCTTAAGTGCAGAATCCTGCTTTTCCAGATCAAGCTGTTTTTCCAGTTGTAAAGAGTAACGCAATTTGAAGTGATAAGACCGGAACATAAACAGCAATCCAAAGAAAGAAATCACCGCTACGCAACCATACAAATAGTTCTGCCGTTTGTGGCTCTGCTCGCGTTCCCTGAGCAGGTTCATCTCATTGTTTTTTTTTTCGGTTTCGTATTGTATTTCCAGTTTCTGGGCATTTAACGCTTGTTTTTCATTAAAGTTCTTTAGGGTATAAGCGGTGATCTCTTTCTGGAAATCTATGGCCTTTTTAAGCTCACCCTTCTTCTCATAAAAATCAGCTAAAGCTTGCACTACATTCAGCATGGTATAATAATAAATAGGTTTCCCAGTTTTTATAACTTCGTATGCCTGTAATAAATAAGCTTCCTGCCGGCCATAATCGGCATCCCGCTTTGCATATTCACTCAATATACCTAAACCGCTGGCCAGTATTTCCTGGCTGTTATCCACACCCTTTAAAACCGATATGGCTGTATTGGCATAACGCATGGCCTGACTTTTTGCCTGCAGGTCAGTTGGAGCAAAGTATCTGAGGTAGAAGCTTGCGATATCAATACAAGCTATCGCATAAGTCTGGTTGGCGACATGACCGGGATATTGATGATAAAGCATTTCTGATTTTTTAAGATAAAACAGCACGCTGTCCAGCTCGGCCTTGTTTTTGGAGGTATGGTAGTTATATTCATGGGCAACGGATAATGCCGTGTAACAATTACTCAAATGATTGTAATCGGTGGTTAGAAGCACATTTTCGGTAGCTTTTGAAGCATATAAATTTGCTTTTGCCTCATTGTTCCAGCCAGAATAAACGGCATACAGCCGGTAATATATTTTGGATGCGATATAAGGATCCGATTTTTTTTCCAGTTGTTTTAAGGCAAGACCGCAGAATTTTACCACATTTTGTGCATCGTCTAAAATCTTATACACCAGGACCTGCGCATAATATGCGTAGGCCATTGCGACAGGATCATTCGTTTTTTTAGCCAGTACAGATGTAGAATCGCTGGTTCGTTTTGCTGATGAAAGTTGTCCGGTAGAGGTTTTGATATTGACCAGCAGGGTGTAGGCCTTTACCGCATTGATGTAATCTTTATTCTGCAAAGCCATCCTGGCACTTTCATTGGCCTTGCGCTCTGCAAGCCCATAATTTTTATTGGTCCTGTATATTTCGGCCAGTTGATTTAACAATACAGGTTTTTCTTTTTCGCTCAGAGAAGGACTCTTTAAAACAGCGGTCAGGCTATCCGTTAACTCCGTTTGGGCAAAACCATTCACGGGGATCGTCAGGCAATACAGAATAGAAAATAGGTAGATTAAATATTTCATAAGTTCTCAAATTTAATTATAAATTGATAAGAGCCTGTGCAATAAGTAGAAAAATGTGGGCTTGTAATTTATTGGTGGTGAATGGATTATGGGTTATGTAGACATATTGTAGATGCCATTGTACTGGAGGTAGATACTTTGTAACCTGTTGAAACTTGCCGCCTATTTTTATGAAACTTAAATTAGCGGAAACCATATGAAGAAACTAAATCTTGTTTTAACAAAAACTCATGACCATGAAATACGATTTCGATATCAGTAACTTTACAAGAATTATCAACTCAGACGCCGTTCCTGCTCATGACAACGGTGGGCTGGACCTGGAGTTCAGCAACGCGGAAATCACGATAAAGAAACCATATATCGACGCGGATGGTGATCAGATGGGGAATAGCATTTTTATATTACACGATAATGGCCTCTGTATTTCCATGCGAATCGAATCCGGTTTTTTGTTTACGTTTTACCGCGAAAATAAAGGAGAAAGCTTTAAAAGTCTGGAGGCCGCCAGTCCGGAGCACATTAAACAATTTGCCTGGCAGAGCTGGAC
>NZ_DATMRL010000189.1:0-19911 GCF_035566355.1 Pedobacter sp.
AACTCGCCGGCCAGGTGGAAAAGGAAAGCAAGAAACTGGGTGAAACACTGCTCGACAAAAAAGAGATCTCCCTCGAGGATAAAAAACAAATAGAACAATTGCTGGACAAGCAAAAACAACTGGACCAATCTGTACAGGAAATCAAAAAACTCAATGCCCAGCAGACTTTTGAAAAGGAAGAAAACAATCTCTTAAAGGATGAACTTCTGAAAAAACAACAGCAGATTGATGATTTGTTCAATAATGCCCTGGATGAAAAAACGAAGAGCATTCTGGAAAAACTCCAGAATCTGATGAATGAAAGCAACAAGGATAAAACTTCTGGTGAACTTTCTAAAATGCAAATGGACAATAAGTCTTTAAAAAATGAGCTGGACAGAATCCTGGAATTGTATAAGCAACTCGAGTTTGAACAGAATCTTCAGAACAAAACCGACCGTCTGGAAGAACTGGCCAAAATGCAGGAAGCCCTGAGTAAACAGAGTGCACAGAAAAATGCAGACCTTGAGGACCTCAAAAAGAAACAGACCAACATCTCCAAAGAACTGACCGGATTGAAAAAAGAATTCCAGCAACTGGACGAAAAAAACCAGCAATTGGAAAAACCCAACCCATTTCAGCGCCCGGACAAGGAAATCGGTCAAATTGAGGCTCTACAAAAGACCGCTCAGGATCAACTATCTAAGTCCGATCGATCAAATGCATCAAAAAGCCAGGAGAAAGCCGCAGAGGAGCTTAAAAAGCTTTCTCAGAAGCTTAAAGAAGAGCAGCAGGAAGCCTCAGAAACTGAAAATAACATTAATGCACAGGAACTCAGAAAGTTACTTCAAAATCTACTGAATATCTCCTTTGACCAGGAAAAAGTGATGCTCCGCTTGAGAAATATGAACAGCACTGATCCGCAGTATACACTTAACGTTCAAAAGCAGCGGACCATTAAAGACAACATGAAAACCATTGCCGACAGCTTGTTCTCTTTGAGCAAACGCGTGCCCCAGATTTCAAGTACAGTGAATGAAGAAGTGCAGAAGATCAATTTTAATATGGACAAGAGCCTGGACAAACTCGGAGACCGTCAAACCTACGCGGCCAATGAAAACCAGCAGTACGCCATGACTTCTATCAACAACCTCAGCCTAATGCTAAATGAAGCCCTGGAACAACTGCAGAAAATGAAGAATTCTTCGGGCAATGGTAAAGGAAAAAAACAACAGAGCCTGCAACAGTTGCAAAAAATGCAGCAACAACTCAACAATAATATGCAAAAGGCAAGGGAACAGCTCGAAAAGGCAGGCAACAAAGGAACTGTCCCAAAAGGTGTCATGAGCCAGGAAATTGGAAAAATGGCTCAGCAACAACAGATGATCCGCGAAGCGCTTGAAAAGATTAACCGGGAGGATAACAAAGATGGAAAAGGAAAATTAGGTAACCTGAACCAAATGATCCAGGATATGAAACAAACTGAAGAAGATCTGGTGAACAAAAGGATCGAACAGGAAACCATACGCCGTCAAAAAGACTTGCTCACCAAAATGCTCGATGCAGAAAAAGCAGAACGGCAGCAGGATGAAGATGCCAAAAGGGAAAGCAAAGCCGGTAAGGACCTCCCTCCGTCTTATCCTAAAATGCTGGAAAAATTCCGGCTCCAGCAGCGCAACGAGCAGGAAATTCTTCAAAAACTACCTCCCGATTTAAATTATTACTATAAAAACAAAATCACTGATTATTTTAAATTGCTAAATTCGGCCCCATAATCTAACTGGCATGAGTAAAATTGCAATTCATTTCTTTACGGAAGACATTTCTTACACACTTAAGCATAAAACACTGATCAGGACCTGGCTGCTGGATACCATCTACGCCGAAGGCTATCAACTGGAGGAACTGAATTTCATAATTTGCTCAGATGAGTATTTACTGACCATGAATCAACAATACCTGGATCATGACACTTATACCGACGTCATCACTTTCGATCACTCAGAAGCACTTAAAATGATTGCAGGAGATATATTTATCAGCATAGAACGTATTCAGGAAAATGCAAAGGAATTTAAAAGCACCGTATTCCACGAACTGTGTCGCGTCATGGTTCACGGAACCTTACACCTGTTAGGGTATAAGGACAAGTCGAAAAAGGATAAAACGCTGATGACGCAAAAAGAGGATCATTATCTTTCCCTTTTAAATTCCAAATAACCTCGCATTCATCTCAATACTTGCAATCGCCTGGGATCGTTCCCGGGAGTAAATTGCTAGCTCCAAAAGCAGCTTGTTCCTCACCAATCCCTATCTGATTGCAGAATCAATTCCATAGGCATCCTGTACCTGCTTTGTTGCTTTGATGTAAACAGTAGTGGCATACCTCAATACTCCGATGCTATACAAGAGAATTATTGCTTACTTTTGTAATAATTTCTTAACTGACAAATCGTTAAAAGTATAAATTGAGCACACTAATTGCAGCAGAAGGCCTAGGTCATGCGTATCATGATGAATGGCTGTTTAAAAATCTAACCCTGGGCATCCAGACCGGACAGCGCGTAGCGTTGGTTGGTATCAACGGAGCAGGGAAGAGTACGTTATTGAAATTACTTGCGGAGCGTTTCAACCCGCTGGAAGGTAAAATCGTGAAGAACAAATCGGTCAAAATTGGATTTCTTGACCAGGAACCTTCTTTTCCGGATGGTTACAGCATCAGTGACTTCATTTTCTCCCTGGAGAATAAACAGCAACAGCTGATTAAAGAATATGAAGAACTGATCGAAGATCCCAATCCTGATGAGAAAAAACTGAACCGCTTGTATGAAGAACTCAGTGAGCACAATGCCTGGGAATATGAGCACGAGATCAAAACAATCTTGAGCAGAATGGGCATTAACCATTTGCAGCAAAAGATCTCTACCCTTTCGGGGGGACAAAAAAAACGTCTTGCTCTGGCCAAACTTCTGATAGAAGATCCGGAGATCTATGTACTAGACGAGCCTACGAATCATCTGGACATTGATACCATTGAATGGCTGGAGAAATTGCTCACTTCCGGAAATAAAACTATACTTTTAGTTACACACGACCGGTATTTTCTGGACAATGTTTGCAACACGATTGTAGAACTGGACAGAGGCAAGATATACAACTACAATGGTAATTATGCCTATTTCCTGGAAAAGAAATCAGAACGGGAAGCCGCAGATGAAAGTACCTTTCAGAAAAATAAAAACTTGCTAAAAAAGGAATTGGAATGGATGCGGCGCATGCCACAGGCCCGGACGACAAAATCACAGTCCAGAATTGATGCATTTTACGATCTGGAGAATAAAACAAAACAAAGATCTGATAATCAAACAGTTACTTTAAATGTAAAAATGTCTCGCCAGGGCAACAAAATATTAGAGTTACACCACATCGGGCAATCCTTTGACGATAAGAAAATTATTAATGATTTTAGCTATACATTTAAGAAAGCAGACCGTATCGGACTGGCCGGGAAAAATGGAACAGGTAAGTCTACTTTTCTAAATATCATCACTGGAAACTTATCTCCAGAGCGTGGTACCGCCGACACAGGAGATACAACAGTTTATGGATATTACAAACAAGGTGGCCTCGCATTTAATGAAAAAGAGCGTGTCATTGATATTGTAAAATCTGATGCAGAATACATCAAAATGGCAGATGGTTCTACCATCTCCGCCTCGCAGTTGTTGACCTTATTTTTGTTTCCTCCAAAGAAGCAACATGGGATGGTTGAAAAACTAAGTGGAGGGGAAAAGAAGCGTTTGCACCTGATGAAGGTCTTGATGCAGAATCCAAATTTCCTTATACTGGATGAGCCAACAAACGACCTGGATATTGATACACTAAATGTATTGGAGGAATTTCTGGAAAACTTCCCTGGTGTTTTAATTTTGGTTTCTCACGACAGGTATTTACTGGATAAAATGAGCGAGCAGTTGTTCATTATGGAGGGTAATGGAGAGGTAACCATTTATAATGGTAATTATTCTGAATACAGAATTAGTTTAGAAGCTGAAAAGACGAAAGAAACTAAGCCATCAAAAAAAGTAGAAATAGAAAACTCCCCTGCTCCGGCGGTGAAAAAGTTAAGTTATAAAGAACAAAAAGAATTGGACGATTCAGAATCTCAAATTGCCCAACTTGAAAATAATATTTCAGAATTGACCTCTTCCCTACTTTCTATAGAGAGTACAGATTATATTCAGATTCAGGAAGTGACTAAGAAAATAGAACGTCTTCAAAGTGAACTGGATCAGGTTACAGAACGGTGGTTGGAATTATCTGAAAAAATAAATTAATGATGAAAACCTCTGATCTAGTTGCTACAATCGGTGTAGGCCTTTTATTAATAGCCTTCTTTTTACAAGCCCTGAAAGTAATCAGAGCCGAAGATCCGATGTATGCAATATTGAATCTGTTTGGCGCTGCGATTGCAGGATATTCTTCCTGGATGATCGGCTTCATTCCATTCGTTATATTAGAGGCCGTATGGGTATTTGTGGCTATTTTCAGCCTTTTTAAGAATTTTAAAAGTAAACGTTCCACGTGAAACCTAAGCACTCCTGTTCGTAATTATAAGGAGCGTGTTTCACGTGGAACATTAATAAAAAAGAGCAATGTTTAAAGAATATGATGTCATTGTTGTAGGTGCCGGACACGCAGGTTGTGAAGCTGCTGCTGCCGCTGCAAATCTTGGATCCTCCGTTCTATTGATTACCATGAATATGGAAACCATCGCACAGATGAGCTGTAATCCAGCAATGGGCGGCGTTGCAAAAGGACAAATCGTTAGAGAAATTGACGCGATGGGTGGCTACTCGGGCATCATCGCAGATAAAACAACGCTTCAATTTCGCATGCTTAACCTGTCAAAAGGTCCCGCAATGTGGAGTCCAAGGGCGCAAAATGATAGAAAAAGATTTGCGGAAGAATGGCGCCTCGCCTTAGAACGCACACCAAATGTAGATTTCTGGCAAGACATGGTCAGCAGTTTAATCATAAAAAATGACCAGGTAATTGGCGTAAAAACTTCCATCGGCGTGGAGATCAAATCTAAGTCTGTTGTACTCACAAACGGTACATTTCTCAATGGACTTATTCATATCGGAGAAAAGAAATTTGGCGGTGGCCGTACAGGAGAAAAAGCTGCTACCGGAATTACCGAACAACTTAAAGAACTCGGTTTCGAAGCGGGAAGAATGAAAACAGGTACCCCACCCCGCGTAGATGGAAGGTCCCTAAATTACTCCCTGATGGAAGAACAATGGGGAGATGAAAATCCAGGTAGATTTTCTTACACCAATGTACCCCTTCCTACAGAACAACGTTGTTGCTGGATCACCTATACCAACAGCAATGTACACGAAACATTAAAAGAAGGTTTTGAAAAATCACCCATGTTTACCGGACGGATCAAAGGACTTGGACCAAGGTACTGCCCTTCTATAGAAGACAAAATCAATCGCTTCGCAGAACGGGAAAGACACCAGATATTTGTAGAACCAGAAGGTTGGAATACTTGCGAAATCTATGTTAATGGATTTTCTACTTCGCTCCCCGAAGACGTTCAGTACCGTGCATTGATTCAAATCCCCGGCTTTGAAAACGCAAAAATGTTCCGCCCGGGTTATGCTATAGAATACGATTACTTTCCACCTACCCAACTTACTTTAACGCTGGAAACAAAGAAAATAAGACATTTATTCTTTGCGGGGCAAATTAATGGGACAACAGGATACGAAGAAGCTGCAAGT
Organism: Pedobacter sp.; assembly: GCF_035566355.1. Taxonomy (GTDB): domain Bacteria; phylum Bacteroidota; class Bacteroidia; order Sphingobacteriales; family Sphingobacteriaceae; genus Pedobacter. The sequence goes on from NZ_DATMRL010000189.1 coordinate 5,772, forward strand.
CAGGGTTTTATCGCTGGAATTAATGCTCATCAGAAAGTACACGATAAAGAGGAACTGATTATGAAAAGATCAGAATCGTATATTGGCGTATTAATTGATGACCTGGTGACCAAAGGAACAGATGAGCCCTACCGTATGTTTACTTCCAGAGCTGAACACCGGTTGCTTCTTAGACAAGACAATGCGGATATCCGCCTATCCCCTATTGGCCACCAGTTGGGCCTCATAAGTGATGAAAGGCTCGACCTGGTGAAACAGAAAATCGCTAATTCAGATGCCATTGTTGCCTTTTCAAAAAAAGAAGGCATAGACATGACGGCCGCAAATGATATGTTGGAAAAATTGGGCACCAGCACACTTACTCAAAATGTAAAATTGTTCAGCATCTTAAGCCGTCCGCAAGTTGGTATAGAAGACCTTCGTCAGGTCAGTCCTACCTTTAATGAGCTCTTGAACAAATACGATAAAGAGACAGTAGAACAGGCAGAGATCAAAATCAAATACGAAAGTTATTTTGAGAAGGAACAAGAGATCGTTAACAAAATGCAGAAGATGGAAGACAAAGACATCAATCCTGACTTCGACTATTCCCAATTAATTTCACTGTCTAAGGAGGCAAGAGAGAAACTATTAAAGATAAAACCGAGAACTTTGGGTCAGGCTTCAAGAATTTCGGGTGTCTCGCCTTCTGATATCTCCGTTTTAATGGTACATATTAGCAAATAAAACACAATTAACTGATATTCAATAAGTTAAAAAGTAAAATATCGCTTTAAAATTCGGCTTGTTTTAAAGCGATATAAAGAACTTTTTAATTTTTTTAATGTAATTAGTTTAAACACCAATAAAATCACTCAGAGCTCATTAAAATGATAAAATCAGGTATTAATAGAATTCTAACCATCCTTTTTTCTTTACTAATGGGAATTTCCATATTTTATGGTTGCGGGACACCTGGACAGCTCACCGGAGGACCAAAAGATACCAAGCCACCAAAGGTTTTAAAAATGGAACCAAAAGATCTGTCTACTAATTTCCGGGCAAAAAAAATAGTGATCCAGTTCGATGAATATTTTAAGATCAATAACCAACAAAAGGAATTTTCAATTTCACCGGAACTGGAAAGACAACCAGAACTTAAAATAAAGAAGAAATTTCTTGAAATCAATTTTATGGATAGTTTGGAAAAGAACACCACCTATACCCTAAATTTTGGTAAATCCATCGGGGATATCAACGAAGGAAATGTGATCAAGAATTTCACCTATGTATTTTCTACCGGCCCCACCCTGGACTCTTTAAGTATAAAAGGAAAAGTTTTAAATTCCCTGACGCAACTTCCGGAAATAGAAGCTGTGGTTATGCTTTTCCCTTTGGAAAAAGACAGTTTGTTTGGTAAAAAACGTCCGTCGATTTATACCACAACAGACAGTAGCGGAAACTATAAACTGAGCAATCTAAGAAAAGGTGATTATAAAATCTACACGGTTAAGGATAAAAATAGTGATAAAATTTACCAGCAAAGCTCTGATGAAGTAGGATTTTTAAAAGACCCCATACATCTAAAAGCCAATACAAACGACGTTAACCTGGTGATGTTTAAAGAAGATGCTGCAGTATTCAGAATCATTGATCGTAAACTCAATCCCGACGGAAGTATATTTATGGATTTTAACCAGAGACTCTCCAAACCGGAACTTACAGTTACGGAGCCTGCCGCCCTGGATGCCGGTAAACTTGTTAAGTTCAATGCTACGAAAGATTCTGTAAAGCTATGGCTAAAAGACATGAACTTTGATTCTGTAAAAGTAAGTGTAACTGATGCTGGAAAATTACTTCAAACCGCAAAACTAACACGGGGCAAAAAAGATGCTTATACGCGTACGCTAACCGCAACAGACAATTTAGAAGGAAATTTACTTAATCCAAACAGACCTTTTCGTTTAAGCTTTACGCTGCCGGTAGAAGGTGTTGATCTTTCAAAAATAACCTTGATGGAAGACTCTGTTGTGAAGAAAGGGATAACTATAGTTAAAGACAGTACAGACCTGCTCTCCTACCTGATTAAATACCCATGGGTAGCGAAAAGCATTTACGAAATTAAGTTTGGAGCCGGTACCTTCACTGCCATATTCAAGGCCACAAATAAAGAATTCAGTAAGAAATTTGAATTGGCAAACAAGGATAATTATGGCACATTACAACTCAAGGTTACTGTTACGGAAAAGGACAAACAATATATTTTACAAGTATTGGACGAAAAGAAATTTATTGTCAATACCAATACTTTCCAGGGGGATACGATATTAAAATTTGCCAATTACCGGGCAGGAAAGTATTTTGTAAGGATTATCTATGACGCCAATAAGAACGGTCTCTGGGACACCGGAAATATAGCAAAGGGTATTCAACCCGAAAAGGTCTATAACGAACCAAAAGAACTCTCTATAAAGGCGAATTGGGATAGAAATGAAACCATCACTATCCCAAAGGAACCTTCTTCTTAGCTTATCTGAACCAATCAGAGTATAAGATATAATTGTCAGGAAGCTTATTTAATAAAGCCCGTTGCTGTTCAGTGATGGGCTTTAATTTTTTAGCTGGTGTTCCACCATAAATATATCCACTCTCGCAATGGGTATTTTCCAGCACCACAGAGCCAGCAGCGATAATGCAATACTCCTCAACAACAGCATGATCCATTACAATTGCCCCCATGCCAATCAGTACATGGTCTTTAATCAAACAACCATGCACAATAGCATTATGCCCTACAGAAACCCGGTTTCCGATCGTCGTAGAGGCCTTTAAATACGTTGCGTGCACTACAGCGCCATCTTGTATATTGGTTTCGTTACCAATAGTTATACGATTGACGTCCCCCCTGATCACCGCATTAAACCAAACAGAGCAGTTATTTCCTATGCTCACCTCTCCTACTATTGTGGCATTAGGTGCTATAAAACAATTGTCTCCCCAATCCGGAGATTTCCCTTTCACTGGCAATATTACTGGCATAATCTTTCGTTTAAAATATGGTATCTGTTAATGTGTCTGCATGTTTTGGATAGTCTGTTGTATAATGCAAACCTCTGCTTTCCTTCCTCGCCATTGCTGATTTTATAACAATATAGGCCACCTGTATCACATTTCTGAGTTCACACAATTTAACTGAAACTTTATTCTTTTTATAGAATTCTTCGGTCTCTTCGAATAAAAGGTATAGTCTTCTCATCGCTCTGTCCAGCCTGAAATCGGAACGAACAATGCCCACATAATCACTCATCAGCTTTTGCATTTCTCTTAAGTTATGGGTCACCAGGATGTCCTCATTAGATTGTGTAACAGCGTACTCATTCCAATCCGGAATACTATCCGGTACCACAGCTGTTTTGAAACGTTCAACGGCATCCAGGTAAATCCGGTGAGCAAAGACAGGTGCTTCCAGCAAAGAATTGGAAGCCAAGCGATTTGCACCATGCAATCCAGTAGAAGAGCACTCTCCGCAAGCATAAAGGTTTTGTATGGAAGATCTTCCAAATTCATCAACCAAAATACCTCCACACATATAATGTGCAGCTGGTGTAACGGGTATCAGATCCTTTGTCATGTCTATGCCGATAGACAAACACTTGGCATAAATATTAGGAAAATGATTTAAAATATCCTGCTTTTTCCGGTTTGTAATGTCAAGGTAAACGAAGTCTTCACCTGACTTTTTCATCTCAGAATCTATAGCTCTTGCCACAATATCCCTTGGTGCCAGAGACCCGCGTGCGTCATATTCATACATGAATTCATCTCCGTTCTTTCTTCTGAGTACTCCACCAAAACCACGAACTGCCTCAGAAATTAAAAAAGCAGGGTATTCACCCGGATGATAAAGTGCTGTTGGATGAAACTGGATAAACTCCATATTCCTCAATTTTCCTTTGGCACGATATACCATCGCCATTCCATCGCCGGTAGCTATAACCGGATTTGTTGTACTCGAATAGATATGTCCTGCACCACCCGATGCCATGATAGTCACAGAAGCTAAGATCTTCTCCACATCGTTACGCTCTGTATTAAAGGCATATACACCAAAACAGTGGATATCTTTAGTACTCTTGTCCACAAATTCACCAAGGTGGTGTTGAGTTATCAACTCCAAACAGAAGTAATGTGTTAATATCTCTATGTTTTCGTTTTCATGAATTTGCTTGAGCAAAACACTCTCAATTTCGTACCCCGTCACGTCTTTATAATGCAAAACACGATGCTCCGAATGGCCGCCTTCTTTAGCCAGGTCGTAAACTCCTTTTGGATTTTTGTCAAAATTGATTCCATAATCAATAATCTCCTGGATACGCTGAGGCCCCTCTTTTACAACAATTTCCACCACTTTTTCATCGCATAATCCATCTCCTGCAATTAAAGTATCTTCAATATGTTTATCAAATGAATCATCTTTATCAACTACAACTGCTACCCCACCCTGGGCATATTTTGTATTGGATTCATCTTCATTTGACTTGGTAATAATTAAAACTTTCCCGTGCCGGGCAGCTTTTAAAGCAAAGCTCAAACCCGCAATACCCGAGCCTATGACTAAAAAATCGACTTTTTTCATTGATTTAGGCTAATTTCCACCACTTTGTTAACAACGTTGGTAGAAGTGTTAATTTCTTGTATAAATAAATAGAACAAATATTTTTGAATGTTTAAAGCTAAGCTAAAAACAGATTTTGACACAATATTTTCAGTTATTTTTAACCAGCATTCCCAGGGTTATTCACTTTTTATCCTCAGTCAAAAAATTCACATACAGGTATTGATAAGTTTTTAGAATAAATAATATCTAATTGTTAATCAGTTGATATTTCTAAAAAAAAAGCACATCATTTGTGGATAACTATAGAACAAGTTATATAATTGCATAGAAATTTCGAAATTACCAACAATACCAACACACTAATAAACAATAGAAAATGATTTTATATTAAATAATTATAATTTATTGAAGTGTGGAAACCTCGTACCTTTACAAAAGTTTTAGAACAGAAAAATTTTAAAAAACACAAAAAGGATAAAATTTAGAATCAGAGGCCCTGAGAATTTGTTATACGATGGGAAGTAAAATCAAATTTTAAATATGACATTCTAAAGCAGTCAAATTTAGATTTGAAGTCTTATAGTAAAAAAAAGCTTTAAATTTTTGAAAATAGAGCCCCTGAGAGTTTGCCGTACGATAAAAAAGAAAATTGATTTTTAAATAGCACATTCTAAAGCGGTCAAATTTAGATTGGGTATATTTGGTGTCGGTAAAGAAAAAGCTTAAAAAACGCAGGGCCTGACATTTTTAAAAAAGAGCCTCTGAGATTTGGATATAGCTGTACTAGCGGCTAGCATCTCGTGAATATCGCAATCTAAGAGGCCCAATAGCAGGAATACTCCTGATAATAAATAACTGAAAAGAAAATATATATTTTAAAATAAATAATTTATACTTTAATGAAAACGGATATCCTAGAGGAATTAAATATCAAAGGATTTGTAGATGAAGCAATTGACCCGACTCTGGATCTTTTTGAAGAAATTGAAAAACTGAAAAAAGAAAAGAATGCTATTGTATTGGCTCACTACTACCAAGAAGCTGATATACAGGATGTTGCTGATTACATTGGTGATAGTCTAGGTTTGTCGCAGGAAGCTGCAAAAACTGAAGCTGACGTTATTGTGTTTGCTGGAGTGCATTTTATGGCAGAAACAGCAAAAATATTATCTCCCGAAAAAAAGGTTTTGCTACCTGATTTAAAGGCAGGTTGCTCACTTGCCGACAGTTGCCCACCACATTTGTTTAAAAAATTTAAAGAAAAATATCCGGATCACTTGGTGATCACGTATGTAAACTGCACTGCGGAATTAAAAGCATTGAGCGATATTGTGTGTACTTCTACCAACGCAGTACAAATTGTAGAGAGTTTGCCAAAAGATCAGAAAATTATTTTTGGTCCGGATAAAAATCTTGGAGCATGGGTAGCTAAAAAAACAGGAAGAGATTTGGTTTTATGGAACGGCGCCTGCATGGTTCATGAAATTTTTTCAAGGGAGAAGATTACCAAACTAAAAGAAAGGCATCCCAACGCAAAATTTATTGCACACCCGGAATGCGAAGAAGCAGTTTTGCAAATGGCTGATTATATTGGTTCTACAACAGGATTGTTAAAATACTCTATCAACAGCGATGCACAGGAGTTTATTGTGGCAACCGAAAGTGGGATTATTCACCAAATGGAAAAAGCCAGTCCGGGAAAAACATTTATTCCAGCTCCTCCAACCAATAGTTGTGCTTGTAACGATTGTGCTTATATGAAGAGAAATACGCTTGAAAAATTGTATTTGTGTATGAAAAACGGACTTCCGGAAGTTACAGTTCCCGCAAATATTATTGTGGAAGCACGGAAACCGATTGAAAGAATGCTGGAGATATCAGCTAGTTTAGGCTTATAATTTACAATCAGGTGCTGTTGATTTTCGGAAATAGGCGATAAAATCAATGTGGATAACCTGTTAATTGACTATATAACAATAAGATAATGTTTGAAAATAAAGAACGTACAGACCTTGCAGAATTAGGAGAATTTGGGCTGATCAAACACCTGACGGAACATTTTAAGATTCAGCATGAGGGTAGCATAAAGGGAATTGGGGATGATGCAGCTGTACTGAGTTTTGGAGACAAGCAGACCTTGATCTCTACAGATCTGCTGCTGGAAGGTGTACATTTTGATCTGGCCTATGTACCTCTTATGCACCTGGGATACAAGGCAGTACAGGTTAATTTAAGTGATATTTATGCAATGAACGGTGTAGCAACCCAGATTACATTTTCTATTGGTTTGTCCAGTAAATTTCCGCTGGAAGCTGTAGAAGAGATTTATAAAGGGGTGGAGTTGGCCTGTAACAAATTTAATATTGATTTAATCGGAGGGGATACCTCTTCGAGTAAACAAGGTTTGGTGATTAGCGTAACCAGTATAGGTTATGCAGACCGGCAGGATATATGTTACCGGAATGGTGCAGGTGAAGGTGATCTGCTTTGTGTGAGCGGGGATCTTGGAGGTGCCTATGTTGGTTTGCAAATTCTGGAAAGAGAAAAACAGATTTTCCTGGAAAACCCTAATATTCAGCCTGATTTGGAAGGAAAGGACTATATTATCGAACGTCAGCTTAAACCTGAAGGACGTAGGGATATCGTTGATTTGCTCTCACAAATGAAAATAAAACCGACGGCGATGATTGATGTATCAGATGGTCTGGCATCTGAGATTTTTCACCTGGCTACGCAATCTGGTGTGGGTTGTACCATTTATGAAGATAAATTGCCTATCGATCCTATGACCTATGAAACCGCACGTGAACTTGGACTTGATCCCACAGTTTGTGCGCTGAACGGCGGGGAAGACTATGAATTGTTATTCACAATTAAACAATCTGATTATGAGCGCTTAAAGCATGATGTTGACATTACAGTTATAGGCCATATGACGGACAAAAACTCGGGCTGCAAGATGATTTCCAAGTCTAATGTGGTCCATGAACTGAAGGCTCAGGGCTGGAACGCATTTAAATTATAATTGTTCTTCTTCTGTTAAAGCTGGGTCCAAAAATTTAGCATCAATCTGCTTATTTGTTTTTGCACCCAGCTTTTTAATTTTCTCAGAAGTGCTGGACAGATTTCCAGCCCCTGTGGAGAGTTTATTAATTGCCTTGTCATAGGCGTCCTGACTTTGCCTGATGTTGCGTCCTATAGCCTCCATATCGCTTAAGAACCCAACAAACTTATCGTACATGCTGCCGCTTAACCTCGCGATCTCTAAAACATTTCTGTTTTGCCGTTCCTGCTTCCATATACTGGCAATAGTACGGAGGGTGGCCAGCAAGGTGGAAGGGCTCACAATTACGACTTTCCTGTCCCAGGCATAATTGAATAATTCTGCATCGCTTTGTACAGCCAATCCAAAAGAAGATTCTATTGGAATGAAGAGCAGCACAAAATCGGGGGAATTGATCTGGTAAAGGTCCTGGTAGTTCTTTCCCGATAAGCCTTGTATATGGGCCTTAATGGATAGAATATGAAGTTTAAGCTGATTTTCGCGTTCTTCTTCACTTTCTGCACTGACAAAGCGTTCGTAAGCCACCAGGGAAACTTTTGAATCGACTACTATATGTTTCTCATCAGGAAGATCGATCAGTACATCAGGTTGTAAGCGGGTACCTTCTGCACCGCTCAGGGAAGTTTGTATACGGTATTCCCTGTCCTTGATCAATCCTGATCTTTCCAGTACACGTTCCAGGATCACTTCTCCCCAGTTGCCTTGTTTTTTGCTGTCGCCTTTCAATGCTTTGGTCAGATTGGTGGCGTCTTCCTGTATTTGTTTGCTTTGTACCATGAGCTGAGAAATGACGCCCTTAAGGGTATTCCGCTCGTCAGATTCAGTTTTGTAGACCTTGTCTACCTTTTCCTCAAAAGCCTTGATGTTTTCTCTTAGCGGGCTTAATATGCTATCGAGGTTTACTTTATTTTGTTCGGTAAATTTAGAAGATTTTTCATCCAGGATCTTGTTGGCAATATTTTCAAATTCAAGCTTGAATTTATACTGGAGTTCAGCAATGTATTTTTCCTGTTCAGCTTGCTTAACCAGCTGACTGTGGAGATTTTCTTCTGCTTTGATCAGTTTGCCCCTCTCCTGCATAAACAAATTTCTGAGGTCGTTCAGTTCATCTTCTGTCCTTGTTTTCTCTTCTTTAAGCCAGGCAATTGCTTTCTGATGTTCGGTCTCCTTGAGTTCGAGCAGATGAACACCATTGCCAGCGTTTTTTTTGGTAAATAAAAAGATCAGGGCACATAAAATCAGCAACAGCAAGGTCAGGATCAAGTATTCCATTTTACTAATATTTTTATCAAAAATGAATATTATAAAAATGAATAACAAATTAATTAGTAAAAAATGAGTGTACTCTTTACAGGCTTTTAAGAATCAGCTCGGCAGCATCCTGGCCGGTTTGACTGCCCATTGCAATGCCCATTCCATTACACCTTACCGCACAAAAAATACCTGGTTTAACTTGTCTGATGATGGGGTCTATCTGTTTTCCGAAACCCATGATCCCACTCCAGCTGGTCTCAATATCGAAAGGGGTATTTGGTAAAATGGTTTCTTCAAGCAATTGTTCAAGTGCCCTCCGGATAACAGGTGTTGTACCAAATGCTGTGGTTTGTTCCTCTTCAAAAGCCAGGTTACGGCCACCGCCCAATAAAATACGGTCATCAATATTCCTGAAGTAATAGTAACCTTTATCGTAATGGAATGCGCCTTTGATCTTGAGGTTTTTAATTGGTTTGGTAATCAGTACCTGCCCTCTGCCGGGTACAACATCCAACTCTGGTAAGAGTTCATTGATAAAAGCGTTATTGGCAAGAAGCACTGAATTACATTTAAATGGACCATGTGGTGTAGAAAGTATTTGATGTCTCTCTTCTTCGCTGATTTTTTCTACCGGACAGTTGGTATACAGCACTACACCAAGGTTGCCGGCCAGTTGCAGGAGATATTTCATCATTTTTCCAGTATCGATCTGGCCCTCAAATTGATTTTCTATCAGTGTTTCAATTCCTTTAAACCCAAAGGTGCTCACTTTGGCATTCACCAGGCCAAAACTTTTACCCCCCGGAATGATGTCTTTGATCAATTGGTTAAAGTGATCAATTTTAGCTACACATGTAGCCGCAAGTTCTTGTTCTGTAGATTTAAAAAGTTCAAATCCGCCATAGTTTTTATAGGATAAATTTTGATCGGAAACCAGTTTTCGAAGTTTTAAAAGACCTTTCCATCTTTTTTCAATGAGATGTTGAAGTCCATTGGAACCAATAGATTTTTCCTGTTCGATCAGCTCTGAAATACTTCCGAAACAAGCAAAGCCAGCGTTCTTTGTACTGGCACCAGAAGGTAAAAATCCGCGTTCAAAGATCGCTACACTTAGATTTTTATGTTGTTGTTTTAAAGTAATAGCAGCAGTTAATCCGACAATACCACTGCCTACGATGCCAATGTCAAAAGTAAAGAAACTGGCTTTTTCCCAGTAAGATAAGGTAGTTCCCATAGACTAAATTTATCTAAATTTCAGCAGGTTAAAAAATAAGGGAACGCTTTTTGATTGGAGAGTATATGAAAAACATACCCAAGAAATGGAAACGTATTTAATAGCAATATTAATCATGCTGGTGATCAGTATGTTTGTGCAGTGGATATTTAGAAATAAGTTCTCCAGATATGCAGAAATGCAATTAAATTCCGGTTTATCTGGAAAAGAGGTTGCAGAGCGAATGTTGAACGATTATGGTATCTATGACGTTAAGGTCATGAGTACAGAGGGGCAACTTACAGATCACTATAATCCTGCAGACAAGACAGTTAATCTGAGTACAGATGTATTTCATGGAAGGAGCGTTGCCGCAGCAGCTGTTGCGGCTCATGAATGTGGACATGCGGTACAACATTCCAGGTCCTATCATTGGTTACAGCTGCGCTCTAACATGGTTCCTGTGGTGAGTATTTCTTCTAATCTGCTCCAATGGGTGCTGATCATTGGTGTTCTGATGATTGGTTTTACTGGAAATCCCTTTGTTCTTGGTATAGGTGTGGCTGGACTATTACTGGTAACCCTGTTTAGTTTTGTAACCTTACCCGTTGAATTTGATGCGAGTAAAAGGGCCTTGTTGTGGTTAAAAACCAATCAGCATATCATGAATACCAAAGATGAAAATGTACAAGCCAAGGATGCGCTTTGGTGGGCAGCAATGACCTATGTGGTGGCTGCACTTGGTGCACTGGCCAATTTGATCTATTATGCTTCTATGCTCTTTGGAAGAAACCGTAATTAATTTAAGCGGTAAGGAGCAATCAGTTCAAACTGTGGGATATCAACAGTAAATTCTGTTTCCACAGCGACCCTGGACATAAAATAGTGTCCCCTCATGCTGCCTATTTCTGTAGATAACTGGCATCCGGAAACGTAAGAATGGTGATTTCCAGGCTCAATGATGGGTTGCAAACCAACTACACCTTCACCTTCTACTTCTCTTTCTGTACCGTTGGAATCAAAGATGAACCACTGGCGTCTTTTCAGTTGTATGGTATAATCCGACAGATTTTCAATTTCTATGCGATATGCGAACATGAACTGGTCATTGGAAGGATTGGAATATTCTTCCTGGTACATGGTTTCTACTGAAATTTTTACACCCTCTGTTATTGCTGTGACCATTTTACTGCTATTTTTACTAAATTATTTCAAAAATCAAGCCATTTCATTCAGGGGCTGAACATTATGATATTTGTCTGCCACTTCGTCTAAAATACTGTGGATCGTTTCTATATTTTCTTCTTTTACCAATTGCATTCTATAGCCTTTAAAGTCTGGTAAACCTTTAAAATAGTTGGCATAATGACGCCTCATTTCGAAGATACCTACTTTTGGACCTTTCCAGGCCAATGATTTCTCAAAATGTGTTCTGCATACGGATACGCGCTCTTCTACGGTTGGGCCGGGAAGAATTTCCCCGGTATTGAAGAAATGTCTGATCTCCCTGAAGATCCATGGATAGCCGATGGCTGCCCTTCCGATCATAATGCCGTCTACTTCATATTCCAGTCTCCAGTCTGCTGCTTTGCGGATGCTGTCAACGTCACCGTTTCCAAAAATGGGGATTTTGATCCGTGGATTTCTTTTGATTTCCCGGATTAAGGTCCAGTCTGCTTCTCCTTTGTACAACTGTGCTCTGGTCCTTCCATGAATGGTTAGGGCCTGAATTCCTATATCCTGCAGGCGTTCTGCTACTTCTTCCACATTTTTTGTGGTATCGTCCCAACCCAGCCTGGTTTTAACGGTAACTGGCAAAGGTGTTGCCTTGACCACAGCTTCAGTCATTTTAACCATTTTGTCAATGTCCTGGAGCAAAGCTGATCCTGCACCACGACAGGCTACGTTTTTTACGGGACAACCATAGTTGATGTCCATCAAATCTGGCTTGGCCATAGTTGCTATTTCAGTGGCTTCACGCATATGATCAATTTCACTGCCAAAGATTTGGATGCCTATTGGCCTTTCGTATTCGAAAATATCCAGTTTTGCCCTGCTTTTGGCGGCATCCCGGATCAGTCCTTCAGAAGAAATAAATTCAGTGTACATCATATCTACCCCACTTTGTTTACATACAAAACGAAAAGGTGGATCGCTTACATCTTCCATTGGTGCAAGCAATAAAGGGAAGTCTCCCAAATCTATATTTCCTATCTTTACAGACATTTTTCTATCTTCAAACCAAAATTAAAAAGACAAAGGTACAAATAATCCAAATAATGAATTTTCCGCCTAATGTAAAACCTGAAAAAAGTGCTTATGTACAGCTGCTTGCGTTGGCAGGTTATGCTCTTGCCGGGGTTTTTGTTTTTACGGCGCTGGGTTTTGCAATTCTCTTTTTGATGTACGGATCTAAAGTTTTTGAACCAAATGCTTTGACTGGAGGAAACCCTGAATATTTAAATGGATTGAAAATCATTCAGATTTGTACCTCCATTGGTTTGTTTTTTGCTCCCCCGCTCCTTTTGGCTTTTGAGAACGGTAGAAAGATTAAAGATTTTTATGGTTTTGGGAAACCAAAGGCGGAATGGATTTTTCTCGTTTTTTTAATTATGATATGTTCTATGCCCTTTATGGAATGGACAGCTCTGATCAATCAGAAAATGATACTTCCCGATTTTTTGAAACCCTTAGATACCTGGATGCGGGAAAAGGAAGAAGAGGCGATGAGGATGACACTCATCCTGCTGAAGATCAATACAACCTGGGATTTCCTGGTGAATCTTTTTATGATTGCACTGGTACCTGCTGTTGCAGAAGAGCTGATGTTCAGAGGAGGTGTACAGAGAGGTTTGAACAGAATGTTTAACAATCCCCATGTGGCCATATGGTTTGCTGCGTTTATTTTTAGCGCCATACATATGCAGTTTTTTGGGTTTTTACCCAGGTTGTTGTTAGGGGCTGGATTTGGATATATCTATTATTGGAGCGGGAGTTTATGGTATGCGATGCTGGGGCACTTTATCAACAATGGCTATGCCGTTTGTGTGGCCTGGTACCTCCAAATTAAACACTTACCGCTCGATGATGCCGACAATACTTTTCATTTTAAATGGTATGGTTATATATTGAGTTTATTGGTCACTATAGCCTTGTTTATATATTTTAAAAAAAGAACAACTCATGGAAAACAATTGGGTTAAGGTATTTACCACGAGTAATGCCTATAGTGCAGAAATCCTGAAACAGGGATTAATAGAAAATGAGATACCAGCTGTGGTACTGAACAAACAGGATTCCTCCTACGGGACTTTTGGGGTGCTCACCGTGATGGTGAATGCGGAAGATGAGGAAAAGGCAAAGGTGTATATTGAACAAAACGAATTATGAAAACCAGGGCAATAACCGCTTTTTTCTTTACCATAGTCATGCTCGGATCTATATTCCTGGGTGCATATACTTTTAGTGTCTTTTATTTACTGCTGAGTTTAATGGCTTTGTCAGAATTTTACAAGCTGATCAGAAATTCTGGTATCAAACCCCATACAGGTATTGGCCTGTTCAGTGGTGGGGTTATTTTTCTGTCGCTGGCCTCTTGTTATTTTCTAAAGTTTGAAGTGCGGTATTTGCTTTTACTGATTCCTTTATTGGTTTCTGTGTTTATTGCGGAACTGTATAGAAAGGAAAAGGCCCCTTTTTCTGATATTTCCTACACTTTTGTCGGTTTGATATACACAACCATCCCCTTTAGCTTTTTCTATGCGCTGGGCTTTTCTTTTAGCGGGAATGCTTATAATTTTCATTTGCCCCTTGCCTTTTTACTGATGCTTTGGGCAAGCGATACCGGTGCTTATCTGTTTGGAAGGAAACTGGGAAAACATAAATTATTCGAACGTCATTCTCCGAAAAAGACCTGGGAAGGCTTTTTTGGAGGGGTATTGACCAGTGTACTGGTTGCCATAGCGGTCTCTTTTTATTTCAAAGAGATTGCAGCACCGGTTTGGGTAGGCAT
>NZ_DATMRL010000190.1:0-5192 GCF_035566355.1 Pedobacter sp.
CCCTTATTGATGGTTTGGGTACTTGCCGCCCACCATTGATCAGTAGTGTAAACAGGGAAGCTATTAATCCAGGCATCCATACCGCCACTTTTGCTTTCGGCACTTTCATAAATCACCCATCCCTTAACATGATGTTTATTGAAAGTTTTTTCATAATTCAGTTGAAGGTTCAGTTGCTTATCTTCAGCCCAGGTTGATTGCTCTTCTAAATAGCTTGGATTAACCTGTGACGATAGCTTGGTGCCCACGATATCATCATCATTGGTACTGATCATATATGGGTCAGGGGCTTTCATTACATACATGGTGTATTGTCTCTGAAAGGCTTTTGTACGGGCATTCGTATAAGATTTGATATAGCTTGCAGTAGCACTTAACCCAGGAACAAACGGAACTTTATAGGTCATATTCAGGTTAATTGTGGGCTTTAAAAGATTACTGTTAATATAACCGCCGCCGCCATTTGTTTCCTGCCCAACATTGGCTATCCAGCCATAATCAATAGGCAATCCACCCTTAGTGTAAACCGGCTGCCACGGCTGCCAAACCAATAACTTTGTGTAAATCCCAGATGGATCCCCCACCGAAGTACTTGTTGTGCTATGTGTAAAATCATTATTTAAAGCCATACCAGCGAAAAAGCTCAGATTTTTGGTTAAATCTCCCGAAATATTGGCCCTAAAATTATACTTATCGTATTCAAGATTCTTCATGAAACCCTCCTGCTTTACATAAGAACCACCTATAAAGTACTTCAATTTATCACTACCGCCAGAAACGCTTATATTATGGGTGGTAGTGGACGGATTTTTCCATATGGTTTGCAGTTGATTGTAACCATATCCGTTGTCGATGTTCTGCATATAAGCAAAATCAGCCGGCGTCCATTTGTCAGTCGCACTTGGGTTAATCTGATTATATAATTCGCCACCCTGGATCCCTGAAGTCAATGCCATATTCTTAAGTCTTGAATCAAATCCAGTATTAAAGGAATATTGAACCAAAGCTTTTCCAACTTTTCCACGCTTAGTTGTCACCACAATAACACCTCCAGCTGCTCTGGCACCATAAGCAGCCGTTGCAGCTGCGTCTTTTAGGGTAGTAACTTCATCTATTTCATTGGGACTAAGGTTATTAAAATCGGTTAAATTACTCACTTTCCCGTCTATTACAAACAATACAGGTTGTGAAGTGCCCGAAAATGAAGTTGCAGTACGGATCGTAATACCAGGTGACGATTGCCCAGGAATACCATTTGGATTGCCCACTGCAACACCGGCCATACGGCCGGCCAATAAATTACCTGCCATCGTAGTTGGTATTTCATTGTCGGCTTCGGTAAATTTAACATGTTCCACAGAAACTGAAACCAATTCTTTTTTCTGAGTTCCATAGCCAATCCTTACCTCATTTAGATTTACAGTTGAGGGTATTAACTCTATTTTCATCCTCACCCCTGCATTTACCGTTTGGCTGGTGTAACCGATCATAGAGATCACCAGAGAATTGCCCTTCTTGGTAAAGATTTCAAATTTTCCGTCGGCATTTGTTATGGCTTTTCCAGAACCACCTTGCACAGTAACAGTTGCACCCGGCAATGGTTTTTTATCCTTGCTATCAATAACAGTTCCCGAGAGTCTCTCCTGGGCCATAACATGATACGGCTGCAGCAGCAGCCAAATCATCCCAAGCAATTGTAGTTGCATTTTTAATAATCGTTTCATCATTTTATTGGTTTAGTTATTTGGTTCATCGAGGCTTTACTTACTCAGCATCAACAAGATAAAATTGAGGAGAATATTCTGGGCTGACCACTGTTAATTTGACCGTTTACAATGCTTTTTTTGCAGCAATAGCTACAAATAAAAATTTGAATTGTATAGAAACTTCATATGTTTGTTTAACTTTAGTTCCAATTCTAACCAATAGTTACTTATCAATACATTCCCTAAAAATTAGATTTTTAAGTAAAATGCAATACATCTACGAGAATTTCACTTTTCCACCAGAACAGTCTTTTACAGTACGGTCGGAAATCCTGGAAATAAAAAAGTATACTTCATTAAAATCCCATGTTAATTTTGAAATTGCATTATTAGAGAATTGCAGTGGGAAACGCTTTGTAGGTGATCATATTGAAGATTTCAACGGAACTGAACTGATCTTACTTGGAAGTTATTTGCCCCATTGCTGGCAATATTACAATGCTGTAGATGAACGTATAACCCCCCAAGCCACTGTAGTTCATTTCTTTCCGGATTTCCTCGGAAAAGAATTACTTGAAAAACCCGAAGCACAACATCTAAATCAACTTTTTTCAGATGCAGCAAAGGGTATTCGATTTTCTGGCCCCACCATAGTAAGGGCTAAGCATATTCTCAATCAAATGCTTTTTGAAAGCGGGCTATCGCGTGCAGCGCTTATGCTCCAGCTACTGGATATTTTGGCAAAATCTGCTGATAGTTATTGTACCTTGTCCTCTCCTTCTTTCAATATCATTGAAAATTCAACAGAAGCGAACAAGATCAACCGGGTTTTCGATTATATTTTTAAGAATTTTAAAGAAGATATCTCACTCCAGGATGTGGCTGCAGTAATACCTATGTCTACCGCCGCCTTCTGCCGGTTCTTTAAATTAAAAACCAACAGAACCCTGGTAGAATTTATTAAAGAAATCAGGGTTGGACATGCCGCAAAATTATTAATGGAAGGCAATTACAATGTTACTGAAACTTGTTATAAAAGCGGATATAATAACATCTCCAATTTCAACAAACACTTCAAAGATGTAAAGGGTCTTTCCCCGAGAGATTTCATTAAGCAGTACAAAACTTCTGCTTAACATGGCAATCTGCTAATTGCTAAACTTATAAAAAGGGATCACCTCTACCCACTTCTGGCCGGGCATTGTCCCGGCAACTCCTTTTTGATAATTATTCATTACTTTATTCCATTCTACGCAGCGTGGGCTGTAAGACTCGGCCAATTTACCCATTGCGTTCAAGTTGGCATTTTTAGGAACGGTTATGCGCATTACAATAAGGTCATTGAAACGATATAGTGTGATGCTTTTATAACCCGCTTTTTTAAAACCCGCCTCTACCTCAGGCCATATATGTTTGTGGTAGTCCAAATATTCATTCAGTTTCTTATTGTTGTCTACCGTATTGACTACGAATATCTTTTCTGCATATTCAACCTCTTTTGATACAGGATCCACTTGTTGTTTACACATGGTTAAAAAACAGGCAAACAGGATCAATATTAAATTCAGGGACAGGTTTTTCATGGGGAAATCAATTAAAAATCACATAAATCAAAATCATAACAGCGGCTAAAGCCAACCACACCAGCCAGGTTGTTTTGGAACTGCCTACCACTTCATTTTTTGATTCCAGCAGTGAAGGCAAAGCCATGTTTTCTTTAGGCTTTGTAAGCAGTGAAATGATGATAATGACCACACTCAGGGCCACGAATATGTAAAACGAAAGCATTAGAAAATGTGGCCAGTAACCCTTATATGGATAGTTTAACACGTGACATGCCCCTAGTATCAGACAGAGCAACCCACCGCCGTAAAGTACAATTTCTGCTGCAGTACTGTTTACGCGTTTCCACATCACCCCCGCCAGAAAAACGACAGACAAAGGAGGAGCAAGTATAGAAACCAGTCCCTGACTCAGTTCAAAAAAATCTTTTCCTGAATAAGAGAAAAGCATCGCAATCCCAACACCACATATGGCGGCAATTAAGGTAACCCACCTACCCATTCTTACCTGTTGCTTTTGGTCAAGCACTTTGACTTGCGTCACAACATCTAAAGTAAATACGGTACAAAATGCATTTAAACTGGAGGAAACCGTATCAATCAATGCTGCGATCAAGGCTGCAATGCTCAAACCCAGTAAACCATGGGGCATCAATCTTTTGATCATGGTGATATAGGCATTGTCTGGCTGAGCGGTATCTTTAAATAGGACATAGCACATAATACCTGGAACAATGAATATTAAAGGCATGATAATCTTAAGGGCTGCAATAAAGACCGCCCCATATTGCCCTTCTCTTAAATCCTTAGCTGCCAGCACTTTTTGTACTATGGTCTGATCTGCACACCAGTAATAGATAGCCACAACCGGGTATCCCAAAACAATAGAGATCCAGCTGTACTCCGGATGTGATGCAGGAAGAAAAAGCTTCCAGTAATTGGCTGGTGTTTGACTCATTAAAGAACCGATACCTCCAATTTTCTGAAAACCTATAAAAGTAAGCACGATAGAAGAAGCAATAATAATAACCGATTGAAAAACTCCCGTACGAACTACTGCTTTCAATCCTCCAACTGCCGTAAAACTGGTGGCAATGCAAGCAATGACAACAATTGCAGTGAATAAAGAACAGCCAAATATTCCGGAGATCAATAATCCCCCGGCGTACAATGCACTGCCCAACCAGACCACCAATATAGAAATCAGACTGTAGATGACCAGGAAATTATAAGAGCGTTTACCGAAACGGATCAGCAAAAACTGTGGAATGGTGCTAATTTTAGCTTTGAGATAATAAGGCAAAAATGCCATGGCCAACAGCATCAAAAAGACCCAGGCCAGCAATTCAAAATTACTGCCAACTATACCATGAGAAAAACCGATCCCTGCAAAACCAATCAGCATCATCGGGCCGGCATTGGCACTGAACATAGAAAAGCCTATTTGCCACCATTTTAAGGTCCTGCCCCCCAGGAAAATATCTTCCTGGCCTTTCTCTTTCCTGTTCAGATAAAAACCGATAAAGAATAGGGCCAGGATATAACATCCCAACACTAAATAGTCAACTTGATTAAAAGATAAATTCACGGTCTGTTTGGTTATTTATGTCGCTAATTACATGGATACTCTAGGATTGTACTTCTGAATATATTGCCTTTCCCATATTTTCTCCTGTATTACTTTGTTCGCTTTATAACAATAATCCCAATCTATTCTTACTGGAAAGCCTTCCGTATCCGGCAAGATAAACTTACCATTTTTCCAGGTTGGGCATATCAGAAAATAAGCTTCCAGACCATGCATAATAGAATACAGGTACTCCACCAAACCACCTTCATCAGCAGAAGCCATGAGCGCCGTCGAATATAAAGAATATCCTCCGGAAGAGAATTGTATTTTTTGGTTTTGACTGAGGTCTCTTAC
>NZ_DATMRL010000191.1:0-9297 GCF_035566355.1 Pedobacter sp.
CGTCGGCAGGATCGTGTGAAACCATTATTACGGTAACACCTGTTTCTTCCGCTATCCTTTTAATGTCTGCACGCAGCTGATTTTTCAGCAAGGCATCTACCTGGCTAAAGGGCTCATCTAATAAAAGCAGGGAGGTATCGCTTACTAAAGCTTTTGCTATAGCTACACGCTGCTGCTCGCCCCCGCTCAACTGGGTGATCTTTTTATCCTTTAAATGTTCAATGTTGAGGTGCCGCATCATCTGAAATGTTTTCTCTTTCTTTCCCTGAACATCGGTATTAGACAACATAGAAGCAATATTGTCGTAAACTTTGGCATAGATATTCAATGAAAAGTCTTGTGTCACCATTTTCATTTCTTTATGTCCCGGAATCAGCTGTTCGTCCGGACCAAGAACTCGTTTACCCTTAAAGTGTACTTCGCCCTCATCTGTTTTCAGGAGGCCATAAATACACTTCAGTAAAGTTGATTTTCCACTGCCACTTTCGCCCAGAATAGCTACGATTTTTCCGCTTTCAATATCAAAACTGATATTCCGGACACCAGATGACTGTTCTGTCTGATATTGTTTGGTTAAGTTCTTTACGCTGATGATTTGTTGCTTCACCCTGTAAAGATAAGGATATAAAAAAATCCTGCAGTACAAACCGCAGGATTCTGTTTTATTTGTGTATGTATATTTCTTAATTCAGTCCTATGGTAATACCAAAGGACATATTTTTCAAACCTTTTTGCCCGGAGCTGTCGAACATATCGTTGAAATAATACTTGGTAAAAAGCCCGATCCATCCATAACCTATACGGGCAGTTCCTCCGTAACGGAAAGGTTGGAAGTGGTAGTCATCCCTGGTTTTAACTTTTCCATTTTCATCACTGATCTGTTTGATTTTTCCATTAAGCAGGAAACTCACTTCAGGGCCCACTACGAAGTAAAAGCGTTTGCCATCGTGATTTTCTTTGGTCCGGAATTCAAAGTTTAGTGGAATATGTACATAACTGTTCGAGAATCGGTTTTTGCTGTAATGGATATTGTCTTCCACATAAGTCAGGTCGGTCCCACCCCGCTGTATGGTAATGTCTTTTCTTAAACGGATCAGTGTCCAGTCAAATCCGCCGGCCAGATATACTTTAAAGTTCGGATTGAAACGGTAGCCAAACTGAATCACATCGAAAGAAAATGTACTGGTCTTAGCTCCTCTGTAGCTCAGAAAATCATTCTTTGGAGATAGCGTAAAACTGCCATTATCAATCAGCCTGGAAAAACCCCAGTCTATTCTGGTTATGGTAATTCCACCTATAAAACGGCCTTTGGCTGCACTTTTTTTGCCTGTACTATCTGTTTTATTGGAATTTGATGCTATGCTGATGCCAATTCCATGCGTGATTTCAAATTTATTCTTCTTTTTTGCAGTCGTATCCTGTTGGGCCATTACGTTACTGCTCAATCCACTGGTAAGTCCGCTTACCAAAAGTGCTGCAAGAACTATTCTCTTCATATTGCTGGTTTATTTGTGTTTCTTCGGGTTAAATTTTATAAATCCAATATTAATGGCCACCAGTGAGGATTCATCATCATCATCTGTTTTAAAGCGTACGATTTTCTGTTCTCTTTTATCTACTTTGTCTACAACATAGTTGACCAGGTCGCCAAAATTCCGGATGCCTTTTCTCTCTGCCTGTTCATTATCGTTAATCACTTTGTCTGGTTCATTCATCTCTGTACCTGCCGCGGCAAGTGTCTTTTGTCCTTCTTCCTGTAAGGTTTCTGCAGACTGCTGTACCACGGGTTTTACATGTTCTACTATAACCTTAAGATGATCGTCGGTGGGAATAGGTTGCATGACTATTAGGTCTTTTTTTGCAGAGGCAGGAACGACTACCGGTATAGAGACTTTCTTATCTGACTCCCCGGATACAACAGAACTGATTTCAACCTCTTGAATCGCTGTTCGATCTGATGTATTGTTATTCACGACCGGAGTTACTGGTTTATCTTCTACACGTGCCATATTTTCCTGCTGTCCCTGAAGACGGATCTTCTCCGGTTTATTGATGAACAGCAAACCAGCGGTAAGGGCCAGTGCAGCCAATGCCGCTGCCATCCAGTATACCGGAAAATGTTTTTTCACTGCAGGCTGCAGCTGTGGCTCTATCTTATCCCATAAGCCCGCAGAAGGTTCCAGCTCTGCCTGGTCAAACCGGTCTTTAAACAACCGGTCAAATTCTTTATCCTGTGTGTGATGCATAATTTATGGCCTCCATTTTTATAATTTCTTCTCTCAGGATGGCTCTCGCTCTGGACAGCTGTGATTTGCTGGCGCCTTCTGAGATCCCAAGTGTTTCTGCTATTTCTTTGTGTGAGTATCCTTCTATGGCATACATATTAAAAACAAGCCGGTACCCATCGGCTAGTTTCTGAATAATATTCAGCAAGTCCTGCATACCCAGGGTACCGAAATCAAATCCGGTAGAGGGCTGCTCAAAAGCCTCTTCTATCTGCACATGGCCGAGGTATTTGAGGTTCTTTCTGTAACTTTCAATCGCTGTATGCACCATGATCCGCCGCATCCATCCTTCAAAAGATCCTTCACCTCTGTACTCCCTTATTTTTTGAAAAATCTTTATATAGCCAATCTGCAGCACATCTTCTGCTTCCATTTTATCTTTTGCATAACGCATACAGACCATCAGCATTTTCGACGCAGTTTGCTTATATAGCTCCGCCTGCATCTTTCGCTCTCCGGCCTTGCACCCGTCAATCAAGTCATTTATCGTATAGGTTAGCGTCAAATCATTGTGTGTTTAGTTCAAAGAAGATGAATGAAATGAGGCAAAGGTTGCACGCCGGTAAAAATAATTATTTAATCTTAAGAAGTTTGAAACTCTTCTTGTAGGTTAGGAAGAAAGAATGATTGAATTGTAGCTGATGGTCAGCATGATCAAGATCAAAATGGGGTTCAAACCGAACATCCAGGTAAAAGTTTGGCAAGAGTTCCTTTTGATAGGCATACCGGACAGACAATACGTTGCGGTGGTTTTGGGTAAAGCCCTGATCATAGAGGTTCTCAGAGACAGATTCATACAATGGCATGCCCTTAATTGTAATAAAATTATTTCCACCCCAGTAAGTGGCGAGCAGGCTTCCATATTTAGTATCCATTCCTGCGGTAAGCCAAAGCCCGAACCCGCCCAGATAGTTCTGATCTCTTTGTTTGGAAAGGTCTTTATAGCCAACGATATAGTTATCGGTATACACTTCTTTGACCCTGCCCTGGAATTTTTTATGCAGTTTTATTCCTGTAGCGCCGTTGAATAGGGTCTGTACAGGGATTTGTTTCAGTTCATCAATCTGTCCGCCCCGGTGCTGAGCAAGAAACTGGCCCGGAAGGCTGAGCTTCCATCCATTATTTTCCGCCACTGTAGCCTCCATAGAAAGACCGCCAATGATTTCCTCTTTATAGTCTGAGCCTTTATAGATCATGTTTTGCCAGGCAATCCAGGCATCCAGCTTAATCACCTTTTTTTCCAGCAGGAATTGTGTACCGTATTCCAGGGGATTGGTGAGCTGGCGTTCGAAATCGTAGATAGGTTCTACATAATGGTGCTGAATTCCTCCTTCCAGACTACCAAAGATCAGACTTAGATCATTCTTCTGGTATTTGATGCTGAACAATGGTTTGACCAGAGAGATACCGCCATTTCCAAAATCTTTACGGTAAAACACACCACCGGTTAAGGCGAGGTTGGGATGGGCATAATAAACCAGCTGGGGCTGAAACTGTGCCCCGTATATGGTATAACCATCATGAAAGTTATTGGTGTATTCGTAATTTCTTACAAAGTTGAGGTTGTAAAAATCAAAATGAAGTTCTCCTGTTAAACTGCTGTCTGGTCGGATGCGGTTTTCTAAAGCAGCATTATTAAACTGGCACAAAGAGGCTTTCCCTAAGAACAGCAGGAAAACCAGCACTAAACATCTCCTCATAGATTACTCGCCGTTTCTCCTCCTGTACCCCTTATACCATTTAACAGCCATCATGATCACCATAGAAAAAGCAATGAGTCCAACCAATCCATAAGCCCAGTCTACTGCACTTTTAAGTACTACAGTAAATACAATGGCTACCAGGAAAATGGTGGCTACTTCATTCCAGAGCCGGAGTCTGAACGAACTTAATTTAAAGATACCTGCTTTCATTTGTTTCATAATACGCTGACAAATGAAATGATAAATCAATAACCCGGCCACGAATGCCAGTTTTACATGAAGCCAGGGTGCCAAAAGGTACCCTGGCCTTAAAAAGATCATTGTAGCACCCGCCAGCACTGTTAAAATCATAGCGGGTGTCGTGATAATATACCACAGTTTATGTTCTATTTTCTCATACTCTTTTTGCAGGATGATCCGCTCATTTTCCGGGCGGTCATTAGCTTCTGTATGGTAAATGAACAAGCGGACTCCATAAAACAGACCCGCCATCCAGCTTACCACAAAGATGATATGAACAGCGAGTATGTAGGAATAGGCCATGATGAATTAGTATTTAAAATCCTTAATCACTTCAATCGCGTATTTTACATGGTCAAACGGAATATCCGGCATAATACCATGTCCCAGATTAAAGATAAATCCATTCTCTCCACGCATACGCTCAAACAACTGAAGGATATGTTTTTTGATCACCGGCTTGTCTGCATATAGAATATGCGGATCAAGGTTCCCCTGGACAGCAATACCCGCAGGCAGGCTCTTTTTGATGTTCAACAGGTCTGCATTCCAGTCAACAGAAATCACATCTGGCTTGGCCTGTGCCATGATCGGAGCAAATACAGAACTTCCTTTACAAAAAGAAATCACAGGGATGTCTTTTCTGTTCAGGTTGGCAATAATTTCCTGGATATAGCGGTGAGAAAATTCCTGATAATCATTCCAGGACAGGGCTTGCGCCCAGCTGTCAAAGATCTGGATGGCGTTTACTCCTGCTGCGATTTGAAGGTTCAGATAATCGGCTGTCACTTTAGCAATTTTAGCCAATAGTTTATGGGCTACCTCAGGCTGGTTGTGCAACATGAGTTTGGTGGTCTTAAAATCTTTGGAAGAACCACCTTCGACCAAATAGCTCATTACTGTAAATGGTGCCCCTGCAAAGCCAATTAACGGAATGCTTCCGTTTAAACGCTGCTGGATCACTTTAATCGCGTCGGCTACGTATTGCAAACGGTCAAGCACATCTACTTCCAGTGCATCTACATCGGCCAGTGTTCGTACAGGGTTCGCAAATTTAGGACCTACGCCCTGGGTAAAACTCAGGTCTCCGCCCATAGCCTCGCCTGTAACCAGGATGTCTGAAAAAAGAATGGCGGCATCAATACCCAGTAAATCGACTGGCAACATCGTTACATCAGCAGCAATTTCAGGGGTTTTGCACATTTCCAGGAAAGAATATTTGTTTTTGATTTCCCAGTATTGTGGCATAAAACGGCCTGCCTGGCGCATCATCCATACCGGCGGACGTTCTGTTTGCTTCGAAAATGCTGCATCTAAAAATAACGTGTTCATCTAAATTTAATGGTTTTATAAGCTGTTCGCTTCTTTCTCTAA
This sequence comes from Pedobacter sp., assembly GCF_035566355.1. Taxonomy (GTDB): domain Bacteria; phylum Bacteroidota; class Bacteroidia; order Sphingobacteriales; family Sphingobacteriaceae; genus Pedobacter. Next base: position 5,603 of record NZ_DATMRL010000191.1, read on the forward strand.
TTTATTAATTATGTCTCTGGCTTTTGGTGTTGTGGCCAGTTCCTTTGCTTTCTCTATATAGGCCAGTATCCTTACCTTATCCTTCTTTCTTAAAGCAAGATTGGCTAAGTGGATCATGACGAAGGCCTTATCTGTTTTGCCACCTAAGGGGAATCTGCTGGCCAGCTGAAAATGATATTCTGCTTCCTCATACTCCTCACTTTGCAGGGCGATATTGGCCAGCATAAATTCATAATATCCTCTCCTGTTCTTAGCCAGACGCTCCGGATCCGGAACTTCTGCCAAAGCTTCGACTGTTGCTTCGTAGTCCTTCTTCTTAAAATGCTTGGAAGCCAGTAAAACAGAACTCTGTTTAAAGTGGCTCCAAATGAGGATAACAAGCAAAAGACCGCCAAAAGCGGCCAGTTGATATTGTTGGTATATCAGGCATGCAATGGCTGCGATGGCAAAAATCACCATCAGGCCATACCTGGTCTTTGCGTTAAACATTAACTGTGTATATCCGTAAATTTATAGCCTACACCTCTGATGGAATGAAAGTATACCGGATTTTTCTGATCTGGTTCAAAATACTTGCGGAAAGTTAAAATGAAGTTATCAATGGTCCTTGTAGACGGATAAACATCATAATTCCAGACGGTTTCCAGGATCTGCTCCCTTGAAACGGCTTCATTCTTGCGCTCAATAAGCAATTTAAGCAGCATGGTTTCTTTCTTGGTCAATGGAACAACAACACCATCATCCTGTTTCAATTCAAAAGAGTTGAAATAAATGGTTTTATCGCCAATTTTATAAGAATTCAATTCCTTCAGATCATCTGCTTTCATACTGCGTTTCACCAGGATACCTACACGAAGGATCAGTTCCTCCAGGTTAAATGGTTTCACCAGATAGTCATCCGCACCTTTTTTCAAGCCCATTACCCTGTCTTCGCTGGTATTTTTTGCAGTTAAGAAAAGAATTGGAACCTCGGTATTTTCCAAACGAATGGTTTCACAAACCTGGAAGCCATCCATTTCCGGCAGCATCACATCCAGGATGATCAGGTTAAAACGTTCTTCCTTGAATATTTTAAGAGCTGTTTTGCCATCTTTAACAGCGTGTACTTTATAACCTTCTAATTCAAGATTTAATTTTATGGCATCTAATAAGTGGTCTTCATCTTCGACCAGTAATATTCTTAATTTCTGTGGCATAATGATCAACTAAATGTTACTTCAAAAATGGTACCCTGCGGTACGTTATCTTTAACGCTGATATCGGCGTCGTGGTTTTGTAATACTTCTTTAACAATAAACAGGCCTAAACCCGTTCCTTTTGCTTTCCGCACACTTTCATCACCCACACGATAGAATTTATCGAAAATAAGCATCTTTTCGTCATCCGGTATGCCTGGTCCTTTATCCGAAACTGCCAAAAAGGCATGCCCGTTTTGCTGGGCAAGTTCTACACTCACTTCCGCACACGGCCCGGAATATTTAACTGCGTTCTCCACCAGATTGGTGACTACAGAAGAAAGAGCAAATGCATCTCCACTGATTTTGATGCCGGGCTGTATTTTAGATTTAATGACCTGCTCACAGCCACAGGTATGGATCTGCAAACGATCTGTAATTTTAGTAACCAGTTCGGAAAAGTCAAACTCCTCTTTAGGAAAAGAATAAGAACGGTTCTCAATCTTAGTAGCCAACAACATATTTTCTACCAGGTCGTCCAAACGCTCAATATCTTTCAGGGAATTGGACAGTAAAGACGTTTGGCGTGCTTTATCCAGGTCTCTCTTAATGATGGTTTGGATAGATAACTTGATGGCAGCCAAAGGAGATTTCAATTCATGGGTAACCGACAAGAGGAAATTGGTTTGCTGTTCGTGCAGGCGGTCTTCTTTTTTGATGGACTGATGCAGAAAATAGGCACCTATACACAACAAAAACAAAAATACGGAACCTTCACCCATGATCATCGCCATTCTGGATGGCTGTAGTTTAACCACCAGTGTTCCCCAGGAAATGAGTTGCACCAGGCTATACAGCAACAGGAAATAAAATATGACGATCGACTTCTTCATCTGTTCTGATTACTAATCTAATGTACCAAATATTACTTGTTTCTGAAAACGATATCCAGAGCTTCGAATATGGCTCTTTTTGCCTTTTCCAGTTCAATTTTTGTATGTGCAGCGGAAACGAAACCTACTTCATAGCCGGAAGGACCAAAATAGATCCCGCGGTTCAACAATTCCCTGTGCATCAGCTTGAATTTCTCCATGCTTGCCGGGTCAATATCTTCTGCAGTCTGGATTTTGTCTTTATCTGTAAAAGCCATCCAGAAAATAGACCCTACATGGAATACTTTTAGTTTATAGTTTCTTGCTGTGGCAAATCTTTGAATGCTTTCTGCAAATTCACCTGCTTTGCTGTTGAGTTCTTTATAAAAACCAGATCTCAACAATTCAGTCAGCTGTGCAATTCCTGCCGCCATAGCTACCGGGTTGCCCGATAAAGTACCAGCCTGGTATACTCCTCCATCGGGAGAAATGTGAGCCATGATCTCTGCCGAGGCACCATACATCCCTACGGGTAAACCTCCGCCAATAATCTTACCATAAGTAACAATATCAGGTTTTACCCCATAATAAGAGGCCGCACCTTCAAAACCTAATCTGAAGCCGGTAATGACCTCATCAAAGATGAGCAGGGATTTATTGTCTTTACAGATCTGTTGTAAAAATTCAACATAGTCAGGATCCTGGATCAGTAAACCGTTATTTGCTGGAATTCCCTCTATAATCACTGCCGCAATCTGGTCTTTGAATTGTTCAAAAGCTTTCTTTAGCGCTTCTTTATCGTTCAGGCCAATAACAATGGTCTCTTCCGCAAAAGATTTTGGAACTCCTGCAGAGGAAGTTTCTCCAAAGGTAACCAGACCCGAGCCGGCTTTAACCAATAAAGAATCGGAGTGTCCGTGATAACAGCCTTCAAATTTAAGGATCTTATCGCGGCCAGTATAACCTCTGGCCAGTCTGATGGCAGACATCACGGCCTCAGTACCAGAACTGGTGAAACGAATCTTTTCTACGTGTTTATTATTTTTTACGATCAGTTCTGCCAGTTCGTTCTCCAGTGCGGTTGGTGCGCCAAAGCTCATTCCGTTCTGCATTACCTCTGTCACTTTTTCTCTTACTTTTGGATGGTTGTGCCCGAGAATCAAAGGTCCCCAGCTTCCGCAGAAATCAATAAACTGGTTTCCATCGGCATCCCATACAAAACAACCATCGCCTTTTTGTATAAATAGGGGTGTTCCGTAAACAGACTTGAAAGCCCTTACCGGTGAGTTCACTCCGCCAGGAAAGAATGTTTTGGCTTTTTCGTACAATTCTGCAGACTTTTCCCTTGAAATATCTGGTTTGCTTCCGGTGTTTACAGGCATGTCGCCCTCATTTCCGGAGAACATTTTTTTTAAAGACTCTAACATATTACAACCAATTCTTTTCTACAATATCTCTAATATGGTATGTGGTAATGATGCTTGCTCCTGCTCTGGCGAAGGCATGCATGGTTTCCATTACTACTTTTTGTTCATCAATCCATCCACGCTCTGCTGCTGCTTTCACCATTGAATATTCTCCGGATACATTATAACAGGCTATGGGAAGATCGGTGTGCTGTTTCAGATTCTGCATGACATCCAGGTAA
>NZ_DATMRL010000192.1:0-5039 GCF_035566355.1 Pedobacter sp.
ATAAGTTTGTTTCCCTTCCTTTATTGGCGCAGGCCCTTAAAATTGAAGAGGAAGATCTTTGCATCCTGAATCCTTCCTACAAAAAGAAAATTGTGAACGGAACGGAGGAATCTCCAAGGAGAATTGTAATGCCGCGGGTAACCGGAGGGGACTTTGCAATGATCTATGAGGTGTTAAACAACCGCCCGCCGGAGGTAAATACACACATAGTACTGGCTTCCAATGATGACCGCAGGCTGCATAAAAAGCATACGTCTGTAGAGTACCACCGGGTAACCCGCGGCCAGAATCTGCAGACAATTGCCGATAAGTATAATGTTGAAGTTCAGGATATTAAAGTTTGGAATAAACTAAAGGGATCTCAGATCATGCCGGGGCAGCGTTTAATTGTATCTAAAAATTCAGGTACTGGAAATGTGGTTTCTGCCTCAAAGCATTCCAGACAATATATGTCTTATAAAGGAGATAAAGAACGATCACAGCGGGAGGGGAAGATTTAGGATCTTTTTTATTTTAGGCTCATTAAAAGAATTGTAACTTTGGCGCTTTACAACGCAAAATTTTATGAGTAAGACGAATAGAAAACAAGACGCTTTAGATTACCACTCGCAAGGGAGGCCTGGTAAAATACAGGTTATACCCACCAAACCAACGAATTCTCAAAGAGATTTAACGCTGGCTTATTCACCGGGGGTAGCTGAGCCTTGTTTAAAGATCGCTGAGAACACAGAGGATGTCTATAAATATACAGCTAAAGGTAATCTTGTGGCTGTAATCAGTAACGGTACTGCAGTACTTGGTCTTGGAGATATCGGTCCGGAAGCGGGAAAACCTGTGATGGAAGGTAAAGGCCTCTTGTTTAAGATTTTTGCGGATATTGATGTCTTTGATCTGGAACTGGATACAAAGAATGTAGATGATTTTGTAAAGATTGTTAAAGCGCTGGAGCCTACTTTTGGTGGGGTGAACCTGGAAGATATTAAAGCTCCGGAATGTTTCGAAATAGAGCGCCGCCTGAAGGAAGAAATGAAAATTCCTGTGATGCACGACGATCAACACGGTACCGCGATCATTTCTGCTGCTGCTTTAATTAATGCTTGTGAACTACAGAAAAAAAAGATAGATAAAGTTAAGATTGTGGTAAACGGTGCTGGTGCCGCTGCAATTTCCTGCTCGAGGTTATATGTTTCTTTGGGCGCTAAAAAGGAGAATATTGTGATGTGCGACAGGAGTGGTGTGATCAGGGATATTCGTGAAAATCTGGACCCGATCAAAGCAGAGTTCGCTACGAGCAGAACGGTCAATACGCTGGAAGAAGCGATGAAGGATTCTGATGTTTTTATTGGCTTATCATCTGCCGACTGCGTAACTGCAGACATGCTGAAATCAATGGCTAAAAATCCTATTGTTTTTGCAATGGCCAATCCGAACCCGGAAATTGCCTATGACCTGGCCATCAGTTCCCGTAAGGATCTGATCATGGCTACAGGTCGTTCAGATTATCCGAACCAGGTAAATAATGTTTTAGGTTTTCCATATATATTCAGAGGAGCACTTGATGTTAGATCGACGAGCATCAATGAGCCCATGAAAATAGCCGCTGTAAAAGCAATTGCTGAGCTGGCTAAAAAATCTGTTCCTGAAGCCGTGAATATGGCTTACAATGAAAAGAACATAAAGTTTGGAAAGGAATATATCATTCCGAAACCAATGGACCCTAGGTTGATCACGAATGTTTCTATGGCAGTTGCAAGGGCAGCTATGGAATCTGGCGTTGCGCGTAAAGCGATTACAGACTGGGATGCTTATGCCGAGGAACTGAAGCTTCGTTTGGGTAAAGACGATGCCATTATGCGTGCCATTACCAATAAAGCTAAATCTGATCCTAAGCGTGTAGTTTTTGCTGAAGCAGACAACTATAAAATTCTGAAGGCTGCTCAGATTGTTAAAGATGATAACATTGCGATTCCAATATTATTGGGGAACAAAGAGATCATTCAGCAGATTATTGAAGAGAACGCCCTGGATCTTGAAGGTGTACAGATCATGGATCCATTTCAGGAGCCGGAGCGTATGCAGAAATACTCTGAGTCTCTTTATCAGAAAAGACAGAGAAGAGGTGTTACCTTATTTGAGGCTACAAAGCTGATGCGCGACAGGAATTACTTTGGTGCCTCTATGGTGGAGTTTGGTGAAGCGGATGCGATGATCTCCGGATTAACGAAAAACTATGTTTCTACCATAAAGCCTGCTTTACAAATTATCGGTACAGAAGCAGGTGTAAACCGTGTTGCAGGGATGTATATGATGATGACGACTAAAGGTCCGGTATTTTTTGGGGATACCACTGTCAATGTGGATCCAACAGCTGAAGAATTAGTAGATCTGACCATTTTACTGGAACGTGCAGTCAATAAATTCAACATCCAGCCAAGGGTGGCATTATTGTCTTATTCAAACTTTGGGTCTAACGAAGGAATTGTTCCGGAGAAAGTTAGAAAAGCTGTAAAGATATTACATGAGAAACACCCGGAGATTTTGGTAGACGGAGAAATGCAGGGAAACTTCGCGATAAATAATTCTTTGCTTAAAGATAATTTCCCTTTTAGTAGATTAGCGGATGCGCCGGCGAATACACTGGTTTTCCCGAATTTGGAATCCGGAAATATTGCCTATAAATTGTTACAGGAACTTGGCGGGGCAGAGGCTGTTGGGCCAATTTTACTGGGCTTGAAAAAACCTGTACATATTGTACAGTTAGGAAGTTCTGTAAGGGAAATCGTAAATATGGTGACCATTGCCGTATTGGATGTACAAGGAAAACAGAGCGAGGCCGGTGAAAAGAAAACAGGTTTATTGAGACGTAAGACTAAAGTTTAAAAATATGTTTGAGTATATTGATGGAAAACTAACCTTTAAATGTCCTACTTACATTGTTGTAGAGGCGGGGGGGATAGGATATCACATCAATATCTCTCTGAACACCTACAGCGGCCTGGGAAATGTGGAGCGGTGCAAAATATATACCTGGCTGCATGTAAAGGAAGATGCGCATACCCTTTATGGCTTTGCTGATGAAGGGGAGCGCAGGCTTTTCCTGCACCTGATCTCCGTTTCCGGGATTGGGCCAAATACCGGAAGAATGATGCTTTCTTCCATCACACCTAATGAAATCCAGACGGCTATTGTTAACGGCGACCTTCCTTTGATACAACGGATTAAAGGGATTGGTGTTAAGTCGGCACAACGCCTGGTACTAGAATTACAGGATAAATTAAAAAAAGAAGGTACAGGGTCTTTGATCGCTGCGCCGTTAAACCATACCGTCAAAGAAGAGGCACTCTCTGCACTTATGATGCTTGGCTTTTCCAAACCTCCAGCGGAAAAGGCAATCGATAATGCAATTAAGAGTGGTGGTTCGGAACTGACGGTTGAAGAAATGATAAAAATAGCTTTGAAGAACCTCTAAACCCTAATCGCTCTTGAGAAAACTATCTATCTTAATGATCTCTTTGGTTGTTACCTTTTGGGGACAACAAACTTTTTCTCAAGTTAAGCCGGCAAGATCCAGATCAGATACGACCAGGAATGACTTCAGCTTAAAAGAGAAACAACGCCTTGGTTTAAGACAGGGTTATAATCCTTTTGACCCACTGCCAACCAATGTGACCCGGGAGGTTGAATTTGACGCGGTCAATAAACGTTACATCATCAGGGACAGAGTTGGTGGTCGCTTTTTGGGGCCTCCGCAGTACCTTACCATAGAAGAATATCAGCGTTTGATCAATAGCGAGATCAAAAGAGGAAACTGGAGACAGTTTTCGAATACGGAGGTGGAGGGTGTAAGACGAACAGGTATCATCCCGAGCTTAACGGTGAACAGCAGATCCTTTGAACGGATTTTCGGAGGAACAAATATTGATATTCAACCCCGGGGAGAGTCTGAGCTGACACTTCTGGGCAGAATCAACAAAAATGAGAATCCCTTATTTAACGAACGTCAGCGGGTTCAGAGTAATTTTGATTTCAACCAGCGGATCCAGATGGATGTGATCGGTAATATCGGTTCCAAGCTGAAGATCAATATGAACTATAATACCGAGGCGCAGTTCGACTTTGAGAATCAGGTGAAACTTGATTATACCGGAGGGGAGGATGACATTATTAAAAAGATCGAAGCAGGTAATGTCAGCCTGCCTTTGAGCAGTACGCTTATTCATGGGACTCAATCCCTTTTCGGTATCAAAACCCAGCTGCAGTTTGGAAAACTGAATGTAACGTCAGTTTTTTCCCAGCAGAAATCACAGACCCGGCAGATCAATATTAACAATGGCGCCCAGCAAAATGAGTACCGGATAACGGGGGATAATTATGAGGCCAATAAGCACTATTTTCTGGCCCAGTATTTCAGGGACAATTACAATAGGGCCCTGGCCAGTGCACCTTTTGTTACCTCAGGGGTCAATATTACAAAGATAGAAGTTTGGGTAACCAATAAAACGGGGGCAACGCAGGATTCCAGGGACATTCTGGCCTTCCTGGATTTAGGAGAGAATAAACCTTATAACAGAACAATTGTGGGCGGTGGATCTGCATTGCCTTCTGGCTTTACCTCTACACAGTTTCCGAGACAGTCCAATAATTTACTTCAGCAGGTTCCTGCAGATGCCCGCTTTACCAACTCAAATGCCATCATTCCCTTCTTTCAGGCTACGGGTGCTACGGACAACTATGCCAAGCTGACCTATGCCCGGAAACTATCTGACAGGGAATACAAGTTGAACCCACAGTTGGGTTATATTTCTTTAAACACCGCTTTAAACTCAGATGAGGTGTTGGCGGTGGTTTACCGGTATACCTATTCAGGTGTTGAATACCAGGTGGGGGAGTTTTCAACCGATGTGCCTTTTGATCCGACCACACCAAAATTGCTGTTTGCAAAATTATTGAAGAACGAAACCACCAAGACCAGTCTGCCTACCTGGAACCTGATGATGAAAAACATTTATTCTATTGGCGGATATCAGATCAGCCAGCAG
>NZ_DATMRL010000193.1:0-3590 GCF_035566355.1 Pedobacter sp.
TACCCTGCTGCAACAGGAATATTTAAAACTGTACAAGCAAGTTGGTGTTAACCCACTTGGAGGCTGTTTGCCAATGCTGTTGCAATTGCCAATCGTAATGGCCTTTTTCTTCTTTTTCCCGAACTTGTTCGAACTTAGAGGACAGAGCTTCCTTTGGATGCATGACCTTTCAACCTACGATGATTTCATTAAATTCGGTTTCCATTTACCATTTATTGGTGATCACTTAAGTTTAATGTGTATCCTGATGACGATATCTACATTGATCTATACCTATTTCAACAACCAGATCTCCGGAGCAACAGGCCAAATGAAGTACATTGGTTATATTATGCCAATCATTTTCCTCGGTGTACTGAACGACTACCCTTCTGGTTTGAACTATTATTACTTCCTGGCCAACATGCTTACTTTCGGCCAGCAATTCTTAATTAAGAAAATGGTAAACGACGAAAAGATCCACGCCATCTTAAAAGAAAACAAAACCAAACCTCAGGAACCAAAGAAAAAATCAAAGTTCCAGTCCAGGTTGGATGACTATATGCGTCAGCAACAACAAATAAAAGCTCAGGATAAAAAGAAATAATCTGAGTTTAATGTAATATTTTTAAAAGGTGCCCCAAAAAGGCACCTTTTCTTTTTAAATCTGCCGCTCTATTAATTATAATATTAATTTTGATCTGCAAATGATGATGCAGCCATTTAAAAAACACACAAATGAAATTTCGTAATGTATTATGCGCAGCACTACTGGTAGGCAGCAGTGTTTCTTTAAAAGCCCAAACCGATTCGGGAACGCCCGGGTCTCAGCGCTTCACTTTCTCTCCCGCCTATGAGTTTTTACGCTCCACTCACGGCAACTTCTTTAATGGTCCCTCACTGAAGGTAAATTACAACTCCCCCTCTCGCTTTAAACTGGGACTGGGTATTGAATATTCCTCTTCAGCCGTGCATCACGATAACGGTTACGTTCTTTACCATGTTAAATTTCTTCCTGTGTATGCCAACGTAAAATACGAGTTGGCAAAAAAGGGAAAACTGATGCCTTATGCCGAAGCTTCTGCAGGTCTTTCTTTTACCAGGTATGATGAGGCTACCGATGAAGAGCCACTTAAAACCACAAAAATCAAGGAAAACGGCTTATATCTATATGGCGGCCTTGGACTTCGTTATGAGGTATGTAAATGGTTTAAACCATTTGTAGGTGTCGGCCTTAAAGGCTTCCAAAATTCCTTCAATGACCTCGATGTGAACCCTCATGGCATCACTTTCCATATTGGTGTAAGTATATAGCCCTCAACTCATAATTATTCATTAATCCAGACCAGACTATGCAAAAAAAACTTACCCTTTTTTTCCTCCTAGCTGCCAGTGTTACTTATGCACAAAAAAGACCACTTGATCATACTGTTTATGATACCTGGGAAAGCGTTGGACCTAAACAACTTTCCAATAATGGCCAATGGGCAGGTTTCAGTATCCTGCAGCAAGAAGGTGATGCCAGTTTATACTTCAACAATCTGTTAAATAATAGTAAAAAAATAATCCCCAGAGGATCGTCTTTAAAATTCAGTACAGACTCTAAGTTTGCTGCATTTTTAATCAAACCACAGTTCAAAGAAACCAGACTGGCTAAAATCAAGAAGAAGAAACCAGAAGAGATGCCTAAAGACAGTTTAGGTTTAATTAACCTAAGCAGCATGGCCATCACCAAGGTACCCAGAGTTAAATCTTTCAGTTTTCCTGAAAACGGAGCAGCCTTAGTAGCTTACCAACTTGAAAAACCACTTGATACGGCAAAAAAAGGAAAAACAGACGCAGAACAGAAAAAAGATGCCGCCGATTTCTTTGCAGAAGACGAAAAAGCAGATAAAGGAGCAAAGGAAGGATCAGAACTGATCTTCAAAAACCTGGCTACTGGTACAGAACGCTCTTTCAAATTTGTAACGGAATATGCTTTCAGTAAAAATGGCAAACAGCTGGCTATTGCCTGTTCAGGATCTAAAAAAGACAAAACAGCCCCTATTGGTGTATTCCTTCTAAATACAGAAAAAGGCAGTCTGAAAACCTTAGTTTCAAAAAAGGGGACCTATAAAGGTTTTATCTTTGATGAAGATAGCGAACATTTGGTTTTCCTGGGAGAAAACAGCCCGGAAAAGAAAGAAATTAAAGATTATAACATCTACTATAACTCGCTGACACTCGATACTGCACAAGTACTGGTAGAGAATATTTTTCCAGGCATGCCAGCCAAATGGGCCATCAGCGGTGATGGAAAACTGACTTTCAGTAAAGACGGAGATAAGCTATTCTTCGGTATTGCACCGGTAAAAAAAGAAAAAGATACAACACTCGTAGATTTTGAACATGCAAAATTAGACATCTGGGGGTATAAAGATGATTACCTGCAGCCTATGCAATTGAAAAATGCAGACAAAGAATCAAAAAGAAGCTACCTGACCTATATCGATATCTTCAATAGCGACCCTAAAATTGTACCGCTCACCGACGTAAAACTTCCAGACGCAAGCATCATTAACGAAGGCACCTCGAGGTATGTACTCGCTTCTACCGACTATGGGAACAGAATCCCTTCACAATGGACCGGCAGTACCACCAGGACCTATTATCTTGTAGACACCAAAACAGGTACCAGAAAAAAGATCGTAGAAAATCTGAACGGACGTGCGATGGCCTCTCCTGCCGGCAACTATGTCCTTTATTTTGATAAAAAAACATCAAACTGGTACAGCTACAATACCACAACTGAAAAGACTGTTCAACTCAATACAGGCATGAACATAAAATTTGCAGACGAAGAAAACGATGTGCCAGATGATCCGGAAGCCTATGGACTAGCCGGATGGACAGAAGAAGACAAAGCCGTACTTCTCTATGACCGCTATGATATCTGGTCTTTCTCTCCGGACGGAAAATCTTCGGCAAAAAATGCAACCAATGGTTTTGGAAGACAAAACGGAATCACGTTCCGTTATCAGGCCACCGATACCGCAGCCCGTTTCATCAGCAAAAAAGAAGATGTTTGGCTAAGTGCCTTCAACAACAACACTAAAGAAAATGGCTTTTACCGCAGCAACCTTGGAGATACAAAAAACCCGCAGCTTGTTGTTATGGCGCCTTTCAAATATTCTACACTGGTTAAAGCAAAGGATGCAGAACGCTATATCTACGACAAAGGCAATTACTCCACTTCTCCAAACGTGTATGCTTCAACAGATCTGAAAACAGAAACCAAACTCAGCAATACCAATCCACAACAGCAAAATTACAACTGGGGTACTGCAGAATTGGTAAAATGGACAACACCTAAGGGTTTTAAATCTGAGGGTATACTTTATAAACCTGAGAACTTTGATCCTAATAAGAAATATCCTATGATTGTTTATTTCTATGAGAAACTCTCTGAAGGTCTTTACAGCTATAATGCACCAGCCCCTACGCCATCCAGATTAAATATTCCGTTCTTTGTGAGCAATGGCTATCTGGTGTTTGCACCTGATATCAGTTACCAGACAGGTCATCCAGGTCAGTCTGCAATGGAATACATCAATTCTGGTGTTGAATCCTTA
>NZ_DATMRL010000194.1:0-4152 GCF_035566355.1 Pedobacter sp.
ATTCAACGCAGATGCTTTACCTCCGTTTGGCTTCGTAAACACCTTAACTTTAGGATGATCACTGAATTTCTCCGAGATCAGTTTAAAGGTATTATCTTTAGAACCATCGTCAACAAAGATAAATTCTACATTTGGATAGGTTGTTTTCAATAAACTGTTCAACGTTTGTACGGCAGTGATCTCTTCATTATAGGCTGGGATAATAATACTCACCATTTCGGAAGGCTGTTCCAGGAGCAATTTCTGTTCCTTGCGGGACAACATCTTTTGTCGTATGGCCAAAACAGCAATAACCAAACTCCTTAAAATAGCCAGTATGATCGCAATTACAAATACAAAATTCAGGATCAGGTTTCCATAAGAAAATATACTTAAAAACAAATAATCTCCTGAGCCTGTAAAACCACTGTCTGCATCAGATTTCAGTGCGGGCATCAAATCCTCCTTCTTCTTTCCGATCAGATTCGCAATCGTTGTGAACTCATATCCGTTCTCTTTAAAGAACTTAATAATCCTTGGAAGTGCCTCTACTGTAGCCTCACGGTTACCACCTGCATCATGCAGCAGCAATACGTTACCTTTATCCTTTTGATTCACTACAGCATTAAAAATCTCGTCTGCGGTAATACCTGGCTGCCAATCCTGAGGATCAATTGATTCTCCAATATTAATATAATTTTCAGCCCTGCTTTGCGCAACTGGTAAAATCTCCGCAGAGGTAGTCGGTTCAGCATCTGCATTAAAAGGCGGTCTGAATAAAATAGTACTATGACCAGTTACACATTCAATAATCTTTCTGGTTGCATTAAGCTCAAAATTTACACGCTGAGGTCCAACCCTCGACATATCCGGATGAAAGAAAGTATGGTTACCAATCTCATAACCTTCATTGAATTCCCGCAGCAGCAAGCCCATATTCTTCTCCGCCATAATCCCCACAACAAAGAAACTTGCCGGCACTTTATTTTTTTTCAGGATATCGATAATTTGAGGCGTATAAACCGGATCTGGCCCATCATCAAAAGTCAAAACAATTTTCTTCTCTGCAGCCCCATACCTTCTTATGGTATATTTGGTTGGCAATACTAAATATTGCTGGTTGCTGATCACATAGTTCGTACTGTCCAGCTGGATATCAATCTTACCCTCTTTTGGTGTAGACACCAAATCCAGGACTTCACCTTCTCCGGCATAATCCACCCGGTCATTGAGCCCAATACGGGTCAGTCTTTTTAAATTGATCCCTGTTTTTTTCAAAGAATCTATACTCAGATCTTTAGTTATGAATTCCCATAACCTGGAATCCTCGGCACCCATCCGCCAAATGGCCACACCGGCAATACCCCAGTCATCTGCTTTTCTAATCAGGTTAAAGTTCGTGGCTGCATCCGTAAAGTACACCTCATGTTTTAATTGTCCTTCATCTGTATAGCTGTAGCTCAGGTTTGCAGAGATAGGATCAAATTTCACTTTTGCGTTATACCGATTCGCATTAGCGATCGCTTGCTGATAAGTTACATTTTTACCTACGCTCTGATCCGGCCAGTCATAACCATAACAAGCCAGACTGAGGATCACTTTATCAGATGAAATTTTACTGCAGATATTATCCAGCTGTTTCTCTACCCAAACCTGATGGGAGATGTCGCCAGGATTACTCATTTCACTATGCTGATCATAAGCCATCAAAAAGATGTAATCATTATATTTTTCCAGTATTTTTGGATTATAATCATCGTTATCAGGAGAAATATCCTGTGTAACCAGTAGACTTTGAGCATGAAGCTGCTCATAAAGATTCTTCTGAAAAGCAATCAGAGGTTCATCTGTTGTTTCTTTCAGTTCCTCAAAATCCACGTTTACCCCATGAAAACCATAGGCCTTCAGCTTCTTAATCAGGTTGGCGATAAACCTGTTCTGCAAATCTTTATTCTTCAGCAGCTGATGTACAGCTTCACCATCAAAACTATCGTTATTAAAGTTGGAGATCATCGCAATCCCCGTCTTCTTATTCTTATTGATGAGTGTAATCGCTTCCTTATCTACTTTATCCAAAAGGGTGTCTGCACCCCTTACCAGGAAGAAAGATTCGGTAAGCACCATATCCAGGTGCTTAATATTATCTTTAAGGTCTACCAGTGATTGAGGATCCCAATTCACATAAAAACCTGCATTGATCCTGGCTTTATTGTGCGGATGTTTAAGATGTTGTAATTTCTGGTTCTGCTGCATCTTCAACAGCATTTGTTTCTGAACCTTAAAGTCGCTGTACCTGGTGGATTTCTTAATCCTCTCCAGCTGTTTCTTACTTAATGCGGTATTGGTATTTATGATGGGGAGAGCTGGATTGCCTCCTTTAAGAAGGGTGTATGCTACGCTTACAATCGCCAGTAAAAAAACGATTATAATAACCCGGGTTACCCACTGAAAAGTGATCCACCTCTTCTTGGTATCTGTTTGAAATATCTGTTTATCGTGCATCTCGCGCTTAGGCATTTAAAATGCAAATCTAAATTAAAATAACAACAAGTAATAAAAATGTTATGTAAGCTAAAGGAAAAAATCAATATTACTCTTCGAGGACTGGACTCCTTGCCTCGCTTCGCTCTTGTGGCAAGCGCTCTGAGGTCCTCTCGGAATAATATTGATTTTTTCAACAAGCTTATGCTCTCTTTATACTCCTTTGATAAAGCATAACTTATTTTTTGTTTTCAACTTTTAAAGCTTCCAAAATCTTCTTCGTCGATTCAAAACTCGTATGCTGAAAGGCCTTGATCCCTAGACGCTGGGCAACCTGCACAAACATAATGCGATCATCAAAATACACACACTGTGAAGGAACAGCCTGCGCAATACCCATGGCCAGTTGAAAGATACCAGGGTCAGGTTTTCTCATTTTCACCTCGCAAGAAGAAATAAACGCATCAAAACACTCATGGAGCTTGAATTTCTCCACCCGGTAATCATTCAGTTCCTTCCCCTCATTATTCACAGAAATAACCCTGAACCCACAGTCCCTTTTCCACTCCTTCAGCCAAGCCAGCATATCAGGTAACTCCTGCGACTGGCTGTAAATGAATTCCTTAAAATCCTCCCTTAAAAAATCCCTTGAATGATTAAAAATAACTGTATCCAGGTACTCATCAAGCGTTATTTTACCGATTTCATACACGTTAAAGATAAAATTATGAAGCGCATTCACCTCCTCATAATCCAGTCCAAATTTCTCGGCAGCCAACTTACGGGACTCATGCCCCCAGCCATTCGTCAAAAGTATACCACCAACATCAAAAAACAGAATTCTGATCTCGGTATTCTTTACATAGGGATTATCCATTTAACCTATTCAATTATTATGTGATCAATTTAAATTTTCTTTCTCCAAAACACGCACCTTTTCAAGTCGCCGCTGATGCCGGTCAGCACCAGAAAACTCAGCCCGTAAAAAAGCCAGGACCAATTCCTGCGCCGCTACATAACCGGTAATCCGGCCACCCAGGCAAATGATATTCAAATCATCATCCTCTACCCCCTGATGAGCCGAAAAATGCTCGGTAATCAAAGCAGCGCGGGCACCGGCAATCTTATTGGCAGCTACAGATGCACCTACACCACTACCGCAAACGGCAATACCCCTGCTTAATTTTCCTGCCGCTACGGCCTGAGCCAGAGGCACAATAAAATCAGGATAATCATCAGAGGTATCCAGTTTATAAGCCCCAAAATCCTCTATTTCATAGCCCATAGGCTTTAAATAAGCGATCAACTGCTCTTTCAATTCAAAACCACCATGGTCGGCTGCTATTCCAATTTTCATCCGTATATAATTTATTTCTTTAAAAGTCCTTTCGCTTTTTCTACCACATGATCTACAGTAAAACCAAATACCTTATATAAATCAGCTGCAGGCGCAGACTCTCCAAATGTTGTCATTCCAATAATGTCCCCCTCATCTGTAACATACTTATGCCAGCCAAGCGGCGAACCGGCCTCAACTGCAAGACGTTTCCTAAGCGCCTTAGGTAATACACTTTCTTTATAGGCTGCGCTCTGTTTTTCAAATAATTCCCAGGAAGGCATACTCACTACACGGGCATGGATAGATTTTTCTTTTAATTTTTCCTGT
This sequence comes from Pedobacter sp., assembly GCF_035566355.1. Lineage (GTDB taxonomy): Bacteria > Bacteroidota > Bacteroidia > Sphingobacteriales > Sphingobacteriaceae > Pedobacter. The sequence goes on from NZ_DATMRL010000194.1 coordinate 4,127, forward strand.
GCCTTTATGAGAAGGCTTACTTCAGA
>NZ_DATMRL010000195.1:0-18059 GCF_035566355.1 Pedobacter sp.
TATGATGATTTTAAAATGGATCAGTCCATTTATGTGGTGGGTAATGAGCAGGACTATCATTTCAAGGTCTTGTTCCTCATCCTGGAGAAAATGGGTAAAACCTGGGCTAAGGGTCTGCACCATTTGTCTTACGGTATGGTGGATTTGCCAAGTGGTAAAATGAAATCGAGAGAAGGTACAGTGGTAGATGCGGATGATCTGATCGCAGAAATGGTAGAAACAGCCAGACAGAAGACAGAAGCATTAGGTAAAACGAATGATTTTTCTGATGAAGAAAAGGAACGTTTGTATTATGACATAGGTATGGGGGCTTTAAAATACTTCCTGCTAAAAGTAGAGCCTAAGAAACGTCTGTTGTTTGATCCTTCTGAATCTATTGATTTTCAAGGAAATACCGGTCCGTTTATTCAGTATACCCATGCGCGTATCAAATCGCTTTTAAGCAAGGCAGCATATGCAGAACGGTCAAAAGCAACTGAAGTTAAGGATTTATCTGCAACAGAGCTGGAGATGATCATGTTGCTTTCCAGGTACCCTTCGGAATTGGCTTCAGCGGCCAAAGGCTATACTCCCGCTACTTTATCTAACTACCTTTATGAAGTCGCAAAGATGTTTAATAAATTCTATCATGAAGTACCTCCAATAGTTAAAGAAGAAGATACTTCATTGAAACAGCACCGTTTGAACTTAAGTTTTATTACGGCCAATATCCTGAAATCAGGAATGAAGTTATTGGGGATCACGGTGCCTGAAAGAATGTAATACTTTCTTTATCTTGACAAGAATGCGTGAAAAAACCTGCATTTCTTTTCTCACTGGACCTTCCGCGAAAAGCTTCAGGTCCTGAGGTGTGAAAAGAAGTGCAGGTTTTTTTTGGGGGGTATCCGGGAAGAGGTATAATAGTTGTTGTTTTAAAAGCTGATGTTATACGAATTTTTTATCTCTGCCATCGCAAAGGTACTGTGTGTACTTCCAATACTTTTAACAGAGCCTAGTTTATTAAAAACAAAATCCTGGTAATGTTTCATATCCTTTGCATATACCTTTAATATAAAGTCATAGTCTCCCGAAATATTATAACATTCTACCACTTCGTCGATTTTTAAAATGTCTTCTACAAACTGATGACCTATCTTCCTGTCATGCTGTTTGAGCTTAATATTGCAAAAGACAATAAATCCCTGGTTAAATTTTTCGGCATCGAGTATAGCAATGTATTTTTTAATATAGCCATTGCTTTCCAGCCTTTTTACCCGTTCAAAAACAGGCGAAGGGGACAGTTTTACTTTTACCGCAAGCTCTTTTATGGTATAGTTCGAGTTGTTGCCTAATATCTTCAGCAGTAATAAATCTGTATCATCTAATTCTTCCATAGAATATTTTTCTTTAGCGAAAGCGAAAATAATAAGTTAAAAGCATAATATGCTTATTTATGTTATTTGAAAAGTTATTTATGCTTATTTATTGGGTGTAAATAAGTTTTAAAATCTGCTTATGTACATTTGTTTGGAATTTAGTCCTGATTTTGACTGGACGGCAAACAATAGTTCTTTACTTTATCGACCAGAAAGGTTTACGAGAAATCGGAATTAAAAGGGAACCATGTGAAAATCGTGGGCTGTCGCGCAACTGTAAATAACGCAAAAGAGTTTTAACCAATAATGTCCACTGCCAGTATAATTGGTGGGAAGGACGGTTGAAATGTTATAAGCCAGGATACCTGCCTGTTCTGGAAGGAAAATAAAGCAATATAAACTGTTTTTCTACTTAAATCTTTTAAGAAATGCAAACACAAAACCTAGGCTACCCGCGAATTGGTAACCAAAGACAACTAAAAAAGGCCTGCGAACAATACTGGGCAGGTAAAATTGACCTCGGCGAACTCAATCAGGTTGCCCGTAAGATCAAGGAAGAGAACTGGCAAACTCAGCTGGATGCAGGGATTGATCTTATACCTTGCAATGATTTTAGCTTCTATGACCAGGTACTGGATACCAGTTTGCTTCTGGGGGTTATCCCTCAGCGTTATTCACCAATACTTTCACAAGTCAAATCCAACAGCGAAATTGATCTTTATTTTGCGATGGCACGTGGCTATCAGAAAGATGGGCTGGATATTACCGCTATGGAAATGACCAAATGGCTGGATACCAATTACCACTATATTGTACCTGAATTTACAGCCAATCAGGAATTCAGGATTTTTAATGAGAACTTATTTAGTGAATATAACCTGGCTAAATTACAGCTTGGAGAAAAGGCCAAACCAGTACTTCTGGGGCCGGTAAGTTATCTGCTGCAAGGCAAAGAAAAGGAGCAGGGATTTGAACGAATTGACCTGATTAAAAAACTGGTACCCGTGTATGTGGATATCATTAATCGCCTGAGACAACAAGGCGCTAAATGGATCCAGCTGGACGAGCCTTGCCTGGTGCTTGACCTCTCTAAAAAGGAAAAAGAAGCATTTGAATATGCTTATCGCGCCATATCTAACCGGGTAAGTGGTGTTAAATTACTGGTTGCTACGTATTTTGAAGCCTTACTAGACAATACGCAATTGGCAGTGAGTTTGCCAGTTGCGGCACTCCATATCGATCTGGTCCGTGCGCCTGAACAACTTGATGAGGTATTGGCTCTGGTCCCAGATGGACTTCAGCTTTCTCTGGGGGTTGTAGATGGACGTAACGTTTGGAAAAACGATTATGAAAACTCTTCAAAACTGATCCATAAAGCGGTAGATAAGCTTGGTGCTGATCGGGTAATCGTTGCACCATCCTGCTCGTTGCTGCACAGCCCAATTGATGTAGAACTGGAAACCGCCATTGACCCGGACATCAAAAATTGGATGGCCTTTGCCAAACAAAAACTGACTGAAGTTAGTGAACTAAAACAAATTACCGAAGGAAACGATGATTTGCTGCAAGCCAATAAAAAGGCTATTGATAGCCGGAGATCCTCACAGAAAGTGCACAAGCAAGCTGTCAAAGATCGTGTAGCTGCAATCAATGAGGCAGATGCAAATCGTCAAAGCGCTTTCCCCCTGCGTCAAAAGTTGCATCATGATCGTTTCAATTTACCTTCTTTTCCAACAACTACGATCGGTTCATTTCCGCAAACGGACGATATTCGCCAGTTGCGTGCCAAATTTAAAAAAGGCGGCTTAACCCTAGAGCAATACGAAGAGGCCATTGAACAAGCTACTATTGATGCGATCCGCTGGCAGGAGGAGATTGGCTTAGATGTGTTGGTGCACGGTGAGTTTGAGCGCAACGATATGGTAGAATATTTCGGTGAGCAATTGGATGGCTTCCTGTTTACCAAAAATGGATGGGTACAGAGTTATGGAAGCCGATGTGTAAAGCCTCCGGTAATTTATGGTGATGTGAGCCGTCCTGCAGACATGACCGTACGGTGGAGTAAATTTGCGGCTGCGCAAACGGAAAAACCAATGAAAGGGATGCTGACCGGGCCGGTAACCATTTTGCAATGGTCATTCGTGCGCGATGATCAGCCAAGAGATATAACCACGAATCAGATCGCTTTTGCCATCCGTGATGAAGTGGTTGCGCTGGAAAAAGCAGGTATCGGTATTGTTCAGATTGATGAAGCGGCTATCCGCGAAGGGCTGCCACTGCGAAAAGCAAAGCACCCACACTATCTGGATTGGGCAGTAAAAGCATTCCGTATTACCGCCAGTGGGGTACAAGATAAAACGCAGATACATACCCATATGTGCTACAGCGAATTCAATAATATTATTGAACATATTGCTGCTATGGATGCCGATGTGATCACTATTGAGACTTCAAGATCGCAAATGGAACTGTTACAGGCTTTTGCTCATTTTGAGTATCCCAATGAGATTGGTCCTGGTGTATATGATATTCATTCACCCCGTGTACCAAGTACAGAAGAAATGGCGTCCCTTTTGGCAAAAGCGGCAGATTTACTGCCGGCACGTCATCTTTGGGTAAATCCAGATTGCGGACTTAAAACACGTAAATGGCCAGAAACCAAAGCTGCACTGGAAAACATGGTGGCTGCAGCTAAACAGGCAAGAGTGCAGATTAGTGTGGAAAGTATTATTTAATTGATTAGAAGAGGGTGTATGATGATACATCCTCTTGTTTTTCGAGATTCATAACAGCGTATAGCACATGTTTTTAAACAAGATCAAATCCGGAGCATCCGGAATTTTAACCTACGGTATCACACCATCAAAATCTGAAACAAGTCCGGAAAGGATAGCTGAGATAGCCGCCCGGACTATTTCAAGGCTGATTGATCTGGATCTTGACGCATTGATTGTGTATGATGTACAAGACGAATCTGCCCGTACTTGCGAAGAGCGGCCATTTCCTTTTTTGAAAGCTCATGATCCTTTTAGATTTGCAAGTGGATATCTTCAGGATTTAGATCTTCCAAAAATCATTTACCGTCCTGCGGGGAAATTCTCAAAAGAAGAACTCTCTGATTGGCTTGATGGTCTTCACCGTCATCATTTTTACCCTGTTTTTGTGGGAGTACCTGCCCCGGATTTTCCCGTTAAAACCAGTTTGCCCGAAGCTTATCTGTTGTGGAGCAAGCACGAAAAAGACTCTGTTTTGGGAGCAGTGACTATTCCCGAAAGACATGCCGTATTGCGCGATGAGGATAAACGGATTCTTGACAAGGTCAGTTGCGGGGTATCTTATTTCATTTCTCAATGTGTATTTAATGTAGGTTATGCGAAGAAGATTGTAGAAGATCTGGATCGTACCTGCAAAAACGATAATAAGAAGTTTCCCACGGTGATTTTTACGCTTACAGCTTGTGGATCGGTGAAAACATTGAATTTTATGGAATGGCTGGGTATTCATATTCCGTCCGATTTAAAGGAAGATTTTAATAGGGCTGAAAATATGCTTGAAAAGTCTGTTACGGTTTGTTTGGATATTGCCGCAGAACTCGCTGCTTTTTGTGCAGACCGTTCTATTCCTTTCGGGTTTAACATTGAAAGTGTGGCCATTAGAAAGGATGAAATTGAAGCCTCAATTTACATGGTGAATAAAATTGCAGAAATGTTGAATGAAAAAGGCGTCCGAAAGTATAAAAAGGTTGTGTTATCAGATGAAACTATCCTGAATTTACAATCAGAAGATCTAAATTAGCGTTTATATGGATATGGAGAAGAAGAAGATTTTAATGGTTTGTCTGGGCAACATATGCCGTTCACCGCTTGCGCACGGAATTCTGCAGCACATGGCAGATGAATGTGGACTGGGTTGGGAGATTGATTCTGCCGGTACGGGCAACTGGCATGTTGGACAACAACCGGATAAACGTTCTATTCGAGTTGCTGAATCTCATGGCATTGATATCTCCGGTCAGAGAGCGCAGCACTTTAATGCAGCGCTATTTGATGAGTATGACCTGATCTATACAATGGATCGCAATAATTATAAAGACGTACTTAGATTGGCCAGGAATGAAACAGACCGGAAAAAAGTCCAGTTGTTTTTGCCAGATGGAGAAGTTCCTGATCCTTATTGGGACGATAATGAGTTTGAACCTGTGTTTTTGTTGATTGAAGAGCGCTGCAAAGACATCATCCGGAAATAACGGGAGAAGTGATATGACAGAAGTTTTATACGGCGCTGAGGTTTTACCTGAATTAGAACAATAAGATTGGTGTATACCAGTAAATTGTTACTTTTGATGCCTTAAAGTCTATATGATTCCTAAGGACAGATTTTTGAGTGATCAAGCATTACTGGATATTATGAGGCTCTCACAAGATGCGACAGCTATTTACTGCAGTGAAGAGTTGCACATCAATTTTGTAAACAATGCCATGCTTGCTTTTTGGAACAAGGATAGTTCTGTTATGGGGACGCGTTTGGAAGATGCAGTTCCAGAACTAAGGGTACAGCCTTTCATTGAGCTTTTGAAAGAGGTTTGGCGTACCGGGAAAACCTTTGAAGCTACAGGCATGCCAGCTGAACTTATGTCTGGCGGTGAAATGCAAACTTTCTATTTTGATTTCGTTTATCGTGCCATTTTAAATGAAAATGGCGAAACCTATTGTATACTTCATACCGCCTCAGAAGTTACTGAGCGCATCCGGAACAGTAAGATTATTGAATATAAAAGACAGAAGAATGAGGTTTTAAACGAACAATTGAACCAGATGAATGTAGAATTACTTGCTGTGAATGAGGAACTATCTGACGCCAATGAAAAGTTGCTGACGGCAAAAAATGAGCTTCAACGGGCTAATTTTCGATTGTTTGAAAATGAGAATAGACTAAGAACCATTACCCAGCAGGTACCTGTCGGTTTATGTGTTGTAAAAGGCAGGGAAATGCTAATCGAAGTCGCTAACGACTCCATGTTGAAGCTATGGGGATTGAGTAAACTGGAAGTCCTGAACAGGCCTTATCAGTTCGTGAGACCAGGCAGGGATTGGGAACAGGTAAGTGAGCAGCTTTTGGAAGTATATACCTCAGGAAAAACCAAGTTAGAGCATGAAATTGTATATCAGCCATTGTTTGATTTTTCCGGCTATGTTGATGGGGTAATTATCATAAAATATAGATTTGAGGGTTTAGTAACGCAGGAAATACACGATTGATAAAACTTTGAGGGTTCCAGGCTTGTTGTAACAAATAAAAGCTAAGAACATGAATACAAATCGTCTTTCTAGTACACTAAGTGATGGATTAAATGCTCAGGTAACTAAAGAAGCTGCAGCTGCGCAGACTTATATCTCTTTTGCAGTATGGGCAGACAGTGAGGGGTTTGGGGGAATTGCCAATTTTTTGTTCCGACATGCGAACGAAGAACGTAATCACATGACTAAAATCATTGAATATATTTTACAGCGGGGTGGAAGAGTTAGAATAGAAGCTATTCCTGCACCACCTGCAGATCCCCTGACCATACAAGATTGTTTTGAAAAAGTCTTTGAATCTGAAGTAGACAATACAAAAGCAATATACAAATTGGTTAAAATGAGCTTTGACGAAGGAGACTGGGCTACATGGAATTTCATGCAATGGTTTGTTAAAGAACAAACTGAAGAAGAAACTCTGGCTATGGAATTACTGGACAAAATAAAAATTGCCGGCGGTGCAGCTGCAAGTGGAGATGCACTTTATGAACTCGACCGAGACTTAAAGAGTGCACCGGACGATGCAGAACTAGCGCAAACAAAGACAGCAGAAAACCCGTGATCAAAAGGGTAATATAAAATCAATTCCTTATTAAAAAATGCAGCTTTCGGTTATCATTTGGCCGTAATATCTTTATCTTTGCTGCCAAATGATCAACCGGATTATTGCCATATGCTTATTAATTGCGATGACGGGCTCCAGCCTTTCACGCTTTTTTGTGTATGCCGGTTTTGAAATGAACCAGAAGTACATTGCCTCTGCGTTATGCGAAAACAGGAACCGACCTGAAATGCATTGTAACGGAAAATGTTATCTGATGAAAAAGCTAAAGCAAGCGGAAGAAAAAGAGAAAAGGCAGGAGGAAAATAATTTAAAAAAAGGGCTTCATGAAATCGTGTCTGTCCATGAAACATTTTCCTTTGATTCCGTTTCCAGTCTCCTTGAAAAGAAAAAGCACCAGGATATCCGCTTTGATCTTCCCAATCGCAGCTTTGAAATTCTCCACCCGCCTCCAGCCCACTCTTCTTTATCCTAATTTACCGGTTTAGTTTTTGAATTTTTACGCCATAGGAAGGGTATGCCTTTTTATGGCCTTTCATAACTCTATTCCATAAAATCAATTAATTATTAAAATAGTCATGAACGCACAAAAGTGCGCTGTTCCGGTATGTTATGCACTGCCGGACAGGACAGCTCATGACTGATCTTTTTCTATAAATACTATAAATAATGAGCGCAAACATAAAACGTTTAAAATCAATTCTTCTATGCAGCTTGATGCTGGTATTTTTGGCCTGTTCTAAAAAGGACAGTGTAACACCTGAATTTCAGGAAGGTAATCTTGCACCACTTTCGGTTGAATTTGACAACATAGCTGGAGAACGTACATTAACATTTGACAATACCGGTAGTCCATATAAAAATGCGGCAGGCGAAGCTTTTACCGTATCAAGACTTCAGTATTTTATCAGTAATATTAAAGTAACAACCAGTACAGGCAATACCTACACCGTAAACCAGGACAGTAGTTATTTCTTGATCAGAGGCGATGATAAGGCCACCCGTTTTGCGAAAGTAAAAGTACCGGAAGGTGATTATACCAGTTTAACCTTTACTTTAGGTGTTGATAGTTTACGCAGTACCATGCCGATTGACAAACGGACAGGGGTTCTTGATCCCGCCGCAGGTGGAAGCCACGATGGCAATGGAATGTATTGGGGCTGGAACAGTGGTTACATCTTCTTTAAATTTGAAGGTAATTCTGCTGTTATTTCTGACGACGTTAAGGGTGATCCCACCGGCAAAAAGCAATTTAAATATCACATCGGTTTTTTTGGCGGTTATCATGCGCCAACACTGAATAATATTAAAGTGATTGACGTGGATTTAAGAACAGCCGGTATAGCCAAAGTAAGGAAAGACCGTCAAAGCAATATCCATCTCTTTGTTGATATAATGAAGGTGTTTAACGGGAAAAATACATTTAAAATAGCAGAAAGACCGAATGTGATGTTCGATGATTTTACCGCTAAAATTGCAGCTAATTTTCCCGAAATGTTCAGGCACGATCACACTGAAAATTAATGGCTATGAACAAGAAACATTGGATTGTAATGTGTTTTCTTGGCCTGTTTATACTGGCCTGTAAGAAAGACAATCCGGTTAAAGAGGGAATAGAGAAATTCCTGGGTTTTCAAAAACCAGTTAACTTTCCTGATCCTGTATATGACTTTGCAAATAATCCGGTCACTAAAGAGGGCTTTGAACTGGGCAGGGCCTTGTTTTACGAGCCTAGACTCTCGCGGAACAATACCATTACTTGCGGTTCCTGTCATATTCAGTCTTCTGCATTTACGCAGCATGGTCATGATGTAAGCCATGGAATTGATGATCGTTTAGGAACAAGGAATTCACCATCGATTATGAACCTGGCCTGGAATAAAGCCTTTATGTGGGGCGGTGGTGTTTATGATCTGGATCTCCAGCCCATCACACCCATTACGACTCATGAAGAGATGGATGAAAATCTGGAGAATGTATTGAACAAGATCAGGGCTTTACCCAAATACACGGCCATGTTTAAAAGTGCTTTTGGTACAGAAGAAGTTACCACTGCTCGTTTTATGAAAGCATTATCCCAGTTTATGCTCATGTGTGTGAGCAGCAATTCCAAGTATGATAAAGTGATGCGCAAGGAAACTGGTGCAGCATTTACTGCCCATGAGCAAGCGGGTTATGTGCTGTTTAAGGATAAATGCGCCTCCTGTCACGCAGAACCTCTGTTTACTGACGGTTCTTTCCGTAACAATGGTTTGGGAGTAAGCCCTATAAATGACAAAGGCTTATATGCCGCTACACTGATGGAAACGGATAAATATAAATTTAAAGTGCCCTCGTTGAGGAACCTGCAATTTACGGCACCTTATATGCATGATGGGCGGTTTTTGTCGTTGTCGGGGGTGTTGGAACATTACAATTCGGAGGTTCAGGCTACACCAAATTTAGATCCGGTATTACATCAGAACGGAAAATTGGGTATAACCTTAAGCAATGATCAGAAGGCTATATTGACCGCATTCCTGAATACCCTGAACGATACGGATTTTATCAATAATAAAATGTTATCAGAACAATAATATGAAGAAAATAATGATTGCACTTGTGCTGGTGATAATGAGTATAACAGCGACCAAGGCGTGTGATATATGTGGTTGTGGTGTTGGGAGTTACTATCTGGGTATTTTACCGGAATACAATAAGCGTTTTATTGGTTTACGCTACCAGCACAAAACATTAAGAACACATCTTGGCCCTTTTGGAGAGCGTACACCGCTCACTTCCGATGAGACTTATCAAAGTATAGAGCTTTGGGGTGGCTGGAATATTGGCAGCAGGTTCAGAATACTGGCCTTTGTACCTTATAATTTTAACGAACGGGAAAGCCAGACGGGTAACGGAATAAAAAACAGCCTTGGTGATATTGCCTTAATGAGCTACTACAAACTTTTAGATAGTAAAGGAAGCGTAGGCAATCGTCTGCTCGTCCAGTCACTATGGGTAGGCGGGGGTATCAAAGTGCCAACAGGTAAATATGAACCTTCAGAGCGTCTGGCCGTAAGCGAATCTCCAAATAACTTTCAGTTGGGAACGGCCAGTACAGATTTTACACTAAATGCCGCTTATGACATCCGCTATAATGACCTTGGATTAAATGCCAATGTGAACTATAAGATCAATACAGAAAACAAATATGAGTACCGCTACGGAAATAAATTCACCGGAAATCTTTTGATGTATTATAAAATCAGGATAGCCAAAGTGGTAACGCTTGCTCCAAATGCAGGTGTCTTGTATGAATCAGCGCAAAAGGATGTAGAAAATAAAAAATATGAGGTTGCAGTGTCCGGGGGCTATTCTTTATCTGCTGTTGGCGGGGTCGAGGTATCGTTGAAAAGGCTGTCCTTCGGTGCCAATTACCAAAATGTACGGTCTCAGAATTTAGCAGGCGGACGCGTACATGCAGGTAACCGCCTGATGGTTCATATGTCTGTGCCATTTTAATTGTAATGTATTTATCCTGGCCGATGAGGCCAGGATAAATATAAAAATGTATCTTATAAAGTGGCTATTTAGGTAAGCTATTTAAATATGCCGTTGGCGACAAGCCGAACTGACGTTGAAAATCCCTGGAGAAATTGGCATGTAGCGTATAACCAATTAAAGTGGCCACTTCGTTGATCTTCAAGTCTCCCTGGGCCAGGAGTTCAGCTGCTTTCTTAAGCCGGGTAAGGTTGATAAGTTCGTTGGGTGTCATGTCCGACAGGCCTTTGATTTTGCGGTATAAGGTGGTCCTGCTCATATTCATCAAACTGGATAACTTGTCTACATCAAGGTTCATATCTGTGATGTTGTCGAAGATCATTTTGCTGAGCTGTTCCAGAAATTTCGCGTCTCCTTTAGAGTGGGCAATTCCCTTCATATGTGTTAAAGGCGAGCGGGCAAAATGATCTTTAATATAATTCCTGTTGGTCAGTAAATTGCTGATCTGGGCAAGGAGATGGTCCATCGAAAAAGGCTTTTCGATATAAGCATCAGCCCCAACTTCCAGCCCTTCCATTCTGGAACTTTGTGAGCTCTTTGCCGTTAATAAGATAATAGGCAAATGACTATAGTCAAAGTCCTCTCTTATTTTTCTGCACAGTTCTATTCCGTCCATCACTGGCATCATGATGTCTGTGACCACCAGTTGAATGTGTTCATTCTGTAATAACTGAAAAGCTTCATAGCCATTGCCTGCCTCTAAAACCTGATAGGACGGGTCGAGTTCTTTACGAATATAGGCTATGATTTCTTTATTGTCTTCGGCCAGCAGGATTACAGGTTTATCTCTCCGTTCTGCTTCTAAATTTTCCTTTTCCGGAGTTGCCTGCTTAAGGTAAGCTTCATCCTGATCCAAAGGATAGGTTTCAGCAGGTTCCTTTTGAAACATGGGAATCGACAATAAAAATATATTAAGGGCTTCTGAGGAAGCCTTAAGTTCTACATTGCCGCCATGCAACTGTGCAAGAGAACGTGCTATAGGCAATCCAATACCGGTTCCAGGTTCTTTTTCCGTTTCCTTTAACCTGAAGAAGGGCTCAAATATTTTGTCTTTACTGGAAGAAGGAATAAGTAAACCGTCGTTTGAAACCTGAATATAAAATACCTCGTCCTCACTGGTTAAAGGAAGCAGCTTCACTAAAACCCTGGATTCGGAATACTTAATGGCATTACTGATCAAATTGGCGAGTATCTTGCGCATAGCTTCAGGGTCAACAAAAGCATGCAGAACAATAAGCCGGGGTAGTTCCAGCACATAATTCAGGTTTTTCTGTTGGGCAGAAAGTTTAAAATCACTAAATACGTCACTCAGGAGCTCATTAATGTCTGTTTTTATAAAATTGAGGCTGAAGCTTGCCGATTCCGTTTTCCTGAAATCCAGAAGCTGGTTTGTTAAGTCTATGAGTCTGTTCGTGTTTTTGTTGATCATGTTCAGATTATCTGAGTCCTCACTGTTCCTGTCCTTAGACAAGAGTTTATCCAGCGGCATTTTAATTAATGTGAGCGGTGTTCTGATTTCGTGCGCAATATTGGTAAAGAAATTAATCTTTGCATTATAAATCTCTCTTTCAGTGCCAATTTTTACAATTTCCAGCTTTCTTTTGTTTTTCTCTGAAACCGCCAGATGGTAGTAACGCATAATGGTGAGAATGATCAGTAAGAGGAGCACGACGTAAAGAAAACAAGCCCAGTAGGTTTTCCACCAGGGTGGTGTAATGGTGATTTTCAGAATGGTTTCTTTGGTATTCCAAACACCTTCACTGTTCGCTCCTTGTATGCTGAAAGTATAGCTGCCAGGTGCCATGTTCGTATAATAGATACGCCTGTTTTGCTGTAATGTTGTCCAGTTTTTATCCAGTCCACTCATTTTGAACCTGTACTGGTTCCCTTCCGGATTGATATAGCTTAGCGCGGCAACATCCAGGTTGATGCTGGAAAGTTGATAAGGAAGCGTAATTTCCTGTGTATACAGAATGGATTGACGAAGGGTAGAGGTATGGCGCAGATCAAGATCTTTATTATTGACTTGTAAGCCGGTGATGTATACCGGAGGAATAAATGTGTTTTTCGTCAGCCGTTCCGGATTGAAGCTGATCATACCTTTAACAGTTCCAAAATAGAACCTGCCATTAGTATCTTTAAAGGACGAGTTAAAGTTAAACTGTTCCGTTGGAAGTCCGTCAGATGCATGGTAAGCGTTGAAGCTGTTATTTAGCGGATTAAATACCGCAAGACCATTGGCTGTGGATATCCATAAATTGCCGGTTTTATCTTCCAGAATTCTAAAAGTCTGATTGTTTGGAAGACCGTTTGCCGTGGTGTAGCTCTTGAATTTTTTACTTTTTGGGTCGTATCTGGAAAGGCCGCCTTCTGTACAGAACCAAATACATTTATTACGGTCTTCAAACAAGCTGTTCACGTAATTACTGATCAGCGCATCCTGATGTTTACCATCACTGTTCAATAATACCTGTTTCTTGCTGGCCTGGTCGTAATAAAATGCACCACCTCCGTAACTACAGGCCCAGAGGGTACCATCAGAAGATTCCAGTACAGATTGGATCTGTACGTTGTAAAATGGTACCTGGTTAAAGCGATCCAATTTCCGGTCGAACTTAAATAAGCCTTTCTGAGTACCTGCAAGCACAGTGCCATCACGGGTTTTATACAAGGTAATGATAAAGTTGTCCTGTAATCCACTCTGCGGTCCGGCTCTGAATTTTTTAACGATCTTTTTCGATCTTAAGTCCATCACATCCAGCCCATGGGAAAGGCTGCCTATCCATAGTTTGTCACCATCGGGCAGTAAGCCATGCACATTTTTCTCAGAAATGCCATTAGGGGAATCAGGAAGGTAATTCTTAATACGTCCTGTTCGCAAATCTATTTCATTAAGCCCCGCATCTTCAGTTCCGACCCACAGGTTTCCACGGTTATCCTGGCAGATTTCATGGACCACATTGCCCGAGAAACCATTATTTCCCGGCTCCGGAAAGTATTTTTTAAACCTGTTTTGCGGAGCACAATAGTAATTTATGCCGCCGTAATACGTGCCAATCCAGGTCCCGCCTTCTCTATCCGCATAGATTGCCCAAATGATGTTGTCTGATAAAGCATAAGGATTACCATACTGTTTCTTGATGGCGGTGGTAGTACCCTGTTGTAGGTCCAGTACATACAGGCCGGTTTCAGTACCCAACCAGTAGGTGCCATCTCTTTGGACTGCAATGGTATAAGTAGATAGTTTAGGTTTGAGTGAATTTGCTCGAAAAACGGTCTTTAAATGACCTGTTCTGTAATTATACAAAAATACCTGCTGTGTACTGGAAACCAATATAGAACTGTCTCCAGCCGGATATATCTTGTCGACGGGACCAATGGGGGCTGTCCGATTCGCTGGACGAAGCTTATAACTGGTAAAAGTTTTTTTGGCCGGATTGAAATTTTCAAGTAAGCCTTTGCTGTCTGCAGCCCAGAGTGTTCCTTTTTTGTCAACGGCAATGGAAACGATATCTTCGCCGTTGAGCACATGCCTGGTTACTTTACGATCTTTCTGATTGAACTGGTAAAGAATACGTTTAGAAAGTATCCATAAATTATGTTCTGCATCTTCCTCTATGGCCTCTACTTCTCCAGGTGGTATATTGCCAAAAAGCGAAAAGGATTCCTGTACAGGGTCATAAATATACACCCCGTTAGAGGTTCCTACCCAGAGTTTTTCGTCTGTGGATTCATGAATACTTTTTACAAAATTGGTTCCAAGGCTTTTGCCATCGCCGGGATCGTGCTGAAAAACTTTAAACCTCAGCCCGTCAAAACGGTTTAGCCCATTGCGGGAGCCAAACCACATAAAACCCTTTTTATCTTGTGTAACAGAGGTAATGGTATTGCTCGATAAGCCATTTTCAATCTGGTAATTCTTAAAATAAAAATCATGTTCCTGACCCCGGCCTTTATGAAAGCAGAACAGAAAGAACAGCAGGTATAGAATTTTTTTCAAGATGACGAGGTAAGTCCGACAAAAATAACAGATTGGAAGCGCTTATGAAACTAATAAGTTTCAAGCCATTTAAAGAACAGAATCCAATTTTGATACGTTTTGATAAGAAATTGAGATGCCCAGATAAGTAGTATTCAATTAAAAGCGATTAATTCGTATTAATTATATTGACTACATAAACCAAGTATAACATGAAGAAACTTCTTCTCTTTGCATTTTTAACCCTTTCTGTTTTTGGGGTTGCCAGTGCGCAGCAACTCAAATCTCCCGATGGGAAATTTTTAATGAATTTTAGTATTCAGGCAGACGGAAGCCCGCAATATCAGTTAACCTATAAAGGTAAATTCATCATCAAGCCAAGTAAACTTGGACTGGAACTGAAAGACGATCCTAAGTCTCTTCTAAACGATTTCGCAGTTGCAGACACCAAGTCTTCTTCATTTGATGAGAACTGGAAACCTGTTTGGGGAGAGGTCAGTACCATCCGAAATCATTATAATGAACTGGCAGTTACTCTTGACCAAAAAGGAACCAGCCGTCGTATGGTGATCCGTTTTCGTTTATACAACGAAGGATTGGGGTTCAGGTATGAATTTCCAACTCAAAAGAATCTGGTCTACTTTACGATTAAAGAAGAGCATAGCCAATTTGCAATGGCTGGAGATCATACCGCTTTTTGGATAGTGGGCGACTACGACACACAAGAATATGATTATACCACCTCTAAATTGTCTGAAATCAGAGGACTTTCTGCCAAAGCGAGAACAGCGAATGTTTCACAAAAAGGATTTTCACCTACCGGGGTGCAGACATCTCTGATGATGAAAACTGCCGATGGGTTGTATATTAACCTTCATGAAGCTGCATTGATCAATTATCCATGTATGCACCTTAACCTGGATGATAAGAATATGGTCTTTGAATCCTGGCTTACGCCAGATGCTCAGGGGAATAAAGGCTACGTACAGGCTCCTGACCATACGCCATGGAGAACAATTATGGCTAGTGATGATGCCCGGGACATCCTGGCTTCAAAAATGATCTATAATTTGAATGATCCCTGCAAAATAGAAGATACCTCATGGATAAAGCCGGTAAAATATGTAGGTGTCTGGTGGGAGATGATTACCGGAAAGAGCTCCTGGTCTTACACTGATGATTTTCCATCCATTAAAATCGGCCAGACCGATTACAGCAAAGCCAAACCAAATGGGACACATGGTGCTACAACAGCAAATGTGAAAAAATACATTGATTTCGCAGCAGAAAACGGCTTTGACGCTGTCTTAGTAGAAGGGTGGAACATTGGCTGGGAAGATTGGTTTGGACATTCCAAAGATTTTGTCTTCGATTTTGTAACCCCATATCCTGATTTCAATATGAAAGAAATCCAGGCCTATGCGAAATCAAAAGGCGTAAAAATGATCATGCACCACGAAACCTCGGGCTCGGTTAGAAATTATGAAAGACATTTGGATACCGCCTATAAGTATATGAAATTAAATGGCTATGACGCCGTGAAAAGTGGTTATGTAGGAGACATTCTTCCAAGAGGAGAGAACCACTACAGCCAGTGGATCGTGAACCATTATCAATACGCAGTTGAAAAAGCAGCAGACTATAAAATTATGGTTAATGCGCATGAAGCCGTAAGACCTACAGGGATTGCCCGTACCTATCCAAACCTGATTGGTAACGAGTCTGCCAGAGGAACCGAATATCAGGCCTTTGGCGGATCTAAGCCTAACCATGTGACTATTTTGCCGTTTACCCGTTTGCAGGGTGGCCCAATGGATTATACACCGGGTATTTTTGAAATGGACTTGAGCAAAATAAGTCCGTCTAACCACTCCCATGTAAACAGTACCATTGCCAATCAGCTGGCTTTGTATGTAACCATGTACAGCCCGCTGCAAATGGCTGCGGATCTGCCGGAAAACTACAAGCGCTTTATGGATGCCTTTCAGTTTATAAAAGATGTTGCAGTAGACTGGAGCGATAGCAAATATGTAGAAGCCGAGCCAGGACAATACATAACTGTAGCCAGAAAAGCTAAAAAAACAGGACAATGGTTTTTGGGAAGTGTAAATGGAGAAATTGCCAGAACGTCTAAAATAGATCTGAGCTTTTTAGAGCGGGGAAAAAAGTACATCGCAACGATATATGCTGATGGAAAGGATGCAGATTACAAAGCAAATCCTCAATCCTATACTATTCGCAATATAGAAGTGAGTTCTAAATCAAAACTGTCTCAATTGGTTGCTCCGGGTGGAGGTTATGCCATCAGCTTCAAAGAAAAGAAGTAGTTGTTTTTCTCTTAAGCATAAAAAAGGGGTAGCGACTTCAAATTCGCTTCCCCTTTTTTTGGTTTTATATTAAGTTAGTTTTTCATTTTTGCCAGCCGATCATGGTTCAATATCGTGATGTTACTTCCCTTTTTCTCCAGTAAACCTTCCTCTTTAAAATCAGATAAAGTACGGCTCACCGTTTCAGAAGCCATACAAGCTAAAGAAGAAAGGTCTTCCCTGGTGATGTTAAAATTCGGGCCGTTCTTGATGTGCTTATGATAAAGGCGCATTAAAACTTCTGCCATCCTTTTCCTAACCGAGTGGTAGGCAAACTGAAGCAGTTGTTCTTCTTTATCCCGGTTATCTTTGGCCAGAAGCTGGATAAACTCTTTAGAAATTTCAGGATGGCTGCTCAACAACGTTTCCAGATGTTCTTTAGGAACCAAGCAAACTGAACTGTTTTCTAATGCAGTTGCGGTATCTGGAAAAGACTGACTGGACAACATCGAATTGATTCCAAAATAATCTCCTGCAGAAAAAATCCCGGTAATCAGCTCGCGTCCGTCTTCATCGGTCTTCACTGTCTTAACACCTCCAGAT
This sequence comes from Pedobacter sp., assembly GCF_035566355.1. Taxonomy (GTDB): domain Bacteria; phylum Bacteroidota; class Bacteroidia; order Sphingobacteriales; family Sphingobacteriaceae; genus Pedobacter. Next base: position 17,643 of record NZ_DATMRL010000195.1, read on the forward strand.
AAAATAAAGAAGAGGCCAGTACCTGGATCTCCTTCATAGTAAATCACCTGTTTCTTTTTATAAAGTCTGTTTTTATAATTTTTTAAGCTGCCCCGAAGATCCGAAATATGATCTTTTCCGCCTGCTTTATAGACGGATCCCAGGCGGTCTGAAATTGAAAATTGCTGAAGCTCCTTTCTTTTGATCCTGCTTTCTACTGCTTTCAATAAGTCAATATCGTCAAAAGGTTTAGTCAGATAATCGTCGGCCCCCATTTCCATGCCTTTACGGAAATCTACCCGTTCTGTTTTAGCCGTTAAAAATATAAATGAAATACCGGCTGTCTGAGGGTTTCTGTTTAAAATAAGTAAAACGCCATAACCATCTAAATCAGGCATCATGATGTCACAGAGAATAATATCCGGCTTATGTTCGATA
>NZ_DATMRL010000196.1:0-5951 GCF_035566355.1 Pedobacter sp.
TCAGTTCCGTTACCCTTGAACTGGGCGGCAAATCACCGGTTATTATCGATGAAACCACCAACATCCCAAAAGCAGCAGAAAAAATTGCCTGGGGAAAACTGATCAACGCCGGGCAAACTTGCATAGCGCCGGATTATGCCCTGATCCATCCTTCTAAAATGGAGGAGTTTATAGAAGCTTATAAAGCAGCAGTGACGGAAATGTTCTTCGATAAAACAGACAAACGACTTGATTTTAAATCTTTCGCAAAAATCATCAACCAGAAACATTACGACCGGATCCAGAACCTGGTTAATGAAGCAACAGACCGGGGAGCAATAATCCTCTGGGCTGGCCCCTCCAACCTCCTGCATCAAACCATTCACCCAACCTTGCTTGGGCATTTACCGGAAATCTGTGCCATCATGGAAGAAGAGATCTTTGGCCCCATACTCCCTATCATCCCCTACAGCAGTCTGGACGAAGCAATCGGGCTGATCAACCGAAAGAATAAACCGCTGGCACTGTATATTTTCAGCGAAGATCAATCTCATATCCGCCAAATCCTCAGAAACACCAGTTCCGGTGGCGCCTGTATCAACGACGTACTCATTCACATCTCCAACCCAAATCTCCCTTTTGGAGGCGTAAATCAAAGCGGAATGGGCAGCTCACATGGTTTCTTTGGTTTTAAAACCTTTTCCCACGAAAGAGCCGTCGTTTTTCAATCAGACATTAATGCTGCAAGCTGGGTTTACCCACCTTACAAAAAAAAGCAATGGATACTGCAGCTATTGAAAAAACTCATGTAAACTTTAACCCACCCGAACCGAGGTCATCGTCAAAGAACCCCCAACGGCTTTATCGTTAAATAAAAATACCGGTTCATCATCTTGTTTTAAACCCAGTGTATACATCAGCGGAAGATAATGTTCAGGTGTTGGAATGGCCAGCATGGCCTCTTTTCCAAGACTTTGATAATTCATCAAAGGCCGGTGCTCATTGGTCAGGATCAACTCCTTAAATTTCTCGTTGATTTCCAGGGCCCAGTCGTAACCACCACCATGGATCATCTCCCAGCTCATCATACGAAGATTGTGCACCATATTCCCGCTTCCCAAAATCAAAACACCCTTCTTTCTTAACTTGAATAACTCCGCAGCCAGCTCGTAATGGAACCTGGCATCCCGGGTATAATCTATACTCAACTGCAAAACAGGAATCTGTGCCTGCGGATACATGTGCTTCACTACGGTCCATGCCCCGTGGTCCAAACCCCATTCATGATCCAGATGAACCGCTGTCCCCTTCACCATTGCAGCTGTTTCAGCAGCCAGGTCAGGATTGCCGGGCGCCGGATACTCTACATCGAACAATGCCTGCGGAAAGCCCCCAAAATCATGTATTGTTGGCGGAAAATCCATCGCCGTTACAAAGGTTCCACGGGTAAACCAATGTGCAGAAACCACCAGAACAGCGCTAGGCTGCGGTATATCCTTTGCAATATCCGCCCATTTTCGGCTGAACTCATTGTCTTCTATTCCATTCATTGGAGAACCATGTCCGATAAAAAGAACCGGCATCGTATACCCCTGCTCCGGAAGGCTTGCTGTAAGTGTTTTTAAATCTGATAAGTTTGACATCTCGTCCTCCTTGTTGTACACAAATTTACTTCTTTGTGTCTCTGGCACTGTTGATCTATGGTAAGAAATTAAGGGGATTTAGCTAAATTAGCACAAAATTAACTTTCGTATGAAATACCTGTTTTCCATCTTCCTCTCCCTTTTTATCCTTTCTGCCCAGGCCAAGAAGCCTAAGCACCAATACATCAGGGTGTCTACGGAAATGGGCGAATGCATCATCCAGCTTTACAATGAAACCCCGCTGCACCGTGACAATTTCATCAAACTCACCAAGGCTGGTTTTTACAACAATACCCTGTTTCACCGGGTCATCAAAGACTTCATGATCCAGGGTGGTGACCCGGACTCTAAAAAAGCAGAGGCAGGTAAACTGCTTGGCGAAGGCGATGTGGGTTATACCATACCTGCAGAATTCAGGGACAGTCTGTTTCACAAAAAGGGCGTATTGGCTGCCGCCAGAGACGACAACCCTCAGAAAGCTTCCAGTGGATGCCAGTTCTATATTGTACAAGGCAAAAAGTTCACCGATGAGCAGCTCGACGCCATAGAAACGAACCGCCTTCATTTCAAATTGCCGCAATGGCAGCGCGAAATCTACAAAACCACAGGTGGCACTCCCCATCTCGACCGTAACTATACTGCCTTTGGTGAAGTCGTACAGGGCATAGAAATGGTTGATCTGATCGCTGTCAGCCCAACCGATTCGAACAACCGTCCATTAAAAGATATCAAAATGACCGTAACCCTGCTTAAAAAACGGGCAGCAAAAAAATTGGAAAAAATACTGGCCAAACAAAAACAAACACAGGGAAACGCCTAAATACAGCCCCATTATGAAGATCATATCCTATAACATCAACGGCATCCGCGCTGCAGCGACCAAGAACTTTCTTGACTGGTTAAAAAATGAAGACCCAGACATGGTGTGTCTTCAGGAAGTGAAAGCGCTGCCGGCACAAATCCCCGACATTATAGTCGTTCTGGAACAACTGGGTTACCACAACTATTGGTTTCCTGCAGAAAAAAAAGGATACAGTGGCGTAGCCATCTTCAGTAAAATTAAACCCAATCATGTAGAATACGGATGCGGGGAAGAATGGATTGATCAAGAAGGACGTATTTTAAGGGCCGACTTTGATGCTTTTTCTTTGATGAGCGTCTATTTACCATCCGGATCCAGCGGAGAAGACAGACAGGCTAAAAAGTATGAATTCATGAAGTTTTTCGATACCTATACAGAAAACCTGCGCATTACTTACCCTAACCTGATCATCTCTGGCGATTATAACATCTGTCATACCGCCATAGACATCCACAATCCAAAAACCAATGCCAATTCCTCCGGCTTCCTTCCAGAAGAACGCGAATGGATGGAATTGTTCCTCAACAACGGCTTTATTGATACCTTCCGGTATTTCAATAAAGATCCCCACCAATACACCTGGTGGAGTTTCCGTGCCAACTCCAGAGCAAAGAATCTGGGCTGGCGAATCGATTACCATCTGGCCACAAAACCGATGCTGGACCGCCTCAAACAGGTCAGAATCCTGCCCGACGTTGTCCATTCCGATCATTGTCCGGTCCTGCTGGAACTGAATGCTTAAACCAATAAAAACCCTAAATCATATCACATGGAAGGACTAAAACTGTATTCCCCTGCCGATATACTGGCACTCACCCGCCATCGCGAAGGAGAAATTAAACTAGGAGAAAAAGTACAAACCCTCCCCAGTCTGGACGACCTGAAGCAGTCCAATGCCCCTTTTGTCTTGCTGGGTATCCCCGAAGATATCGGTGTACGCGCCAACTACGGCATAGCTGGAACTGCAAGTGCCTGGGAAGCCAGCCTGAGGTCCCTCCTTAATGTCCAAAGCAATTCTTTTTTAAACGGAGCAGAGCTTCTCGTTCTGGGCCATTTCGAGTTCAAAGACCCAAAAGAAACTGATCCGGCAGCCCTAAGCAAAAAAGTAGAAGCGATAGACGATATGGTCTACCCTGTGATCCAGAAGATCATTGAAGCAGGAAAAACACCAATCATCATTGGCGGTGGCCACAACAATGCCTATCCCATTATTAAGGGCGTTTCTCTGGCCAGGGGGAAAGAAATAGACGTCGTAAATATCGATGCCCATGCCGACCTGCGTGAAACGAATGGCCGGCACAGTGGAAATGGATTCAGTTACGCCATTAAAGACAATTACCTAAAAAATTACAGTATTTTCGGGCTCCACGAAAACTATAATAATTATCATGTCCTACAGCAAATCAAAGAAAACCCACATGTCAACTGCATTTATTTCGATGAGCTGATCAAAACCAAGGACAGAACCCAGCTGCTCCATAATTTTGTTCAGCCTCTGGATTACAACCTCGGCCTGGAAATAGACCTGGACAGTATAGAGAATGTCCTGTCCAGTGCCTCAACACCCTCGGGCTTTACCCTGAACGACATGAGAAGACTGGTCCTCAACGGCAAGAAAAAATTCCACTATCTCCACCTCTGTGAAGGTGCAGTAGAACTCAGCGACGGAAGAAAAGATCCCAACACCGCAAAAACGATCGTTTACCTGATCACCGATTTTATCAAGGCTCAGCTAAACTTATAAACCCGCTCTGGAGTTACACAAACGTCCATACGAACATCAAATGCATTAACGTCGGCAATCTCCTCAACAGGTCCAAAAAGAGAGATGCCGACTTTTTTTGTCTCCAAGCCCTCCAGAAAACGGTCATAAAACCCCTTTCCATAACCCACGCGATAACCCCGGAGATCAAAAGCCAGGAGCGGAATCAGCACCATATCCACCTTCCCTACATAAATTTCTCCATCAACAGGTTCCAATATCCCATAAAAATTCTCCACAAGCCCCTCAGCTCCCCTATAAACATAGTTCGTCATCAAAGACGACCCAAAGTCTGCCCGCGGTACAATAACGCACATACCAGGATAATTTTGCGCCAACCAATCTATTAAAAGAAAAGTATCCGGCTCCGCTTTACGCTCCATCGGCAAAAAAACATGCACCACCTCCACATCAGAAAAATCCATCAAAGCAAACTGCTCCAGCAAACCCATACTCAGCACTCTTAGTGTCTCTTTCGACAACATCTTCCTTTCCTGAAGCGTCATCTTTCTAATCTCAGATTTCGTCATCAAAACAAAGATAATTATTAAGCCAGCCAACAACAACCCTGCACGCTAAACTCACCCCAACTCTAAACCTATAGCACCAATAATAACTCCCTACGACTCCATACAACCTCTGCATCACATCCGGTTTCCCCATCAACCCCGAACCTACCTTTTTTTGCGGTTACCCCTGCACCCAAAAAAATTAATTCTGCTCGGAGGAGACCTCAGCTTCGAAGCGGGCCGCTACGCGCCCCAAAGAAGCGTTAGTCTCCGAGAGCAAATTAATTTTCCCCCGCAAAAAACCGCATAAAAAAAGAAGGCTTCGGGAACCACTCCGAAGCCTCAATCAACCTAAACCTAAAACTAAACTATGAAAATTCTTATTTTACTCTTTCAACGTAATCGCCTGTACGAGTATCAATCTTAACTTTATCGCCCTGATTGATAAACATCGGCACTTTTATTTCTACCCCGGTCTCTACAGTTGCATATTTCAGCGCATTTGTAGACGTATCGCCCTTAACAGCAGGCTCCGAGTACGTAATCTCTAATTCAACATGAGAAGGTGTCTGCGCCATAATCGGCTCATCGCTTTCAAACGCAATGATTACATTCATTCCTTCTTTCAAAAACCGAACACTTTTCCCAAACAATACCTTTGGTATGTTAAATTGTTCGTAAGTACTGTTATCCATCACCACCAATGCGTCCCCATCTTCATACAAGTACTGGTAATCACTGGTTTCAACGCGACAAATCTCTACTTCTTCATCCACACGAAATCTGTATTCAACTAGTTTCCCAGATTTCACATTTCTCATTCTTGCCTGATAAAAAGCCCGTAAATTTCCGGGGGTACGATGAAGGAACTCCTCTACCTGTACCAATTCTCCGTTAAACCGAAGGATGTTTCCACTTTTTACTTCTGATGCCTTTGCCATTTTTCTTTGAAATTGTGCCTGTTACCCTGCCCGATTTCGTGCCGCAAAGGTAAAGGCTATTTTTTAATTATACAATAGTAAATTTAAAATTTATTTTTAATGCTGTTTTAGCGCCTGTTCCTCCATATTTCGTGACAATTTCATTATAAAAGCAATCGATAAATTAAGTTGTTTTATAATCTGTTACCTGGATAAAATGCTTACAGAAAGAATACTCTACTTCCTGATTAGAACATACAACCAGCAATTTATCTA
>NZ_DATMRL010000197.1:0-2802 GCF_035566355.1 Pedobacter sp.
ACGCACAACGGAATGCAAAACTTACTGAAGATATGTATAAAAGCGGACTGGCCTCTGCAAGAGATTTGGAACAGGCTAAAAATGACCTGATGGTTAAACAGGCTGAAGACCGACGCACCAGGTCCATCCTCTCCTTAAATGGCGGCAGCAAAAATGGCACGTATACCTTAAGATCTCCCATTTCCGGATTTGTTGTAGATAAAAATGTGACCACCAATATGCAGGTCAGACCAGACAATAGCCAGAATTTATTTACGGTAGCCGATCTGTCGGATGTTTGGGCATTGATCAATATCTATGAATCCGACATTTCCAAGATCAAGGAGGGAGATGAGGTGAACATCTCTATACTTTCCTATCCGGATAAATCATTCAAGGGTAAGATCAGCAAGATCTACAATGTAATGGACAATGACAGCAAAGTTATGAATGCCCGGGTGGTGATTAAAAATCCAGGGTATTTGTTGAAACCGGGAATGATGGCAACTGTGCAGATTGCCACAACGAACGGTGCTAGTTTGCCAGTGGTTAGCGCAGATTGCCTCATTTTCGACAACAACAAGTATTATGTGATGGTACTGGACCCGGTAAAAAAAGTGCGTATACAGGAAGTTGAACTCGGCAGAAAGTTTGAAGATAAGGCTTACATCAGTAGAGGATTAAAAGCAGGAGACCGAGTAGTGGCTTCCAAGCAATTGTTCCTTTATGACAGCCTGAAACCTTAACCTTTCCTTATCATTTAATATTACTATAATGAATAAATTCATTAAGTCGATCATAAATTTTGCCCTGAAGAATAAGTATTTCATATTCTTTGCCACTTTCATTTTGGTTCTGGCAGGGTACCTGAGTTTTAAAAACACCACTATTGAGGCCTTTCCTGATGTAACCAATACAAATATCACTATCATTACCCAATGGCCCGGCCGCAGTGCCGAGGAGGTAGAAAAGTTTGTAACCAGACCACTGGAAATTGCGATGAATCCAACCGAGAGAAGGACCAGCATCCGCTCTTCCTCTCTTTTTGGTTTATCTGTTGTTAAAATTACATTTGAAGACAATGTAGATTATCAGTTTGCAAGAGTGCAGGTCAACAATCACCTCGATGAGGCTGATCTTCCTTCTGGAGCAAAACCAGAAGTCGAACCTCCTTACGGCCCTACCGGAGAAATCTTCCGCTATACCTTAAAGAGCGATAAAAAGTCGGTCAGAGAATTAAAAACACTTCAGGACTGGGTCGTACAGCGCGAGTTGCTTTCTGTTCCTGGAGTTGCAGATGTGGTGAGCTTCGGTGGCGAGGTGAAAACCTATCAGATCACTGTTGATCCTCAGAAATCTATACAATATGGTGTTACGGCAACCGAACTTTTTGATGCTGTATCCAAGAGTAATATTAATGTTGGTGGTGACGTCATTGAACAAAGCGGACAGGCTTATGTGGTTCGCGGTATTGGTGTATTAAACAATATTGACAATATCAAAAACATTATTGTAGATAATTTTAACGGGACCCCTGTTTATGTAAAAACCATTGCCGAAGTAACAGAATCAGCTTTACCAAGGCTTGGGCAAGTTGGCCGTGACCGTGATCCAGATGTTGTGGAAGGTATAGTGGTGATGCGAAAAGGTGAAAACCCAAGCGAAGTGATCCATAATCTTAAGGAAAAGATCAAGGACGTGAACGATAACATCCTGCCGGGTGATGTGAAGATCAGTGCCTTTTATGACCGTGAGGATTTGGTGAACTTCGCTACGCACACCGTTATGCACAATATGCTGGAAGGAATCATTTTTGTGACCCTAATCGTATTCTTGTTTATGGCAGATTGGAGAACAACATTGATTGTATCTCTGATTATTCCTCTGGCGCTCCTTTTTGCCTTTATCTGTCTGAAATTAAAGGGTATGTCTGCCAACCTGCTGTCTATGGGAGCTATAGATTTCGGGATCATTATTGATGGTGCGGTGGTGATGGTAGAAGGGATCTTTGTGGCCCTCGACTACAACTCACATAAGAACGGAATGGAGAAATTTAACCGGATGAGTAAACTTGGTATTATTAAAAAGGCCTGTCTTGAAAACGGCAAAGGAATCTTTTTTGCGAAACTGATCATCATTACCGGCTTAATGCCCATTTTCACTTTTGAGAAAGTAGAAGGCAAAATGTTCTCTCCACTGGCCTGGACCCTGAGCTTTGCTTTACTCGGTGCGTTGTTACTTACTTTTACCCTGGTTCCGGCAATGGCCAGCGTACTGCTGAGAAAAAATGTAAAAGAAAAACACAACCTTTTTCTGGAATATCTCACCCGTGGTGTATTGCGTATCTACAGTGCCTGCTTTAAGGCCCGTAAGCTGGTGTTCTTTGGTGCGCTGATTGTTCTTGTTGTTGGCTTGTTCAGCTTTAAATTTCTTGGAACAGAATTTTTACCAACACTGGATGAAGGTTCCATTTATGTAAGAGCAAGTGCTCCGCTAAGTGTCTCTTTAACAGAAACCAAGAAACTGGCCAATGAGATGCGAAAAATCTTTTTGAGCTTTGAAGAAGTCAGACAGGTCATCTCGCAAACCGGGCGTCCAAATGATGGTACGGATGCTACCGGATTTTATAATATGGAATTCCTGGTAGACATTTACACAAAAACAGAATGGAAACGGAAGGAAACTAAAGAACAGCTGATAGAGCGCATGCAGGAAAAACTGAAAGGTTATCCTGGGATTAGTTTAAACTTTTCCCAGCCTATTTCTGACAACGTAGAAGAAGCAGTTTCCGGAGTGAAAGGTTCTATTGTGGTGAAGATGTTT
>NZ_DATMRL010000198.1:0-7776 GCF_035566355.1 Pedobacter sp.
TTCGTGAGTTATGTATTTGAAAATTTTGGATTTAGTGTACCACGTTCTTCCAGGGAATTTCCTGATGCCGGAACTCCGGTGTCTCTGGAAAATGCAAAAGTTGGAGACGTTCTGATCTTTACAGGAACGAACCCACGCGTCCGAAAAATCGGGCACGTAGGTATCATTTATTCTATTAATGGTAATGAAATCAAGTTTATCCACTCTACTTCCGGAAAGGCGCATGGTGTAACCATTACTCAGATGGATGACTACTACCGTAGCAGATTCATTAAAGCAGTTAGTATCATCTAAGTTTCCAAAAGCACTACTTTCAGGGCCTCCTGAACATATCCCCCCTGTAGCAATTGTTGAGCGAGTTCATGGAGCTCCCGTTCACGGGTACCCGCATCTCCTATTGTCGCATCCAGAACTTCTTTTACCGCTGGATGAAACCGGATCAGTTCTATTTCTTCCGCTTCGGGCAGTATTTCTACATTTCCCAACATACCCAGATCATTACCAGTCAGTACAAACGAGTTTCTGACCGCGTGAGGTAAGGCATCAACCCCTATTCCGAGTGTGGTTAGCGGTTTGGCTACTTTAAATAAGTTCTCTGGTGTAACCCGGCAATACCAATCTCCTCCCAAACGGGCTACCAGATCTATTTTAGCCTGGTCTATTTTGCCCTCCTCATCCAGAATCTCTTCCTTGATATGGATAAGTTTAATTTCTGCGAGTACAAGATTACCCGCGCCAGGGTTTTCGCCTAAATGGATCACCTCGGTAATCACACATTCCATTTGAACCGGCGCCTCGGCCACCCTTGGGGGTCGGACCAGCTGAGAAGGCTGCATGGTAAAACCGGCCTTCTCAAATTCATTAATCCCTTTACCGTATTCTGTACTGGCCAGACTGGTTTGTTGAACCATGGCGTAATTCACAATATTGATCACACACTCCTTCACCTCCAGTACATTTTCCAAAGTATGTTTGGTTGTATTATCTCTAACCCTTCTGGCAGGTGAAAAGATACACAAGGGCGGGTTGGTACTAAACATATTAAAGAAACTAAAAGGACTGAGATTGATATTTCCTTCCAGATCTATTGTTGTTGCAAAACAAATGGGCCTCGGTGCAATTGCATATTGTAAATAATTCTGCAATTGCGCCGGGCTCAGATCAGATGTTTTTATCGTCAGCATTATTTTTTGAGGGCAAGTATAGAAAAATCGGAATCCACTTTTTTAATAGTATTGATCAACCTGCCCAAACCGGTAATTTCCATTTCAACCTCATCACCATCTTGCAGCCATTGTGGCTTAAAATCCGGATTATTTAACAAACCAGTACCGTTCAATTCCAGGAAGCAACCCGTACCGACCGTTCCTGAACCAATCACATCTCCAGGCAAAATATCCACTCCATAGGCACAACGTTCTATGATTTCTGCAAATGTCCAGTCCATATCCGCCATATTGCCGGCAGAAACTTCCACTCCATTTACCGTGCAAATCATTTTTAGATTATAGGCGTTACCCGTATGACCAGGTTTTGGTGCCGTTTTATAAGCTTCCAGTTCATCTGGAGTAACCAGCCACGGACCGATCACTGTAGAGAAATCCTTCCCCTTAGCCGGGCCAAGATTCAGCAACATTTCTTCCATCTGCAATGTTCTGGCGCTCATGTCGTTCATCACCATATAACCTGCTATGTAATCGTCTGCTTCTGCAGCCGTAATATTTCTTCCTTTTTTTCCGATAACAATAGCGACCTCAAGTTCAAAATCCAATTTTTGAAAGTGATCAGGCATGCATTCTATCTCACCTGGCCCCTGAATCGCATTATGATTGGTAAAATAAAAAATAGGATATTGATCAAATTCTGCTATCATTTCCACTTTTCTATTACGTCTGGCTGCTGCCACATGCTGGCGAAAGGCATAACCGTCCCGGCACGACGTTGGGTGAGGTACTGGAGCAAGAAGCTCGAAAAAAACCTCTTCTTTAGGTGCTATTTCACCAGCTTTGATCTGAGCATCCACTTTCTTTGCCCTTTCCATCAAAACCTCTCCACCCTGCAAAAAAGCATTCATTTCATCCGGCAATTGTTTATCACAGGAATTTAAATTGTAAATGTGTCCGTTTACGAATACACCAAGATGTTCTGTGTCTTCTGTCTTATAAGATACTAGTTTCATACTTTTTACATTTAGGTACGATCTGTAACAACCAGCATTCCCTGGTACATTTCATACGGTTATTTGATTTTGACAGCCAAAGCTAGAAAAAATTAGTCCAATCCTGGTTATAAAAACTTGCAGAAATAAATAGAACTGATGGACTTGTATGGTTAAATATAAATTCATTAACTTAGCACTATAATTATGACAGACAGTAATCTTACCTATCAGAAACAGATTTCCAGCCAGATCCTGGCGGCTTTCAGGTATGCTATGCTGTCCAAGCTCATCTTTGCTCAATATTCTTTCCTTTAATATTTCTTTAGGACGTACGCTTACGCTCTGATTTACAAAACGTTTCCCGTTTTCATCTGTTTTTAACAAAGTTATTTACGTTAACCAAATATCTAACGATATGCCTATATATCACACTTTAGGATCAATTCCTGCAAAACGTCATACCGTTTTCCGTAAACCTGACGGCGAACTTTATGCTGAAGAATTGGTGTCTACCGAAGGGTTTTCAAGCCTTTATTCACTTGTTTATCATTGCCATCCCCCTACTATTGTAAAATCACTGGGAGAACCTTACTCCGTGGAACCAAAAATTGCCCGTGAAAAACACTTGAAACATACCAGCCTGATCGGCTTCAACATTAAGCCTGAAGACGATTACCTGAAAAGCAGAAAGCCTGTATTGGTCAACAGCGACTTGCATATCTCTCTGGCTGCGCCAAGAAAATCCATGACGGATTACTTTTATAAGAACAGTCAGGCGGATGAAGTGATCTTTATCCATGAAGGTAGTGGAACACTGAAAACGGGTTTTGGAAAGATCAAATTTGAATATGGCGATTACGTTGTGGTTCCACGCGGCACTATTTACCAGATGGAATTCAACGATGAAAACAACCGCCTGTTTATCATAGAAAGTTTCAGTCCGATACGCAGTCCAAAACGTTATCGCAACGAATATGGTCAGTTAATGGAACATTCACCTTATTGTGAAAGAGATATCAGAAAACCTACCGACCTGGAAACTATAGACGAGTTTGGTGATTTTAAAGTACTCATCAAAAAACAAGGGCTGATCTATCCTTATACTTATGGCACCCATCCTTTTGACTTTATTGGCTGGGACGGGTTTCATTATCCATGGGCTTTCTCCATCCATGATTTTGAACCTATAACAGGCCGTTTACATCAGCCACCGCCAGTACATCAAACCTTTGAAGGACATAATTTCGTGATTTGTTCTTTTGTACCCAGGAAATATGACTATCATCCTTTATCTATTCCAGCACCTTATAACCACAGCAATGTAGACAGCGATGAAGTCCTGTATTATGTGGATGGCGATTTTATGAGTCGAAAAAGCGTAGTAAAGGGACAAATCACGCTCCATCCGGGGGGTATCCCACATGGTCCTCATCCAGGTACAGTAGAAAAATCTATTGGAAAAGAAAAGACAGAAGAACTTGCAGTGATGATTGATCCTTTCCGTCCATTGATGCTGACAGAAGATGCCCTTAGCATTGAGGATGAGAGTTATCATAAAAGCTGGCAGATCAACATAGAATAAAGCCGTTATGAGTAAACACTCACAAACAGCAATGAAACGAAACTAACTCTATTAAATAAAAAAACAATGTCAACACAAACATTCGCAGAAAAGATTTCTAAAGCACAGGATTTTCTGCCCATTAATGGAACCGATTATATCGAGTTCTATGTAGGAAATGCGAAACAAGCTGCACATTACTATAAAACAGCATTTGGATTTCAATCCCTGGCTTATGCAGGACCGGAAACCGGCGTTCGTGACCGTGCTTCTTATGTACTCAAACAAGGAAAGATTCGTTTGGTCTTAACCACAGCCCTAAAATCAGAAAGTCCGATTGCAGAACATGTTAAAAAGCATGGAGACGGTGTTAAAGTACTTGCTCTGTGGGTAGATGATGCTTATAGCGCTTTTGAAGAAACCACAAAACGTGGTGCAAAACCATATTTGGAGCCTGTTACCCTGACCGATGAGCATGGTGAAGTCCGTATGTCCGGGATTTACACCTATGGCGAAACCATCCATATGTTTGTAGAGCGGAAAGCCTATGAAGGTGTATTTATACCTGGCTATCAGGAATGGAAAAGTGACTATAATCCTTCAGATGCAGGTCTGTTGTATATTGACCATTGCGTAGGAAATGTAGGCTGGCACAGAATGAATGATACGGTGAAATGGTATGAAGATGTTATGGGGTTTGTGAATATTCTTTCTTTTGATGACAAACAGATCAATACAGAATATTCGGCATTGATGAGTAAAGTGATGAGCAATGGCAATGGCTTCTCTAAATTCCCTATCAATGAACCTGCAGAAGGAAAAAAGAAGTCGCAAATTGAGGAATACCTGGAGTTCTACGAAGGTGAAGGTGTTCAGCATATTGCTGTAGCCACTAAAGATATTCTTAAAACTGTTTCTGAATTAAAATCCAGAGGGGTAGAATTTTTAAGTGCACCTCCGGAAGCCTATTATAATATGATGCCGGAACGCGTAGGCGAAATCGATGAAGAAATTGAAAAACTGAAAGCATTGGGCATATTAGTGGATTGCGATGAAGAGGGTTATTTATTACAGATCTTCACTAAACCTGTAGAAGACAGACCGACTTTGTTCTTTGAGATTATACAGAGAAAAGGGGCTCAATCCTTTGGTGCCGGGAATTTTAAAGCCCTGTTTGAATCACTTGAACGTGAACAGGAACTGAGAGGAAATCTATAGTTCTATATAAAATACTTATTCATAGTGAAAACTGAGAAGGCCGGCGAAGATTTCCCGGCTTTTCTTTTACCCCTCATTCATAACATTCTTGTTTCATTTACAAAGCTCTGGTCTATGAACATGGATTATCATAAAAAATAAGTACTTTCGGTTCAAAAAAGGCGATAAAAAGGGGAATGCTTAAGAACTGGACACATGAAATAAAGAGATTTGTAGTACATTTTAGAATTGCATTCAAATTATTTCAAAAAAACGACCCTTTACGTTTGGCCGGTGCAACTGCATTTTTTGCAAATTTCGCTCTTCCTCCTATATTAATTATACTGATCAGATTATTTGGTTTTTTTATCGACAGAAAAGTTTTGGTTAACCGTCTCTTCGAAAGGCTCTCCAATCTACTTGATGACAGCAGTATTCGACAAATAAGGCAAACTTTAAGGAATATACGGGGGCTGGATCAGAACTGGTACGCAACGTTATTTAGCTTTATCTTCTTTTTGTTTGTTGCCACTACCTTGTTCAGCGTGATCAAGAATTCTATGGACCAGATCTGGTCTATCGGCATCAAGGATAAGTCTTCCTTCTACTTTAAATTGAAATTAAGGGCCAGATCAATGGTGATTATACTTCTTGCAGGGCTGTTGTTTTTTGTAGGACTGCTTACAGATAGTATTCAGGTTTTTATCGGAGCCTATATCAAAACTGCTGCACCAACATTTAGCAAGTTCCTTCTGTTAGGCCTCAACCAGCTGTTGTTTATTGCTATTGTAACCATTTGGTTTACGGTGCTTTTCCGCTTTCTAACCAATGGAAGACCTACCTGGGCCACTTCAATCAGAGGAGGAATTTTGACTGGTGTCTTTTTTGCCATTGGCCGTTACATATTACGCATCATGCTACCTTTAAGCAACATAGGAAATATATATGGTGCTTCGGGCTCAATAGTACTTATTATGTTATTCGTATTTTATTCGTCCTTTATCTTCTATTTTGGTGCTTGCTTTGTAAAAGTCTTGAGCGAGGCCCGCAAGACTCCCATAAGGCCTATAAAAGGCGCTTTCAATTATGAGCTTAAAGAGGTTTAGCCTGCTTGCTGTACCTGCTCATAACCCTGAACTTCAAAAACGGCAAGCTGATCCAGCAAGTTATAATGTAAGGTCCCGAAGAAGTTAACAATGCCGTCTTTATTTCTACCCTCAATGCAAATGCTCTCTTTAACAATATCTTTATGCTGCCTGTTGCTGTCCTGAAGGATGGTATCTTCATCCTGAATCTTAACATCTTTAGCTTCGATAGAAAATTGTTTCAGCAGTTCAGAGAAGCTCCTGCCGTTGAGCAATAGTTCTTTAATTTTCATGGCGTTACAGTTTTTTGAATAGATTTAGTTAGCGGTTTTCAATAGCAATTTTAACGCCAAAATAAAAGGGTAACTTATTAAAAGTTACCCTTTTACACAGCTTAACAGCTTTAATTACTGTTATTCGCCAGAAAGACAATATTTCTGTTGAAAAGATGTTGATAAATAGTTTTTCTAGAACAATTTGTAAGCCAGACCAAAAGTAAATAAGTTCAACTTAGTGTCATTGTATCCGTCTCTTCCAATTTTAGAAAGTCCTTTCTCATATCTAAGATCTATGCCTAAACCACCTATATCAAGGCCTGCACCAAATTGCCATGCAAAATTCTGTCCTTTAAAATCTCCTTTAAACACGTTTCCTGCGGCGGCACCAAAAGATTGCTTATCATCCAGGATAAAGGACACCACAGGACCAGTATTTAGGCGTACTCCAATACCGGCAGCACCAATTTTGGTTCCAATCAGTACCGGAACATCTAAACTGGTAAATTTCACTTTATTTTCTCCGCCAGCATCATTGGTTAGCGTAGCATTTTTACCACTTAAGTAAAGCTCGGGTTGTAAATGTATTCCTGCGGCGCCTATACGGGCCCAAAAACCTGCATAGTAACCAGCACGGTTATCGCTATCGAATGTATTGCTGGTACTAAACTTGGAAAGGTTCGCTCCCCCTTTAATACCAAATTGGAAACTTGGTAATACTTGACTAAATGCTGCTGCGCCAACAAAAAGAAACAATGCAGAAAGTAATATTTTTTTCATAACCGGTGTTAATGTAAAGTATTTAAATTTATGTAAAACTAAGAATATTTTTAATTCGAAGTATATTATGTAAATTTATGTACTATTCTGTACTAGTTTAAAATCAGTTGTTTTATTCATGAGAAGTTATTTTTATGGTCAGTTATTAAATGGAATTTACCTTTAATTCTTACTCCCTAACGTTAATCTACTGCGGAACTATAACGCTTTTTATCTCCTATTATGTATATAACAGGGACCGGGGTGCTGTCCGATGGTTTGGATTAATGATGCTTGCCAACGCGATATGGTCACTTGGCTATGGCTTTGAACTGGCCAGTTCCACACTAACACAAATAAAGACATTCATCAATATTGAATACATTGGGATTGTTACTCTACCCCTTACCTGGTTCTTCTTTTGTTTAAAAATGACAGGGAAGGACCGCTGGTTCAAAAAACGGGTTAATCTCCTGATGACCTTATTCATTCCCGCTGCAACTTTGATTCTGGTTTGGTCTAACACTCACCATCACATCCACTACAAAGACCTGTATATCAGCCATAATAGTGATTTTCCAATGGCTGTTATCGTTCCGGGAATAGGATATAGAATTTTCACCATCTATTTTTATCTTTTGCTGGGAACAGGAAGCTATTTGCTCATCAGCAAATTCAGAAAGGCAGATCCCGTCTATAAAAAGCAAAATTACAGCATACTTGTGGGGGCACTGATCC
>NZ_DATMRL010000199.1:0-6169 GCF_035566355.1 Pedobacter sp.
GATAGTATTCGTTACGGTATGTTACTTGGTGTATTGAATCCAATGCAGATTCCTTACTGGCTTTTTGTTGGAACCTATCTGATCTCCCATGAATGGATAGACATTGGGTATCTTTCTTTAAGCGTGTTTAGTGTTGGATCGGGGATAGGTGCTGCTCTGGCTTTATATGGTTTTGCGCGGTTTGCCAAATACATTAAAGAGAAGTTTGACCTGAGCAGTTATATTGTAAATAAGAGCATTGCCATCTTGTTCTTTGCTTTATCAGCCTACCATATTTGTAAGATTGTCTATATTCACTTTATAAAAGTTTAGCATTATTTTTTCAGAAATTCTACATTCCAGATCTTTTCAGCTCTTCGGCCAATGATCCAAAATGAAGCTGCCAGAACGGAAAAGAACAAGGCTTTGTGCCAGCTGTCCCAGAAATATTCAAAATAACGGGTATAGAGATTGATAAAAAGAAAGGTGATCCCGAATTCCCTGGCAATATCATCTCTGTATTTTAGACCAATCCAGATACTGAGTATGCAAATACTTGCAGAAATAATACCCCAGTAGAAAAGGCTGAGTTGTTTGACTTTGTACCATTCTTCAAGTGTTCCATAATTCCCAAATACAGAGATCAGCCAGAGAGATACAAAGAGGTAGACCATGCCGCTGATATAAGTGGTGCCGTAAAACAGTTCGAATTTTTTATTTCTTTTTAACAGTAATGCTGAGGTGGTAAGCAGCAGTCCAAAGCATACAAATCGCAGCGGATAATTCAGTCCTATGAAATACCAGTTCCATCTGGAAAGGTAACCTGTTTCTGTTCCAAACCACGCTCCCAAAGAAAGAAGTACAAAAGCCCAGATCAGTCTGGATTTAAAGACATAGGCTAGAACACCATAAATCAGTACAGATAAAAGGATCAGTAAGGAAAAATGCGAGCCGTTACTGCCGATGGCCTTACCCAGATAAGCAATAGCATTGGCAGTAAGCATGACTGCAGTAAAAATCAGTGCATCATTGCTGAAAATCTGCATCTGATGTGTTTTTCGTCTTTGAAAGCTCCTGTAGTATAAGATGCCTGCGGCTGCTGCAGACAGCAGGCTGATGATACTGTCTGGTGTATCGTACAGCTTTTTTAAATAAGTTAGAATATCCTTGTCGATCAGGAGTGCACCTAAAGAAATTACTCCGCAGGCCATTGCAATCCAAAAGGAATACTGAGCAAGCCTTCTCCAGTCAAAACTTTTGGATTCATAACTGTTCTGTAACAACTTGGCCTGTTCGCTGTTTATCATATTCTGATCCTGCCAATATTGGAGCATTTCGTCTAAAAACTCACTTTTTTCCTGATCTAATTTCATTGGCGGGGATGATAAAAACCTTAAGTTAGGTTTTCTTTAACAGATCAGGAACTTTTTTGTGATTTCCAACAATCCAAACAATATCATCATTTTCAAAAATTATATTGGAATCAGGATTAAGGATTCGCTCTCCTTTTCTTTCTATCCCGACAACAAGTCCTTGTGTGATATCTCTGATCCCTGAATTTCTGATGCTGTGTCCATAAATTGGAGAGGAGCTGTTTACGACAATCTTTTGCAGGGTCATGTCATTTTTAGGGAAATCTGTATGTGAAGTTTCATCGACAGCACCCTCAAATAATTCTTTAACAACAGCCAGCTGATCGTCTGTCCCGATAACCAGGATTTTATCATGAGGGTATAACCGTTCGTCGCGACCTGGTGTAGGAATCATGATTTTTCCTCTTTCAATTAAGGCAATGTTGACGCCATATTTTTCCCGGATGGACAGTTCCATTAACGTAAAGCCAACCAGTTTGGATTCTGGTGCAATGGTGAGCTCTGCCAAATGTGTATCCCATGGCAGGATCTCTGGTTGGGCATTTTGTGCTTCACGGGCATTGAGATTGTAAAGAAAGCGATTTTCCAGTCTGTTGTAGAAAGCTTGCAATTTCCTGGAGAAAATGAACATCACCGCAAGGATTAAAGCCAGAGCAATAGCAATGGAGATGAGTGTATTATAAAACTGGAAGATGAGAAAACCTACAAAACAAATGGCCAGGGCAATCCTTAGTATTTCGAGTGCCACTAAAGGACCTCGGGTGTATTTTTTGTTTAACCACAGATTGCTGTAAGCCTTTCTTTCCATTTTTCTTAAAGCAAGAGCCCATAGAAATGGTGTCATGATCATCAGGGTAAGCAGCAGGCTGATCACGGTTCCATTGTGTCCGTTGATGAGATGTTCAGCAATAAATGGTTGTACATATTTTGAGCCCAATACGACAATGGAGATTAAGATCACACTGTGAATAATCGTATTGAATGTATAGGCCTTAAGAAAGACCTTCCAATCGCTGAGGGTCGTAATGCCTGCTGTACTGGAACTGTAACGGTTTAAGCCTTCTATCCATTGCTTAGGTAAAGAACGTTCAATGAACTTGTAAAAGGGTTCAGAGGCTTTAATCAGATAGGGGGTAGTAAATGTAGTGATGGCCGACACTGCAACTGCAATAGGGTACAGAAATTCGCTGGTCACTTTTAAAGATAATCCCAGTGTTGCGATGATAAACGAGAACTCGCCGATCTGTGCAAGGCTCATTCCTGTTTGTACCGAAGTTTTTAAAGGCTGCCCGGAAATTAAAGCACCGAGGCCTGAGCTTAGAAATTTACCCAGGACGGTCGCTATGGTAATGATCAGAATAGGACCGGCATAATCGATCAGGATCTTCGGGTCAATAAGCATACCCACTGAAACAAAGAAAATAGCAGCAAAGAGATCTTTTACCGATTTTGTAAGATGTTCTATACGTTCAGCCTGGGTGGTTTCTGCTAAGATAGAGCCCATGATAAAGGCACCGAGCGCAGGAGAGAAGCCAACCTTAACGGCAAGTAAGACCATAATTAAACATAAGGCGATAGAGACGATCAGCATCGTCTCGTCGTTCATCAGTTTTTTCGTAGCCTTGAGAAAAGTGGGGATCAGGAAGATACCACCGATAAACCAGAGGACCAGAAAGAAACAAAGTTTCAAAATGGAAATGAGCATCTCCGTGCCTGCAAATTGTTGACTGACTGCCAGTGTGGAAAGCAGAACCAGCAGGAGAATAGCCACGAGGTCTTCCACAATCAGGACACCAAAGACCAGCCCTGCGAATTTTTTATGCTTTACGCCAAGTTCTTCGAAAGCACGGATGATGATTGTAGTAGAAGAAACTGAAAGTATACCCCCAAGGAAAATGCTGTCCATAACCGACCAGCTCATCAGCTGTCCGGCTGCAAATCCGATCAGCAGCATAAAGACCACTTCAACAATAGCCGTTATGGAAGCTGATCCTCCCACCTTAACAAGTTTTTTGAAACTGAATTCCAGTCCCAAACTAAACAGTAAAAAAATGACTCCAATCTCGGCCCAGATGTTAATACTTTCTTTATCGGTTACTGTTGGAATGAATTTAATATGTGGACCTACAAGGAGACCTGCAAGTATATAGCCCAGTACAAGAGGCTGTTTAATTCTTTTAAATAAAAGTGTAGTGACCCCTGCGGCGGCAAGGATAAGACCAAGATCGGTAATCAATACTGGCAAATGTATCATGAAACGCTGTTTTAAAATGGATAAATAATTGTGAACGGATGACTACAAATTATACTTACCAAAAAACATGTTTAGGGTACAGAAAACTAAAAATAATTAAATAATGTGAGAAAATGAAAGCGGGCTTATAGGCTGTGTTTGAAACACGCAGAATATGATATGTCCAATATTCCGGAAGCAGGTTGATCTGGGCTTTATACTTTTTGATGGCTTGAGGTACTGTCTGAAAGTCATCGTTAAAAGTATCTGGATCCGCAGTACATGTCTTTCCTGCCGCATAAGCAATTTGTTTACGGTCTAGTCTCATCTTTCCTGAAGCGAATGCAGAGAAAGAATAAAGCTGGAAACAAATGCATAAAACGAGCAAGTAAAGATACCTCATTGAAGTAAATATACTAAAAAAAAGGCCAGTTCTGTGCTTTAAATTAAGTTTTAAGCATTTTGTGACAGTTTTTTGAAAAAATTAAGCGTATTTTCTTTATCCTGTTTAAGTTGCTCTTTCAACGCTTCTAATCCAGTAAATTTAACATCGTGACGCAAAAACTCCAGGAAAGACATTTTTATATCTTGTCCGTAAATTTCTTTGTTAAAATCAAAAATATTGACTTCGATATTTCTGGTCATTCCGTTAATAGTTGGCCGCTGGCCAATATAAGCCATTCCTTTGTAAGAGCCTTCCTCCATGTCTACAGTAACGGCATAAATTCCATCCGAAGGAATAAGTTTATAAGATTCTTCAACAAAAAGATTGGCTGTGGGGAAACCAATAGTACGCCCAATTTTATCGCCTTTAATTACCCGGCCCTGTAAAGAAAAATGGTAACCCAGGTACTTTGCAGCCAGGGCCACATCGCCGGTAAGTAATGCTTGTCTTATTTTTGTGGAACTTACTGCAACGTCGTTGATATCCTGCTCGTCGATCACTTCTATGTTGTAATCAAATTTTTTGGCGCAAACTTCCAGTTCGGGCATTCCTCCTTTTCTGTCTTTGCCAAAACGGTGATCATAACCGACAATCAAATGTTTGGTCCCTATTGTCTCTACGAGTACATTTTGAATGTACTCTTCCGGATTTAAATTGGAGAAATCACGTGTGAAAGGGGTAATGATTAAATGATCTACACCTAAATCTGCTAAGATCTGGGCTTTCTCTTTGATGGTGTTGATCATTTTTAAATCCTGATTTTCGGGATCTATGATCAGTCGGGGGTGAGGAAAAAAAGTTAAGATCACGCTTTCTCCACCGGTTGCTCTGGCCAGTTCACATAATCTTCTGATGATTTTCTGATGTCCGTAGTGTACCCCGTCAAAAGTGCCAATGGTTACCACAGCATGGTCCAGTTTTTTGAATTCAGAAAGTTGATTATATATCTTCAATGTAGTAAAATTAATGTAATGGCTGGCGCTTAACTACACCACCTCTAATATCGGCTATTTGTTGCTGGATGACGAAGGCATCCGGGTCTATTTGCCTGATCGCAGTTTGCAGCTTGCTCATCTCTAGCTTTGTGACAACCGTATAAAGAATATCAATGTCCTTTTTCTCTCCGTAACCACCTTCGCCTTTATAAATCGTAACGCCACGTTTCATTTGGTGGATGATGAATTTTTTAATATGCTCATTTTTTACGGAAATGACGGTAACTCCAGTGTATTGCTCAATACCATTGACAATATAGTCAACGGTATTTGATGCCGATAAGTATGTTAGAATGGCATAGAGTGCAGTTTCGATGTCCAGAAATATGGCTGCAAAGGCAAAAATGACAATGTTTAAGATCAGGATAATATTCCCTACGGTCAGGGTGCTCTTCTTGCTCAGAAATAAGGCAAGAACCTCCGTACCATCGATCACACAGCCACCACGCATGGCAAGACCTATTCCCCCTCCCAAAAATAAGCCCCCAAAAAATGCAATCAGTAATTTGTCATGGGTGATGGGCTGAAATGGTGCAACGATTAATAAAATAGCTAATAATGCAATAGCTATGGCCGTCTTAATAGCAAAAATCTTTCCGATTTGACGGTATCCAAGAATAACAAAAGGAATATTGATCAGAACAATTAGATAGGAAAGCTTTAGTCCGGTCAACCGGCTGATCAAAAGTGATATACCTGTTACTCCACCATCAATAAAACCACTTGGAAGTAAAAAGCTCTTTAAACCAAAACATGCGGAAGTGATGCCGCAGGCTATTAAAAACAGGTTTTTAGTGAAATTGAGTTTTCCGGATTTTGTCTGACCACGCATGTTATTCCTTCTTGCTTCTAAGATAGCCAACCAGATCCATAACCTCAAATGCATTTTCCAGTAGGAAATCTCCGCTTCTGGTTCTGACAAGTTTAGATAAATATGCTCCGTTGTTCAGGTGTTTGCCGAAATCAGAGATCAGGGACCTGATATAGGTGCCCTTACTGCATACAATTCTGAAATCAATTTCAGGCAATTCAATCCGGGTAATTTCAAATACAGGAACAGAAACATGGCGTATGCGCAATTCTGTTTCTTCGCCTCTTCGGGCTTTCACGTACAAACGCTCTCCATTCACCTTAACCGCGGAAT
>NZ_DATMRL010000200.1:0-3569 GCF_035566355.1 Pedobacter sp.
GCCATTTTCCGAAGCAGATCCGGGCACTGGGTAAAAACGGCTCCGCCTTCAATTGTATGAAAAAGCTTGGTTGCATGAAAGCTGGTTGTACTGATGTCTCCATATTCAAATACCGATTTGTTTTTATATTTCGTCCCAAAACAATGAGCTGCATCGTAAATCACTTTTAATCCATATTTATTTGCAATGGCTTGTATGGCCTCAATATCGCATGGATTTCCGTACACATGAGTAGCCAGGATGGCCGATGTTTTTGGAGTAATGGCCAACTCAATTTTAGCCGGATCAATATTAAAAGTTTCTGCATCTATATCTGCAAAAACCGGTGTGCAACCCTCCCATAAAATACTGTTGGTGGTGGCCACAAAAGAAAAGGGCGTGGTAATAATCTCACCGCTCAGTTCAAGGGCATTGATCGCCAATTGCAGCGCCATGGTTCCATTGGCCACATAAAGCAAATGCTTTACATTTAAATAGGTTTTTAATTTCAATTCAAGCTCATTGACCAGCGGCCCATTGTTGGTGAGCCATTGACGCTCCCAAATACTGCTGATGTATTCTTCAAACTCCTGGATCTTTGGAAGAAAAGGTTTAGTTACAGGTATCATGGTTTAAGAATTAATTGTTTAAAGTCATGTATAGCACTCAACTTGGAGAGGCTGCTGCTGCCCAGATAAATCAGGGAAAAACACAATCCGTCTATCACAATCCGGAGTGTATCCGCCAGCAGGTATTGCAGATAAAAATGATCTAAGGCATAACAGAAAATCCCGGATAAAAATGAAATGACCAGTATGGGAAAAATGTCACTGATTTGCTCCCTGACGGGATAGTTAATCAGTTTGCTGCTATAAATGGAATTAATATAATAGCCCAGAAAATTAAAACCGAGCTGAAAATAAAGCAGCCCATATATACCAAAAGACACCACACTGAATATTCCCACCACACAGAGCACCTTCTTGATCATTTCCAGTTTAAGGATCAGGTCGCTTCTCCCCTTCACCTTAAGTATATTGAGGTTATAAGCATGTAAGGGATAGATAACACCAGCCATGCAGAGAATCTGAAAATAAGGAACTGCCGGGAGCCATTTACTGGTAAGCAACAGCCTGAACAAGGGT
This sequence comes from Pedobacter sp., assembly GCF_035566355.1. Taxonomy (GTDB): domain Bacteria; phylum Bacteroidota; class Bacteroidia; order Sphingobacteriales; family Sphingobacteriaceae; genus Pedobacter. Next base: position 1,125 of record NZ_DATMRL010000200.1, read on the forward strand.
TCTGCAACCACGGCAAGAAATATCAAAACTGGTGCATTCCAGAAAAGCACCTGTTGCATCAGCTTTTTATAAACTCTTTTCAGTTGCAGGTCATCGTTAACTATCGTGGCAAACATCGGATAGGTTACTTTATTGATCACTGCCGAGATATTGGATACAGGCAGCTGACTGACTGAATCTGCCCTTGAATAAAAGCCTAGTTGGGTAATGGAGAAGTATCTTCCAATAATGAGTACATAAATATTCCTGTAAAGGATATCGAGCAGCCCGGTCAGTGTCATTTTATAGCCGAAATGGAAATGCTGTTTAAAGCAGCGTTTACTAAAAACCGGAGATGGCAGCCAACCTGAATACATCCAGTGCAGCAGGGTGGAAATAAAAGATTGCAACAGGTTCATCCAGACCAGGCTCCAAACTCCAAACCCATTTAAAGCAAGACCTACACCAAGTAAGCCGCCAATGAATACAGAAGGAATCTGAATGACCATTTGTATTTTAAAATTCATTTCTTTGGTGAGCCGTGCGTTCTGAACACCAAAAAAAGCATTCAGAATGAAGTCGAGCGCATAAACCCTTAATATCAATGTTAAAATATCCTGATGGTAAAAGGCAGAAATATAGGGAGCCATCATAAATACCAGCAGATAAATCACTACACTTCCGCCCAGGTTAAAGAAAAACACAGTAGAATAGTCTTCCTGGCTTAAACCCGATGAACGGATTAAGGAAGAGGTTAAACCACCTTCCAACAAAGAGTTGCCCACGGCAACAAAAACAGACAGCATGGCCAGTAGGCCAAACTCTTTGGGTAATAATATCCTGGCAAGAATAATGGTAATACAAAAGCTAATGAGTTGAACACTGAACTGCTGTATAAAGGTCCAGATTAGGCCAGATAAGGTTTTTTGTTTCAAACTCATCGTCAAAGGTCTAGTACGATATAGGTGTAAGCTATTTCAAAAAATAACCAGAAATACGGCTTCTGCTGAAGTGAAGGTTTCTTAAAAAATGCAGAACAGGTTTCTCAATAAACCTGGTTACGATCCAGGCAAGTAAGATCATACTTATAATAGTGATCACAATAGCGACCACTTCACTCCTGAGGTACAAGCCAAGTTTCCTGATGAGTATAAAGCCAATGTTTTGATGGAGCAGGTATAAGGGATAAGAGATATAGCCTAAAAATAAGAATGGTTTCCAGCTTAGAAATGTTATCCGGTTATAAACGAACAGGTAAAACAATAAAAAAGATACCAGGCATACATAGAAAAAATGAACAGAAGGATAAACCACCATTGCCGTCAGAAAGCAGGCACCAATCAACAGATGCTCCCGCCAGTCTCCCTTTCCAAATTTTAATTTGTAAAACAAGATCCCAGCCATAAAGAACATCCCATATTGCAGGTTTAAAATATACGCGCCCAGAGGAAGGCCATAAAATGCGTTAAATGTCATCAACGAAAGCCAGACCACCGCCAATGTCCTGGTGTAGGGTAAAACCTTTAGAAGATACAGGCTGCCGAGCATCAGATAAAAGAACAATTCCGGAATCAGTGACCAATAAACGCCGTCAATATTTGGGATATTAAAAGCACCTTGAACCATGGTCATATTCCACAATAATATAGAAAAGCCTTGAGGTTCCAGGAGCGGATCACCAGCAAGTGCGATAACCACAAAGGTGATCAATACACAAACCCAATAGGTTGGGTATAGCCGCGAAAATCTTTTAAATGCAAAGGATTCCAGTGTTGTACCTGTTTGCAGAGACATAAAGATCACAAATCCACTAATCATAAAGAACAATTCAACGCCGTACTGGCCGTAGTCCCAATCGTAAACACTGGAATAGCGATGGCCAAAGTTGAGCCTGAATTTAGTTGTATAATGGAACAGAACTACATTTAACGCAGCTATGCCTCTTAATACATCGAGTTCTTTTAAGCGTGGCATTTGACATTCAAGATTTAGAATATATTTTACAACCTCATATTCACCACCGTATCTGGCAATACAGATTTCAGATCATACACAACCGTATTTTCTTTGCACATTCCCGAGATGTCCATACCCTTGAAATCTTCATGTGCAACTGCCAAGACAATAGCATCATAAGTTCTTGTTTTGGACTCTCCATTTTGACAAATTACACCATATTCCTTTTCTACCTGACTTGGATTTGCCCATGGATCATGGATCACCACTTTAATCTGGTATTCCCTTAGTCTCCGTACAATATCGATTACTTTTGTGTTCCGCACATCGGGGCAATTTTCCTTGAAAGTAAATCCAAGAATTAATACCTCGCTCTGATAATTGTGCCCGTTCGCGACCATTCTTCTAACCAATTCATCGGCTATATATGCGCCCATTGCATCATTTACTCTTCTCCCTGCGAGGATGATTTCGGGGTGATACCCCATCTCCTGTGCTTTTTGCGCTAGA
>NZ_DATMRL010000201.1:0-3229 GCF_035566355.1 Pedobacter sp.
GCCTTGCTGCGCCAGGTCCGGACGACCGACATCACCAATAAACAGGGTATCTCCGGAAAATATACAATAAGGTTTTCCTGTTTTATCTTTGAGCAGATAGGTAGTTGACTCCGGCGTATGGCCTGGGGTATGCAGCGTTTGTATAGTGAGTTCGCCTATACGGAATTCTTCTCCGTCTGCAGCAATATGTGCCGGAAAAGAAGTTTTGGCGGTAGGGCCATAAATTATCGTTGCCCCCGATTTCTCGGCCAGGTCGATATGGCCGGAAACAAAATCCGCATGAAAATGAGTTTCGAAGATATACTTGATGACCGCACTATCTTTTTGTGCCTTTTTCAGGTAGGATTCTACCTCTCTGAGGGGATCAATGATCGCAGCCTCCCCATTACTTTCAATATAATAGGCGGCCTCGGCCAGACATCCGGTATAAATTTGCTCTATCTTCATAGCATCTGAATAATAAGCCATAAAAATACGGCTTATTATTCAGGAACACTGCCATCTGAAACGAATTTACAGAAGTTTTACTTATACAGTGAGCTCTCCGCGAAGGGATTGCTCCATGAGTTTGGTAATTTCCGTCATCGGTAATCCAAGTCCCATCAGATACATCAATTTGGTCACTGCGGCTTCAAAAGTCATATCATAACCACTAACCACGCCCATTTGCTGCAGCTTTTTACTGGTTTCGTATTTGCCCAGTTCTACTGAACCCACCTGGCACTGGGTAATGTCTACGATGATCTTTCCAGCATCAACAGCTTCCTGGAGGCTGTCAATAAACCATTGGGCTGTAGTGGTATTTCCAGAGCCGAAGGTTTCCAGTACAATGGCGTTGACAGAAGATTGGGTAACCGCCTGCACCGCCTGAGGGGTAATACCCGGATATAGTTTAATGACACCGATATTGGCGTTAAAATCTGCATGGACCTTAAAGGCTTCTTTCGGCTGCTGTTGAATGTAATTCTTATAGAAAGTTAAATGCACGCCTGCCTCTGCAAGTTTTGGATAATTTGGCGTCCGGAAAGCTTCAAACTTTTCAGAGTTATATTTGATGGCACGGTTACCTCTAAATAGCTGGTAATCAAAATAAATACAAACTTCGGGCACCATGGCTTTACCATGTTTTTTAGTGGCGGCAATTTCCAGAGCGGTGATGAGATTCTCCTTGGCATCGGTTCTGATCTCTCCTATGGGCAGCTGAGATCCAGTGAGCACAACCGGTTTGGCCAGGTTCTCCAGCATAAAACTCAGGGCCGATGCAGTAAAGGCCATCGTGTCTGAACCATGGAGGATTACAAAACCATCGTACTGGGCATACTTGTTCTCAATGATCCGAGCCAGTTTGGCCCAAATGTCCGGATGCATGTTAGAGGAGTCCAGGATCGGATCAAAAGAATGCACATCGAGCTGGTAGTTTAGGCGTACCATCTCGGGAACATTTTGCTGGATCTGCTCAAAATCAAAAGGTATAAGCGCACCAGTCTGCGGATTATTGACCATGCCAATAGTTCCGCCAGTATAAATAATAAGTAGTTTAGTCATTGACTGCTAAACTAAAAAAATCTTTCTGGAATTAAGTGTAGTAATATCAGCTATTTCATCAACAGAAATACCATAAATTTCCGACAGCTTTCTGGCCACATAGATCAGATAGCTGCTTTCATTTGGCTTGCCTCTGAATGGCACCGGGGCAAGGTAAGGCGAATCGGTTTCCAGAACGATATGTTCGAGGGGAACATATTTAAGTACTTCATCCAAACCGGCTTTCTTATAAGTCACTACGCCGCCTATCCCCAGGTAAAAACCAAGTTCAATGGCCTTGAGCGCCTGATCCAGATTTCCTGTGAAACAGTGTAGAATTCCACGGAGCTTATCGTCTTTTTCTTCTTCCAGCACCTCAAAAACCTCATCAAAAGCTTCCCTGCAATGGATGACGATAGGCAAGTCCAATGCTTTTGCCCATTTGATCTGTTCTTTAAAGGCTTTTTGCTGGATACGCAGGGTTGTTTTATCCCAATAGAGGTCAATACCGATCTCTCCTATGGCATAGATCTTCCGGCCAGCTATACTGGCATAGATTTCTTTCAGTACCATTTCAAAGTCATCCTTTACGTCACAGGGGTGAAGCCCGGCCATGGCAAAACAATTTTCCGGGTAACGCCCTACCAGTTCGTTGATCATGGCAATGGAAGCAACATCTACATTGGGCAGGAACAGGCGTTCTATGCCCTGATCAAAGCAACGCTGCAAGAGTTCGCTCTGCTTCTGCTGATCTCTTTCGTAATAAAGATGGGTATGGGTATCGGTTAAAAGCATGGTGCAAAGATACAAAATAAAAAAGCCCTGTCTATACAATAGACAGGGCAATGGGTTATAGCCCGAAGGCGATAGCCTGATTATTTTTTAACTGGAGCTGGTGTCGCTGCAGCTGGGTTTACGGGTGCTGGCGGAGCTGGCACAGTAACCGCTGAAGGTTTTTTAATGTCTGTCAGTTCTACTTCAAATACCAATGGAGTATAAGGACTGATACCGCCCTGAGGCATACCGTTCTCGCCATAAGCTAATTTAGAAGGGATAATGAAAGTGGCTTTACCACCTTTACCGATCAGTTGTAAACCTTCGTCAAAACCAGGGATTGCTCTTCCTAATGCAAATGCACGTGGACCGTACTGAGCCATTGGGTTAAATTTACCGGTTTCTTTAGCAATTTTAGCATCGCTGGTATCAAATACGTTGTCTTTTCCGTTTGATTTTTTAGTGGTCAGTTTACCTGTGTAGTTCACCATGATGGTATCTCCAACTACTGGTTTTTGTGCGCTTCCAGGAGTGGTGATCACATATTGCAAACCAGAAGCTGTAGTTTGTACTTTCAGGTTATTGTCTGCAATAAATTTCTTGATTTTTCCTTCTTCAGATGCTTTGTGTCTTTCAACTGTTGCCTTATAGTCCTTCTGGAAGAAATCTTTGGCTTTGTTTTGGAAAGTAGAATCTGCTTCTTTTGGATCTTTGTGTAATACTTTCTCAATTTTAACGGTAAATACCAGGTATTTATCATTTTTCAGGTTAGCTGGTTTTGGCTGACCTGAGTGTTTAGCCATCGTATCTAAATCCAATTTGAAAGTAGCACTGTCACCTTCACCAAAAAGATACAATACATCGTTCATATCACCTGCATATTGTTTTTTACCTACAGGGAAGATTTGAGGTTGCTCAAGATCATAGGTAT
>NZ_DATMRL010000202.1:0-2758 GCF_035566355.1 Pedobacter sp.
AGTCTATATTTCCCATGCTTTGGAAGTAGCGAATATTATCGAAGCGGCCGCGATGAACCATTAAAATAAGCATAAGAAATATAGTTGTACACTCTGAGGCAATCGGAAATTTTCGGCGAACTCCTGGAGAAAAAATTGAACAATGCTAGAACCTGGCACGAATGCTCCCGACTTTACATTAGCGACCACACAGGATAATTCTTTTACGTTGTCAAAAAACAAGGGTAAACGAACGATTCTTGCCTTTTATCCTGCTGACTGGAGTCCGGTATGTACCGATCAAATGAGTTTATACAATGAAATGCTTGATTATTTCTCCAATCTCAATGCGACGCTTGTTGGGATCTCGGTAGATGGGAAATGGTGTCACGCTGCATTCAGTCATAACAGGAAATTGGATTTTCCATTATTGTCAGATTTTGAACGTAAAGGTTTCGTCTCCAAAAAATATGAGGCTTTTGACGACCAAGCAGGCGAATCTTTTCGTGCTTTATTCGTCATTGATGAAAACGGATTTATTAGGTGGACTTATCTGTCACCGCCAAATGCCAATCCTGGTGCTGACGGCATTATTCAGGCCTTAGAAGAATTAAACCAGCAACAATTAATGAAATAAAGATGTCTGAATTAACGCTGAAAAACTTATGATTGCCAACATTAGATACCTTGATAGATACAAAAAAATTGAAGATAAATGGTTTTTCTCCGAAAGAAGATTGTCGGTGCAATGGATTGAAAACAGATAAGCACATTTTGAGTCAACTGTGAAAGACCCAAAGCACAAAAAAAAACTCACCGTTTTAATCTCCTGCTTTTATGTCTGATATCAAATCAATAGTTCGTTGTCCCTGGAGCCTTACTTCTGAGTTAATGATTAAATATCATGATGAAGAATGGGGAGTTCCACTGCGCGATGACAGGAGACTTTTCGAGTTTATTTTACTCGACAGTTTTCAGGCCGGATTAAGCTTTAATACAATCCTCAATAAGCGAGAAAACTTTCGAAAAGCCTTCGATAATTTTGATCCCCAGAAAATAGCTCGTTACTCTGATAAACGAATTGAAAAGCTGCTTAATAACGCAGGCATAGTTCGAAATAAATTAAAAATCACCGGAACGATAAATAACGCCAGGAAATTTATAGAGATTCAAAAGGAGTATGGTTCTTTTGATAAATTTATCTGGCAGTTTACAAATGATAAGACTATAAAAAATAGTTGGCAAAGCGTGAAAAAAATTCCCTCAAGAACTGCACAATCCGATGCAATGAGCAAAGCTCTTATTGAAAAGGGATTCAAATTCGTTGGCACTAAGATATGTTATGCTTTTATGCAAGCAGCTGGCATGGTTAATGATCATCTGGTTGGATGTTATCGATACAAATCGATTTAATAGGGGCAGGGATTAAGCCTCACAGGGATTCACCGAATTTATTTCCGGCTCAGAAAGCCTGCGAAAAAGAATAGCGCGATTTTACTTTTTACAATAATCGCTTTGGTTCCTACAATCCGCTTATTGGTTTGTTTGGGAACTTTACTCAACACAATGCAAGAAAGTATAAATCAAAAAAAGTATCACTAATTATTAATAATAAAATCGATAAACAATGATTAAGAATATAGTACTCGTTCATGGCGCCTGGGCAGATGAAAAAACCGGGAACAATTTAATGTGCGTGCTGTATCGTTCCGCTTAGTCTCAAACGGCGCCCGGTTACAAGTGATTGGTGCATTAATAAATGCTGGTTTGGTTCGAGTAATAATTGGAAAAGAATTTCCACTTTCGGAAGCAAAAGAAGCGCATAATTTAGGCGAAAGCGGCCATGTCAAAGGGAAAATTATTTTACGGGTACAGTAAATATTTGAAAGAATAATTGCAGCAAATAACAAAAACAATTAAAATTTTATGATATGAAAAGAACAGCAAGTGCACATTGGAAGGGTGATATTAAGAATGGTAAAGGCGAAATATCAACCCAAAGCACTACTCTTAAAGAAACACAATATTCCTGTAAGTCACGCTTTGAAGATGGTGTTGGAACGAATCCTGAGGAGTTGTTGGGTGCATCACATGCGGGATGTTTTACAATGGCGGTAAGCGCAGCACTTACGAAAGCAGGTTATCCAGCTGGCGACCTTACTACCAATGCGACCGTGGATTATGATATGAAAGAGTCAAAGATTGCAGGTATTACCCTGAATCTTAACGCATCTCTTATTGAAGGATTGTCTGCTGATCAATTCAAGTTAATCGCAACAGAGGCCAAGGAAACCTGTCCCATATCAAAAGCTCTAGCCAGTGTATCAATTTTGTTGAATGTAAATTATAATTCATGATGGATTCCTGGTTCTTGCCGAATCTTTCTGCAGGGCTATATGGTGATTCCTTTTATTAAAAACGGTTTTTCTATGATATCAGAAACATCTATAAATGTAAAACATCAACAGATCAGGCTCATGAACTCATATGATGTTTTCATTGCAAAAACTTGAGTCTGTCGTTAATAAACTAGATATTAAATATGCGAAAGATGTAACGGCGGAGCCAAAAAAACATAAGAGTACCTTAAATCAAGATGTTCTCTATTAGAACAAATTGTACATCAGAACTTTGATAGCAATTCGGGCATTCAAGATTTTTTAATTTGTGAATGCCCGAATGTGTATCTCAAGCTTTGAGAATTTTTGAGTTCTTTTGAGTAGGTATTTAAAAGGAAAAGCCTGTAAATTCCACATTTTACAGGCTTTTGAAAACATTT
>NZ_DATMRL010000203.1:0-2841 GCF_035566355.1 Pedobacter sp.
ACAAGGTTTGGAAATATCCGTCCAGTCCAATGAATATTGACATGGATCATCTGGATTTTGACCGCATGCTGGTACTTGAACTTGAGCTCTATAAAAACAGCAATGATCCGGAACCGCTTAAAGTTAAGGCCAAAGCACCGGAAAACATGGTTTTTGGCGCCTGGTTTTATAAATTCATTGAAGATTATAACATTAAGTTCCCAAAAAATCCGGTAAGGTACATCAGTGAAGATCATGAGGCCTATACCTGGATCTTCTTCATCAAAACTTCTTTCTTCAAAAAGAACATATTCATAGATCCTGATCTCGACATTATTAAGAATGGTATCTCAGAGAAAATGACCATCTATGCAAAAAGGGTATCAGAAAATGCCTCCAGGCCCGAAAAAATTGGAGACGAAGCCATTTTCATATAATTAAGAATCTATATATCTACTACTATGATTTCACCATTAAAATATAAACCGGTCAATTGGGTAGACGGCATGAAACTGTCCAGTAGCCATTTTGTGGCAACAGACCAGTTTAACCAGGATTTTGTGAGAGATGCTAACTCTGTATTTTTAACAGGCTTTAATTTTGGGCTGCTTGCACCATTTGCAGGACAGCAAAGTTCTCATAACATTGAAATTCTGGAACGGGCCACCAATCATATTGAGGTGAAAGTTCGGCATTGTAACGCCATTACGGCCGAAGGTTGCAGAATAGATATCTTCAACCAGCCCGAACTGGAGAAGCAGCTCTCCTATAGCCATTATTTTAGTGCAGAGAATGCAGACTATTCTAAAACAGTACAATACAATATTTTATTGCTGGTCAATCCCTTTGAGCGAGTTCCTTCTGGAAATCCAGATCCACAGGATGCCCCTCCAAGGTACCCGGATATTGCTAAAGGATACAGTATTGTTATTTTGCCGGCATCAGAAATGGCGCCTAAAAACCTGGACAGCTATCACCTGACCATTGGACAACTTACACTCGAAAATGGAAGGGTATCTATTAACACCAATTATATCCCCCCAAGTAGTAGTATGGTGAGCCACCCTTTGCTGATCCGCTACTATGAATTGTTCAGCAGCCTGATTAATGAACTGCAATTGTCTGCGTTTAAAATTGTAGATAAAACAACAGGAAAAGAGGCCATTACTCCACTTGGTAAAAATATACGTCTGTTGTCGGAAAAGCTTCTGGATTATATTGCCCAGATTTTCTTCAGCTACAGAAATCTTGGTTATCAGCAATCTCCCATATATATTGCCGGCTATTTCTCCAATCTTGCTCATGCTTTCTTTACAGGGATCAAGTTGATTGAATCTAAGGAAAGGGAAGAAATGCTGAAGTATTTCTACGAATGGAGAGATGTTACCCCCGGAAATTTTGAAGAATTGCTGGCCCGTACCATTGAATTGGTCTATGATCATCAGAACATTTACGCTTCTATGTCTATGATTGAAGAGTTTTTAAAGGTTATGGTGGCTTTATGGAATAAACTCAGCATGCTGGAATACATTGGGCAGCGCAAAGAAAATATCGTTGTTGCCGAGCAGCAAGTGGTACAGCAGGTACAAACCAAAAGAAGCTGGACTTTGCTAGACTAGATCTGATTCCTTCCCGAACAAATTGCATTGCCGTGCACCGATCTTAATGTGGATATCACATTCAGTTCAGCACACGGCAATGCAATTTTGTATGCAAAAATTTTGATACCTTTCACCGATTATTAAGTTTAACTGCACTTTTTTAAAATAGCATCCAAGAATTAATAATTAATTAACACCAAAAGCCGCACTTTCGTCTCCCCGATTAATTACGGTAAAACGAAAATGACAATGATTAAAAAACTTCTACTATTAAGTACAGCAGCAATTCTATTTTCTGCGTGTTCTAAAAAAACGATTGACATACCTGAAAAACCTTATTCTATTACTGAAGACCTGGAAAGTTCGGCTAAATCAGCTTATAAAATTGATACAGTCCAAATGCTGACCGGAAAATGGATTTTTGATAATGCTGTTGTGGGAAATATTGCAGGAGATCTGAAAAATGGAAACAGATCAATTAGGTTAAAGACCGGAAGCCTTAGTATGCTTTATGATATAAAAGGCGTAAGGGCTTTATACATTAGCCATGGTAAATACGGTAGTGATGCCAATTCTACCTGGCAGGTATTGTTCTCTACAGATGGCGGAACAACTTATACCCAATTGGGAAAGAATATAGAAGAAACAAATAAAACATTGGTTGTCGATTCTTTTGTACTTTCTTCTCCACAGACGGTAAGGTTCCAGATCAAAAAACTGGGCGCGGCAAATGATGCAGCCAGGGTAAATCTGGATGACATCACCTTTAAAGGGATAGGAAATCCTGGTGTTGTTGTGACAGATCCTAACGCAGACCCGGTTGAACCGACCAATCCTGGAACAGCCACTACGCCAAGAGGTATTACATTTGGCAACGATGCTCAACCAACAGAGGGAGACAACAGTAATTCACTATTTGGGAATCCGTCTCAGGCAACAATGATGACGCCAGATAACCTTTACCTGGATCAAAAATATTATACCGAATCCTATAGTAGCACCCGGTCGATACCAAACTGGGTGAGCTGGCATATAGATGCTGGTACGACCAATAACACCGTAAAAAGGCAGGATGACTTTGCTGGATTCAATGGTTTACCTGAAGGCACTTACGTGGTGCAAAGCAACAGTTACGTAAATTCTGGATTTGACCGCGGACACAATTGTCCATCAGGAGACAGAACAAGTTCTTTAAATGCCAATAGTGCAACTTTCTTAATGTCCAATATGATCCCACAGGCACCAAAAAATAATCAGGGTA
>NZ_DATMRL010000204.1:0-2894 GCF_035566355.1 Pedobacter sp.
TGGAGGAGAATGCTGTTTTAGTGGTTTCTTTTCTGGGTTACAAAACCAGAGAAGTGGCTGTCAGTAACCAGACCAATCTTAACATTTCACTTACAGAAGACCTCGCTTTACTGGAAGATGTCGTTGTTGTAGGTTACGGAACGACTAAAAGAAAGGATCTGGTCGGATCTGTTTCTACCATAAATGCAGATGAAATGCGGAAACAAGTGGCGACCAATTTTACGCAGGGCCTGGTTGGCCAGGCGGCAGGTGTACAGGTGAGCAGACCCAACGGTATCCCAGGTTCCGGCGCTTCCATCAGAATCAGGGGAATGTCTACCGTTTCTGGTGTTAACGATCCTTTATTTGTTATTGACGGAATCCCTGTGCAGCTCTATAACGGAGGTGGGGCAGATGCCCTTCGGTTTGCTCCAGCCAATGGGTTAATGGACCCGCTGGCTGGAATCGATATGAACGATATCGAAAACGTAGAGATCCTTAAAGATGCCACCGCAACTGCGATCTATGGCTCAAGAGCAGCCAACGGGGTGATTATTGTGACAACAAAAAGAGGGAAGGCAGGACAGAAGCCTGTTTTTAGTTTCAACTATGATGCCTCTATAGACAAGCAGAATAAATTTTACAACGTGCTATCTGGTCCTGATTATGTGAAATTCATGAAAGATACATATGCAGCTGCGGGTCAGAATATTGATGATGAAACTTTCCCCGGAACAGGCAATACCGACTGGCAAAGAGCAGTTACCCAAACCGGCGTGGTACAAAATATGAATATGAGTCTGTTGGGGGCTTCCAATGATGGCGGGACTAATTATGGGTTCTCTGCTGGCTTGACAGATCAGAAAGGGATTTTAGTGAATACAGGATTTAAACGCTACTCTCTGCGGGCAAATGTAGAATCCAAAGTCTTTGATATTTTTAAAGTGGGGACGAATTTGAATTACAGCTCTATCCGACAAACAGGAGGCTCTTCAATCATTTATGCCAACTATGGTACGGCAACCTACCGGCCAGACCTGCCAATTTTTAATCCAGATGGGAGTTATGCAAACGACGGCCAGTCTGATAACCCGATGGCCAGCAGGCAAAGTACTGATGTTAACCAAAGCCAGCGGCTATTGGCTACCCTGTATGCGGAACTTGAAATCATGCCGGGATTAAAAGCAAGGTCATCTCTGTCCTATGATATTAACGACAATACCGGGTATCTATATACACCAAGCTGGATGCTGCAAGAATCTCAATATGGAGAGAAGGGCAACCGGACGGATAGAATATTTAAGTACACCAATAGGGTCTTTGACAATACACTTACCTATGCAAAGGTCTTTAACAGACATCACCTGGATGCGGTTGCCGGTGCATCATGGACTTTAAATAAAAGCAATTTTACCAATATAAGCAGTATCAATTTTCCAAATGACGATGTGCTCAACAACCTGGGGTCGGCAGGATCTATAAGCGGCTATTCCAGTGATTCGGAAAGCAGTGGGTTAGAGTCCTATTTTATGAGGGCGAATTACAACTATGATGAAAAATATTATTTCACACTAAGCGGAAGAGCCGACAATTCAACCAAATTCGGGCCAGAGTTTCAGTGGGGGTATTTTCCTTCAGCAGGTGTGGCCTGGCGTTTTTCCAAAGAAAAATTTATGAAAGGATTGGACTTCATTGATGATGCGAAAATGAGATTTACCATTGGAAAAACAGGCACTTCTGCCTTTGGAGGATTTGGTTTCCTAACCTTGTTCAATACCGGATATTTTTACAATGGTATTAATGGATTAAGAGCAAATCCGGACAGCGGGCAACCCAATCCAGATATTCATTGGGAAAGTACTACGCAAACCGATGCTGCACTGGAATTGAGTTTTTTTAAGTCAAGGTTAACCGCAGGTATTACTTATTATAAGAAATACACCAAAGGTCTGATTACCGGACCAAGTATCCCCGTTTCCGGAGGCTATACTTTCCAGACCAAAAATCTCGGAGATGTAAGCAACCATGGCTGGGAGATTACATTGGGTGCAACACCGGTTAATGGCGCAGATTTCTCCTGGCGTTCCAATTTTAACATCACCTTTAACCGAAATAAGGTAGAGAAGACTTATGGAACAGCCCTTTATGGTACGCTGCTCCTCACAGAAGGCGAACCATTAAATGGGATTCGTGGATACCGAACCAGCGGATTGTATCAAACGAAGGCAGAAATTGACCAGCTGAATGCCGCTGCCAGAGCCAAAACCGGAAATCCAAATGCATTTTATCAAAATTCACAAACCTCGCCGGGCGATGTTAAATACGTAGATGTGAATGGCGATGGGGTGATCAACAGCAATGACCGGGTTATGCTTGGCTATGCTCAAAACCCAAAGTATTATGGTGGCTGGAACAATACGTTGAGGTATAAAAATTTAGAATTGAGCAGTTTGTTCCAATTCGATGTGGGCAGCAAAGTGCAGAGAGAACAAAATCCAGATTCTTTTCTTGGCTACCAGTACAATGTCTCTACTGCCGTTTTAAATGCCTGGACACCGCAGAATACCAATACAGATCAACCCAGAAATGCCATTAACGGACCTGCACAAAATTCAGATACCAATAACGACAGGTTTATAGAGTCTACGTCTTTCCTGCGCTTAAAAAATGTGCAGCTTAGCTATTTGCTGAAAAACGAGTTGCTGAAAAAGCTGCATGTTTCGCAGCTAAGGTTGTTTGCCGGGATGACCAACCTGTTTACCTGGACAAAATACAAAGGGCTGGACCCGGAAGTGAACAGTGAAAACTCATTTACCGATCATGGAAGGGACACCGCAACTTATCCTCAGGCAAGAAGTGTCACTTTTGGTATGAACTTAAAATTTTAATGAAATGAAGAAGACCTACATATATTT
>NZ_DATMRL010000205.1:0-8291 GCF_035566355.1 Pedobacter sp.
TTCTCTATCATGGGGCAGGTTGTACCTAAAGAGCTATATCCAAATTCGAGCACCTGGAACAGTTCTGCGTATATGACCGCCTCTATCATCGGTCCTGCGGTAGGTGGACTGATCTATGCCTTCTTTGGGGTAACCGTTACCTATTGTGTTATTCTTTTCTTTATTCTGATCGCCCTGGGCTGTATAGCCTTTCTTAAAAAACACCCGCCAAGATATATCCCTAAAGAAAGCATTATGAAAAGCCTTACCGAAGGTGTACAATTTGTATTTAAAAGTAAAATGATGCTTGGAGCGATGAGTCTTGACCTCTTCTCTGTCTTTTTTGGTGGCGCAGTTGCTCTGCTTCCCGTCTTCGCCAATGATATTTTAAAAGTGGGCTCCGAGGGCCTGGGCTTTATGCGGGCTTCCGCCTCAGCTGGAGCCGTCCTCACTATGTTTGTAATGACACGCATCTCCCCAATGAGGAAACCCTGGAGAAACCTCCTCATTGCTGTGGTTGGGTTTGGCACCAGTATCATCTGTTATGGCCTGTCCAAGAACTTCTACCTGACCTTGATGTTCCTCTTTGCAGAAGGATCATTTGACAGCGTCAGCGTGTTGATCCGATCTACCATTATGCAATTACTTACTCCCGATGAAATGCGCGGACGGGTCTCTGCAGTAAACAGCATGTTCATAGGTTCTTCCAACGAGATCGGGGCCTTCGAATCCGGCCTTACGGCAAGACTCATGCGAACCGTCCCTGCTGTGGTATTTGGAGGCTGCATGACCATCCTTGTGGCCGGAATTACATACTCCAAAACCAAGAGCCTGCTGGGCTTAACCCTCGACGACATCAGTGGCAGCAAAACAGAGCCTGCAGCGGTCTAAACGTGTTCTACACGTTCACCCACCTGCTGGCGCCACATCGCAAAATACAGCCCTTTTTCTTCTAAAAGGTCTTCGTGTTTGCCTTGCTCTATAATATGACCTTTCTCCAGTACAAAGATCCTGTCAGCATGGCGGATCGTGGACAAACGATGCGCAATCAAGATGGTCATATGGCTGGTCTGCTCAGAAATTTCCCTGATGGTACCGGTAATCTCTTCTTCTGTTAAAGAATCAAGAGAAGATGTGGCTTCGTCGAACACCAGGATATCCGGCTGGCGAAGTAAAGCCCGGGCAATGGACAGACGTTGTTTTTCTCCACCAGATACTTTCACCCCACCTTCACCAATTACGGTATCCAGGCCTTTATCGGCCCTGGCCAGCAGGTTATGACAAGCTGCCTGGTGCAATACCCGCATACACTCTTCATCTGTAGCCAGAGGGCGCACAAACTGCAGGTTCTCTCGGATCGTACCCGAGAACAACTGTGTATCCTGTGTCACAAAACCAATCTTTTCTCTCAGCTGATCCAGATCAATATCCTTACCGGAAATCTCATTATAAAAAACCTCCCCTTCCATAGGCTGGTACAAGCCCACCAGTAATTTCACCAGGGTTGTTTTCCCAGAACCAGAAGGCCCAACAAAAGCAATGGTTTCGCCATTCCGGGTATTAAAACTAATATTATTCAAGGCATTCGCTCTTCCTGTCAGGTGTTTAAAATTGACATTTGCGAAAGAAAGTCTGGTGATTTTATCCAGTTTCACCGGATTTTCTGGTTTTACATCTATCGGCGTGCTTAATATCCTTTTAAAATTACCCAGTGATACTTCAGCTTCTCTCCAGGACAGGATCACATTGCCCAGCTCCTGAAGCGGTCCAAAAAGGAAAAATGAATAGAATAAGAAAGAGAAATACTGTCCAGGAGAAATGGTGTTCTCAAAGATCAGGATCAGCAGGACCACCACCATGGTACTCCGTACCAGGTTAACTGTTGTTCCCTGTACAAAACTCATACTCCTCACAAATTTCACTTTCTTGAGCTCCAGCCCCAGGATTTTATAAGTCGTCTTGTTCAGCCTTTCAATTTCCTGATTGGCCAAACCCAAACTTTTCACCAGTTCTATATTCCTCAAAGATTCAGTTGTAGAACCTGCAAGCGCAGTCGTCTCTGCAACGATGGTCTTCTGTATCGTTTTTATTTTCCGGCTCAGGAACCAGCTCACAAAACTGATGATCGGAATAGCAGAAAAATAAATCAGGGTCACTTTATAGCTTACCGCAACAGAGTAAACAATAACAAAGACCATTCCGATCAAACTCACAAACAGGATGCTGATAAAAGAGGTAATAAACTTCTCGCTGTCCAGACGTACTTTTTGCAGGATGCCTAATGTTTCTCCACTTCTCTGGTCTTCAAAAACCTGATAAGGCAGTTCAAGCGAATGTTTTAAGCCATCCGCATACATTCTGGCCCCAACTTTCTGCACAATAATACTGGTAAAATAATCCTGGAAGTTCTTGGCAATCCTTGACACCATGGCCGCACCAATACTCAATCCAACCAAGCCCAATACCCCCCAAACAAATTCATTTCTGGAAAGGATATCCTTTTTTTCTATAAACCGGTCTACGATCCTTCCGGTGATATAAGGGTCAAGCAGAGAAAAACCTATATTAATGGAAGCCAGGACGAGTGCAAGCACAACAACCCATTGGTGCCGTTTTAGATACTGAATCAATAATTTCATTTTGTTTGCAAACAGTTTTCAAATACACAATTGGTATAACTATTTGGGCTTCAAAAATAAAGAAAGGGAATATAGCTTCCACTATATTCCCTTTTAATTACAACAATATTATAATTCGTCGGCTTTAAACCGTCATGATGTCTTTCTCTTTCACCTCTGCATGCTTATCCACTTTAATGATATATGCATCAGTTATTTTCTGAACTTCGCCCTCACCTGTCTTAATTTCATCATCAGAAACAGCTTCTCCTTTTAATTTTTTGATCTTTTCGTTCGCATCTTTACGGATGTTGCGGATAGCGATCTTTCCTCTCTCTGCCTCTTCTTTGACTTTTTTAACCAGTTCTTTTCTGCGCTCTTCTGTAAGCGGCGGAACAACCAAACGGATAATAATACCGTCATTTTGCGGGTTGATCCCAATATTGGCTTCTAAAATGGCTCGCTCTATAGGTGTTAACAATGTTTTTTCCCAAGGCTGGATCAGTAGCGTACGTGCATCCGGCGTATTGATACTGGCTACCTGGCTCAATGGTGTAGGGTTACCATAGTAATCTACCATGATCCCTTCCAGCATACCTGCAGAAGCTTTTCCAGCACGAATTTTGGTCAGCTCAGACTCGCAATGTGTAATAGCTTTGTCCATTGTAGCCTGGGCGTCTTGTAATTGTTTCTTTATGAGGTCATTCATAATTTGTATTGTTTGTGCAAAAATATAAAAAAATCTAAAATCAGCCTTTTACGAGTGTTCCTATCTCCTCGCCCTTAGCAATTTTCATGAAATTACCTGGCTTATTCATATCAAAAACGATAATTGGAAGTTCATTTTCTTCACAAAGTGTAAATGCAGTCATATCCATTACATTTAATCCTTTGGCATAAACCTCTCTAAAAGAAATTTTATCGAAACGTGTTGCAGTAGGGTCTTTTTCCGGATCCGCAGTATAAATTCCGTCTACACGGGTGCCCTTTAGAACCACATCTGCTTTGATCTCAATTGCTCTTAAAGCAGCCGCAGAATCTGTTGTAAAATAAGGATTACCGGTACCCGCACCGAAAATAACCACACGTCCTTTTTCAAGATGCCTAACGGCTCTTCTGCGGATAAATGGTTCACAGATCTGTTCCATCTTGATCGCCGTAAGCAACCTGGTTTTCAGACCAACTTTTTCCAAAGCATCCTGAAGCGCCATACTGTTGATTACAGTAGCCAGCATACCCATATAATCTGCCTGTGCACGGTCCATTCCTGATTTCTCTGCACTCAAACCCCTGAAGATATTCCCTCCTCCAATCACGATGGCTACCTCAAGCCCCTGGGCATGCACTGCTTTGATATCCTCTGCGTATTGCCTAACGCGCTCATTGTCAATTCCGTATTGCTTATCGCCCATTAACGATTCGCCACTTAATTTTAATAGGATCCTTTTATATTTCATGAGTCCAAAAATAGCTATTTGTTTTAATTATTGAGGATCAAATGTTCAAGTCCTCCAACAAAAACCTTTTTCAGGTTTAAATCATCATCCAGCAGCAGCAGATCCGCCTTATATCCGGCACTTATTTTTCCAAAAAAATCTGATTTTCCAAGTACTTTTGCAGGATGCAGTGACGCCATATTTAAAGCCTCCTCCTTTGGAATTCCACAATGCACCACACAGTTTTTCACCGCATCCAGCATCGTAATACTTGATCCGGAAAGCGTCCCGTTAGGTGTAATGAATTTATCACCGCTCCGCTGATGCTGATAAGGCCCGATATGACATTCTGTTACCGCATCCGTAATCAGGAACAAACGTTCCTTCATCAACTGATGGCTCATTTTGATCACCTCAAAATCCACATGATTTCCATCGGCAATAATACTGGCCATAGCTGTAGGATGATTAAATAACGCAACCGGCAGATTTGGAGACCGGTGATGGATAGAAGGCATTGCATTGAACAAATGTGTTGTGGTGCTTACCCCTTTATTGTAAGCGGCTGTAGCCTGTTCAAAAGTTGCATCGCTATGCCCCAGGGATAAAATGACGCCCTGGTCCAATAAATACCGGATCACATCGTCATCCTGCAGTTCCGCAGCAATCGTCATGATCTTCACCGTCCCCTCAGCGTATTCCATTAATCTTTTTACCTCTTCCAGCGAAGCCTTGCGAACATATTCAGGAACATGCGCCCCCAACCTCTTTGGATTCAGATAAGGCCCCTCCAGATGCAGGCCAAGAAAACCTTTGGCTTCGTCTCTGTAAGCTTTAGCCGCATCGATACACTGATAGACAATCTCCATACTATTGGTGGCCACACAAGCCATAAAACTTGTTGTACCCTTGCCCGCCAGATCCAGGTCCATTTGCCGCAGCGTATCAGCTGTCGGGTAAGCAGAGAACAAATTGCCTCCGCTACCATAAATCTGCAGTTCTATAAAAGCAGGCACCAGGTAATCACCCCCTGCGTCAATAACAGTATATCCCTCCGGGATTCCACCTGTAGTTAAAGCCGTTATCTTACCCTCTTCAATTAAAACATTTTGAGTATTGGTCAAGTGGCCATTAGTAAAGAGTTTTACGTTCGTTATTGCGATCATAGATTAGGAATTAGTAAAGGAAAACCGGGGCAAATATAAGGCAAAAAAAAATCCCTCACAGGGAGGGATTTTTTTATCAAATAAAATTTTGATTAAGCACCTAATTGTACACGTTTGAACGAAGTAACAGTTAGATCTTTTGAAGTATCGTTTAAGAATTTACGAACATCTTTAGAAGAATCTTTAACAAATTCCTGGTTCAATAAAGTACTGTCTTTGTAGAATTTGTTCAGTTTACCAGCAGCAATTTTTTCAACCATTTCTTCTGGTTTACCTTCAGCACGGATTTGCTCTTTAGCAATTTCAGTTTCGCGCTCAATAGTCGTTGAATCTACGTCTGCTTTATCTAAAGCAACCGGGTTCATTGCAGCAATTTGCATCGCTACATCTTTACCTGCCTCTTCAACACCATCAACATTTTGGTTTAAAGCAACCAATACACCTAAACGGTAGTTACCGTGGATATAAGGAACAACTTTTTCACCAGTAACAGTTTCGAATTTAGAGATACCTATTTTCTCACCGATTTTACCAGTGTTCTCAACAATGATATCTGAAACTTTCTGACCATCTACTTCAAGAGCCAATAATTCCTCTAAAGAAGCTGGGTTTTTCTCAATAGCCAAATCAGCAAATTTGTTACCCAAAGCAACGAAATCAGCATTTTTTGCTACGAAGTCAGTTTCGCAGTTCAATTCTACAACAACACCACGTTTACCGTCTGCTGTAGCTTTAGCGATAACAACACCTTCGTTAGAATCACGATCCTGACGGCTGGCTGCTACCTTAGCACCTTTTTTACGTAAGTAATCAACGGCTGCTTCAAAATCGCCGTTTGCTTCTGTTAATGCTTTTTTGCAATCCATCATACCGGCACCGGTTTGTTGGCGTAATTTGTTTACATCTGCAGCAGTAATTTGTACTGACATTTTTGTTTCCTTTTTAAGTTTTATTTAAAAAAATAAGGGTTGTATATTGATTGTTGTAAGTAAAACCCGCAACGCACAACATACAACCCAAAATTATATTATCTACGCTTCGCTGGTTCCTTCTTCAGACTCAGCACTCACTTTTTTTCTTCTTTCGCCAGGTGCAGCAGCTTCAGGAGCATCAGCAGCAGCTTTAGCAGCTACAGCTTCTTTTTCAGCTTCATCATCTTTCTCACGCTTGCGCTCGTCTAAACCTTCTTCAATCGCTTTGATGATTACATCAGTAATTAAAGAGATAGATTTAGTTGCATCATCATTCGCCGGGATAGGGAAATCGATGTTCGAAGGATCAGAGTTTGTATCCACCATTGCAAATGTTGGAATGTTTAATTTCAACGCTTCGCTCACAGCGATATGCTCTTTTTTAACGTCAATTAAAAAGATAGCAGCTGGTAAACGGTTAAGATCCGCAATACCACCTAATAAGCTTTCCAATTTGATACGCTCACGCTGAATCATTAAACGCTCTTTCTTAGAAAGGATCGAATAAGTACCGTCTTTAGTCATTTTATCGATGTTAGACATCTTTTTGATAGACTTACGAACGGTAGCAAAGTTAGTTAACATACCACCTAACCAACGCTCAGTTACGAAAGGCATGTTTACTTTTTTTGCTTGCTCAGCAACGATTTCTTTAGCTTGTTTCTTAGTCGCTACAAATAAGATCTTACGACCTGATTTTACGATTTGTTTAATCGCAGAAGCAGCTTCTTCAGTTTTAGTTAAAGTTTTATTTAAATCTATAATGTGGATACCATTGCGCTCCATGAAAATGTAAGGCGCCATTTTTGGGTTCCATTTACGGGTAAGGTGACCAAAGTGTACACCTGCATCCAATAAGTCTTGATATGTTGTTCTTGCCATTGTGTTGTCTCCTTACGATTAACGTTTACTGAATTGGAATTTCTTACGTGCTTTCTTACGTCCTGGTTTCTTACGCTCAACCATACGCATATCACGGGTCATTAACCCTTTAGCGCGTAATGCTGGTTTTTTCTCAGCATCTAATTCAACAATAGCTTTAGCAATAGCTAAACGAACAGCCTCTGCCTGACCTTTAACACCTCCACCCGCTACGTTTACAGTAATATCATACTGACCAACTGTTTCAGAAACTTCTAAAGATTGGTTAACGATATATTGTAAAGGTAATGTTGGGAAATATACTTTGTGATCTTTACCATTTACGGTAATAGTGCCGTTGCCTTCTTTTAAATAGATACGTGCAACAGCAGTTTTTCTTCTTCCTGAAGTATTAGTAACTGACATTTCTTTCTTCCTTTAATTAAAGTGTAATGGTTTTTGGTGATTGTGCCTGGTGAGGATGCTCAGAACCTGCATAAACAAAAAGGTTGGTGTACAATTTAGCACCCAATTTTGTTTTAGGTAACATACCACGAACAGCTTTCTCGATAACACGTGTAGGGTGTTTCGCCATTAACTCTTTCGGAGAGATGAAACGTTGACCACCTGGATAACCAGTGTAAGAAATGTATTCTTTCTCACTGAATTTGTTTCCGGTCAATTTTACCTTGTCTGCATTAATAACGATAACGTTATCTCCGCAATCTACGTGTGGGGTGTACTCAGGCTTGTTTTTACCACGGATGATCATTGCGATCTTCGATGACAAGCGCCCCAAAATCTCGCCTTCCGCATCAACAACAACCCACTGTTTGTTAACAGTTTTTGCATTGGCCGAGACAGTTTTGTAACTTAACGTATTCACTTGCTTGTATTTAATTTGTTAATAATTATTTATTGCCCCCTAAAATTTAGGGACTGCAAAGATAGATAGAAATCTTTTAATTATCAAATGCTTAGATAAAAAGAAATTACAAAATCTTTTGTTCAGGTTTTTCTGTTTACGTGCTGCCATCCAAAAAGCAAAGATTTAAAAGGCAAAAAGCTCGGAGAAACTCCGGTAAAGAATAAAAAAATAGACCTGCCTCCACTTCCTCTGCACCATACCCGGTCACCACCCTCCTCTGCAATTTGCGAAGGAAAATTCTCGTACGCTGCGGAAAGACCTCAGAGATCTGTCCGCTCCTTCAGCGGACCTGATATCGTTAGTCTTGAAGCAGCTGTACAGAATTTTCCACA
>NZ_DATMRL010000206.1:0-4425 GCF_035566355.1 Pedobacter sp.
ACTCATATATCGGATAACCAGCCGAATCCAAATCATCAGCTGAAACCGCCTGCCAATTCCCATTGTCAAGGAACATTTCGCCAACTAAACCACCATGATAAACCACTTTAAAATTAACACCATCCTGCGGATGAATATTCAAGTCAATCTGCTCCCCATGAGCTTTAATTACAATATTAAAAGGATCCATAAGAGTCAATGATTAAAGAATTTATAGTCTATTGCAGAAAGAACAATATCCGATGTATAAAGGTTTCGAGGTTATCATTCTATTTCTGCACGCTGCTCACATCATCTTCTTTTCAACTAACATACTTATCCAGTAAATTCCCATCTGTCCCCTGTTATCCATTATGCCTTTTGGCAACTGATCTTTAGGACAACTTAAAATGGAAGTATCTACCCCTTTTACAAATGCAGTTAAGGCTTCAAGTTTATTTTCTGAAAATGGAAGTATCGTGTAGTCCCAACTGGAATAAAAAGACAACATCCACTTAAATTCTACATCGATTTTTCCAGCGATTAAATATTGATTTAAAATGGAATACGATTCAGATACGGTTGCATTATCAAGATCTTCAATTCCTGTATAACAACTCGGCTCCACCAGAGCGTACCAATTTAAAAATATCAGCCGCTTTAAGATTTCAAGCTTTATCGATTCTTCATCAATGCGAAAATAGAGTTCAAGATAAGATTTATGGATATTCCGATATTGCTCAAATATTCCTTCCGCAGAAAGTTTTTCGGTTACAAAGTCCATCATTCCATTTTGAGATTCAGCATAGTCCCAAATTTCTATTTCTCTATCAGATAAAATGTCGATTTCTGTTTTCATAATAGCACTTAATTTAATCCTGGCCTGCTCGTCCATCAAGTGAATTTAAGTATTTAATTGACTCCGAACTGAGTAAGGCATATTAAATCAATCGTATTTTTTGTCGATTTCGCTTCTTAAAGCGATGTATTTTAATTCAATATTATCAATTTAAATGTCATTTAACTTATCTTCACAGCATCTATATAATCTTCATGACACAAACTTTCACAATCAACGAATCGCTAATTGGAAATATATTGAAACGTTTAGCAATCCGATTGATTAAAATTTACACTTTGGTATTAATCATTATAACGTTGCCTGATATCATTAATCCTAACAAACCATTTAGGACAATTGGCCTTTCGGCCGGCGTTGTGGTAGCAATGATGGGGTTTACTATGCTGCTTGGATACAAAAAAACAAGAAAGATGTACAGTGGCTATCAAATAACTTTAGACGATAAAGGCA
This sequence comes from Pedobacter sp., assembly GCF_035566355.1. Taxonomy (GTDB): domain Bacteria; phylum Bacteroidota; class Bacteroidia; order Sphingobacteriales; family Sphingobacteriaceae; genus Pedobacter. The sequence goes on from NZ_DATMRL010000206.1 coordinate 1,292, forward strand.
TTGAGCTTAAGGCACCAATGGCTGCTTATAAAAGAATAGACTGGAGTGAGCTTGCTTATGTCGAAAAGGAAAGTGGTGATATTAAGGCATATGACAACACTGTTAGTGCCTTAAGCAGATGGTGGACCGGCACCGGTGTAATATTCATACCACGTGAGATTAATAATAAAGATCAATTACTTCTATCACTTGTTAATCATATAAATAATTAACACCATCCTGAGGATGAATATTCAAGTCAATCTGCTCCCCATGAGCTTTAATTACAATATTAAAAGGATCCATAAGAGTCAATGATTAAAGAATTTATAGTTCATTGCAGAAAGAACAATATCCGATGGATAAAGGTTTCTAGGCCATCATTCTATTTCCGCACGCACCATGTGGTCATCGCTCTGATGTTTTGTACGTTGGTGGTTTTGATGGGTTCATAAATATGTCCATCAAGTCGTTTGGTAAGCCGCTGGAGCATTTCCTGGTTGACCAGGAACCTTTCTGATCCATCAGGAAGGATGTATCGGCCATTTCCAATAAATCTGACTGAAGTTTCAATTCCGATTTCAGAAGCGAGACGGCAGAAAAAGTATCCTCCGGGTTTTAAGACATTCCACATAGCGTTTAACATGGCATCAAAATGCTCCTGGTTCTCTGCAAAATGTAGAACCGCAGAGCTAATGACCAGATCAAAACTTTCATTTTCAAAAGGCATATTTTCTACCGGTGCAACCTGGAAGTTTTCTTCGGGATTGATATGCGGAAAAGCACAGGCAAGGTTTTTAAGATGTGCAATAGCTTCAGGGTTTTGATCTACACCGAATACATTTACGCCGCTTTTTAAAAAGTAAAACAGGTTTCTTCCCGTTCCGCATCCAGCATCTAAAACAGTTTTACAATTGTCGTAAGTGCCTTTGGCCAACTGGTCAAATAAATAGATATCAATGTTTCCGAAGGTTTCCTGAATGTGCTGTTTAATCATCTCTTTGCAAAGATAACATTTATCTCCCTCGCTTATTTCATGGGCAAAAAAATGCTTATTTTTACTGAAATGAAAAATAGTACCTCAAACCTGTATTTTAAATCGAAAAAGACTTCGTTAATCATATTAGCGTTAGTGGCTCTGTTCTGTTCCAGAATGCTATTTTTCTTTTTTGATGATCCTGATGGCCCTAATCTTCTAATAGTTGCAGTTTTTGCATTGCTTATTTGTCTTTTCTCTTTTGCGTTATATTTATTCTCCCCTTCCAGAATAGGTGGTATAAAGAGGCTTTTGATGGCTATTCTTAGCCAGATACTATTGGTTATTATTCTCTATTTTTCTATGAAGTGATTATGAAGTTCGCCCATGCACCCAAGAAAATATGTTTTACTGATCAAGCCTCAGAACCTGTAAGGTTCAGCTAGATCAGTAAAACATATTTTCCAACAAAACCTAGAATCTGTACTCACAAATACCCCGATCAAATCACCACCTTTAGAACCCACGCATATTTCCCCGGCAATTCCTTAGGAAGTTCCACAACTGCAAACCCATCCTTTTTAGTCCATACCAATGGCTTACTATGCCCCAGCAGAAAAATCTTCGAACCATTTTTCGGTTGAATTGCTGAAAAAGACACCCGGTTATTTTCATTCTGATTAAAGATCACATACCCTGTCTTACCATCATTGCTCTGAGTAAATTTAATATGATCACCTTCTTTATAATCCTTCATCCCCTTGGTACCATAGATCGACTCCTTATTAATGTCCAGCCACTTACCCATTTCCCCCAGCCGCTCAATACTTGGCTGCGGAATCAAGCCTTCAGCTGTAGGGCCCACATTCAACAGATAATTCCCACCTTTTGCAGCAATATCAACCAGATTATCAATCAGTGTTTGTGCCGATTTCCAGTTTTGATCATTTTTCACAAAACCCCAGTTGTTGTTAATCGTCATACAACTCTCCCAGTAATCCTGGCCCGCCCCTTTCAGGATCTCCTGTTCAGGTGTACCAAAATCTCCAGCAGCATGTTCATATTTATTCATCCCTTCCATTCCGGCACGCCCTTTACCCACACGATTATTGATAATTAAAGAAGGCTTAATATTGCGCAAATAGTTATAAAGATCTTTACCCTGCTCTTCCGTCCATTCTCCAATCCACTCACCGTCAAACCAAAGCACCTCAGGATCATATTTCTTAATCAGCTCAGCAAGCTGCGGTTTTAAATATTCTTCCCTGTAGATCTTAAAATCAGGTTTTGTTGCCGGCTGTTGTTTCGGGTTGGCATTAGGCTGATGCCAGTCCATAATAGAATGATATAAACCAAAATGGATCCCAGCAGCTTTACAAGCATCAGAGAGTTCCTTAAGTACATCTCTTTTAAAAGGTGTAGCATCCATAATGTCGTACTTAGTAACCTTACTGTCCCACATGCTAAAACCATCATGGTGTTTAGAAGTGATCACAATATATTTTACACCAGCCGATTTGGCAATTCTCACCCACTCTTTTGCATCAAATTTCTGAGGGTTAAATTGCGCTGCAAATTTTTCATATTCAGCCGTTGGAATCTTGTGTGTCTCCATAATCCATTCTGCACCACCACCTACACCATTGTATTCACCAGCCGGAACAGCATACAAGCCCCAGTGAATAAACATTCCAAAGGTGGCATCATCCCACCACTGCATTCGCTTGGCTTTAACTTCTTTTGATTCTGCAGTATAATCTTTCTGGGCAAATGTGGCATAAGAAATCATCACGAGTCCTGCCAGGAATAAAACTATTTTCTTCATAGAGCTATGTTTGGTTCTCACAAAGAAAAGAGAAATATGCATTCAAAAATCTGGCATCCTACTCATTTGTTAAGCAAAATTGGCAAATTGGTCTACTTCCCAGGTATATACTTGTACTGACCTGCGTTCCTGCTTTATTTACGTAATGCAAGTTTTTTACCCTTTCCGCTTTCTATGTTTAGAAGTTAAATCTTGTTTATAATGATTGTATAAGGCTGAGTGGCAATTTGGTAGATTCAGCAATAATACTCAGTTCAACACCATTTTGCTTCAGTATTTGCGCAACTTCTTTCTTCTCAGCAACAGCCCTATCTCTTTCTTTCTGAGCACCCTTTTTCTCCCCCTCTTTTAGGC
>NZ_DATMRL010000207.1:0-21167 GCF_035566355.1 Pedobacter sp.
CAGTTAAAATAGTATTGCCCTTCATAAAAGAACGATAGTGCATTGTAATATGGATATTTTTGGGCCAGTTGCTTTCCTTTCAGGAGATAAGACTTGCTTTTAACGGTGTCTTTATATTTCCAGTAGTCAACCAGCAAAAAGTTGACGTTGGCTTTTGTTGTATCCGCAGTGTTTTTACGTAAAATGCTTTCCAGGCTATCCAGGTATTTTTTTTCGTTGAGTGGGATTTGTTGTTGCGAAAATACTTTCAGCGTAGCTAATAAGCATATGATCATCAGGTGTATGTTTTTCATGCAAAAATAGGGTCGGTAAAATTTAAATATCCGGCTAAAATTGCAAACTGACTATAGTTTTTTTGTCTGTAATTTGAAAATACCTAGAAATCAGTAGAAATAAAAACCACAAATCAGGGTATTTATTTTAAGACGAGTATCAAATAGCTTTGTCTTCTAATCTATCATTAATCGAAATTTACGTCATGAAAAAAATTATTACTGCTGGTGTGGCCGTTATGGTATTCAGTTTCACAGCAACAAAAGCACAGGGTATTCTGGACAAAATTGACAGGGCAAGTGACAAGGTAAATCATGCGGGAAATACGGCTGATAAAACAAAAAGCACGGGCGACAAGATCATGGGTTTTTTTGGGAAGAAGAAAAAAGCCGGTACTGAAAATAGTAGTAAAACGAATATCAAAATAACCGGGGGGACTTTTGCCACATTGAAGGGCATCAATGATAAGCTTCAAAACGTTAAAGGTATAGAAAGTACCAAAATGAAGTTCAGCAGCGCAGGAAACTCCATTATTATCGTGGAGCATGCTGGCTCTAGTGATGATTTACTGAAAATACTGCAGAAAGCTTCGCCTGATGTTTTTGCGGAGAAAAATATTGAAGGGCTGGATGATGGGGAGATAGCGGTGAAGATAAAATAGCTCTCCTTTTTTGCTCCTCTGCTACAGAGGAGCATTTTGTGCTTTTACCCTGTCGGTACAAATAGGTAAAGCACGGAAGCGGTTGGAAAAGAAACTTCCTGTAATGTTGATCTCTAATTTGTTTGCTATGATATCCTAAGTCATTTTTGTTAAGAGCACTTGTTGTTTAGTCAAAGGCAACTTTTTCAGCTCCTGATACTTTTTTGATATGGCATGCACACTCGCCGCCACTTACTTTTATAACTGTCGATTTCGTTTGTTTTGTTTGCACTGATGTTGCGCTAACTTTGATCTCATCGCCTGTTTCAGAAAGCTTTGAAGTATAACTGTCGTCTATAACAATGAATGCACCAGGCACCATGTTTGAAACCGTATTTAAATTTGATTTAATCGTGTCGCCGGTTCTCACAAGAACAGCACTGTAATCTTTTGCTGCAGTAGGCGCTCCCTTATTATCCGTAAAACTCACTGTTAAGGAACGAAATTCCTCAGTACACATCCGGTCCTTAGGGCAGTCAGAATCTGTAGATTTAGTACAGGATAAAACAAGTGTTGCAGCGATGGCAATGAAAAGTTTACTGTTAAATTTCAGCATGATGGTCTGGTTTTTTAGATAAAACGTAAAACCGGGACTAAACGCTACAGTGTGCTTTCTTCGTTTTAATTAGGGTTTAGTTATGCAGGTTAATTTACAAGAAAATAAAACAATAGTAATGCTAAACTTATGTTTAGCATTACTATTGTTGTTATATGGGTACCCTAATCAATAAGAGATAACAAAGGAAGGAAGCTTAATCCAATAGAGTCGAAAGTAATCGATTATCACCGGGTAATGTTTCCTTCAGATCATGCCGCGATAGCGACTTTCTTTCAGTTAAAATAGACAGAAGATCTATTCAAATTCTAATTGCTAATTTTATCCTGAATTTGTAAATACTCACTCATGGAAAATACAATGAAAGTGGAAATATGGAGCGATGTGATGTGCCCGTTCTGCTACATAGGCAAAAGGAAGTTCGAAGCAGCATTGGAACAGTTCCCAGATAAAGATAAAATCCAATTGATTTGGAAAAGTTTTCAGCTTGCGCCAGAACTGGTCACGCAGCCGGATAAAAGTTTACATCAATTTTTGTCGGAACATAAAGGAATTAGCCTTGAACAGGCTAAAGGCATGAACGACCATGTTCGTCAGCTGGCTAAACAGGTAGGACTGGTTTATAATTTTGACACTTCAATTGTGGCAAATTCATTTAATGCACATCGGTTTACTCATTTTGCAAAACACTATGGTAAACAGAATGAAGCGGAGGAATCTCTGTTCCGCTCTTACTTTACCGATGGGAAAAATATCGATGATTATCCCACGCTTATTCAATTGGGATCTGAAATTGGACTTGATACGGCTGCATTAAAGACAGCCTTAGAGGATGGAAGTTATGCCGATGAAGTGAGAATTGATATTTATGAAGCGCAGCAAGTTGGTGTACGTGGTGTGCCATTTTTTGTATTCAATAGAAAATATGCCGTTTCAGGAGCACAGGAAACCCCTGTGTTTTTGGAAACACTGCAAAAGTCATATGCAGAGTGGCGCCAGGAACAATAAACAGGACAGTACAGGTTGCTAATCTGAGATTAGAGGCTTATTATTGCAATTTACCTCGTAAAACCAATATGAACCTTCCAAAACTAGATATGAAGCCTGTTTTCCATAATGTTCTACTTTCTTGTTTTTTAACACTTGGCTTAAGTGCACATGCAGATACCGTCCCAAACAGAACTTCGGCAGTAAACCTTCAATGTGAACATTTAACCAATCCATTGGGTATAGATGTCGTGCATCCGCGGCTTTCCTGGATGATTTCTGATGGCAGACAAGGTGCAAAACAAACGGCTTACCGGATTTTGGTAAGCGAAGATTCTTTGGATGTCGTAAAAAAAAGAGGCGCTGCCTGGGATTCTGGAAAAAATGTGACAAGTGCATCCCTAATTTCTTATCGTGGAGCTTTGTTAAAACCTTTTACCAAATATTTTTGGGCGATTGAGGTATGGGATCAAAATGGCAAGCCTGGAAATTTCTCCACGGTATCGAGTTTCGAAACCGGTATGATGAAAATGGAAAACTGGAAAGGGAGCTGGATTAGTGACGTAGATGACATCAATAAGCGTGAAGCGCCTTATTTCAGAACTATATTTCGGTCTTCGAAAAAGATCAAATCTGCCAGAGCTTATATCGCAGTGGCAGGATTATATGAATTGTACCTAAATGGAAAAAAGGTTGGAAACCATAGACTGGATCCAATGTATACACGCTTTGATAAACGGAACTTATATGTTTCTTACGATGTGACTGCTCAACTGCAGAATGGGAAAAATGCGATTGGTGTATTGCTTGGCAACGGCTGGTACAATCATCAGTCTATAGCTGTATGGAATTTTGATAAGGCACCGTGGCGGGCAAGACCTGCTTTCTGTATGGATTTAAGAATTACGTATGCCGATGGAACAACGGAAGTGATTGCTTCAGGAAAAGACTGGAAAACCAGTTCTGGTCCAATTGTACTGAATAATATTTATACTGCAGAACATTATGATGCAAGGCTCGAACAGCCCGATTGGAATACGGTAAATTTTGATGATGGGAAATGGACTAAGGTAGTTTTGCGTAAAGCACCTTCAGAGCAGGTGGTGAGCCAGGCCATGCAGCCTATCCGAAATGTAGAAGAAATTCCGGCCAGATCGGTGAAAAAATTCAATGACACGACCTATGTATTTGATCTGGGCAGAAATATATCCGGGGTTAGTAAGATTAAGGTTAATGGCGAAGCCGGAACCGTAATCCGGATAAAACATGGAGAACGTTTGTATGAAAACGGAAGGGTAGACCTTTCTAATATAGATGTTTATTACAGGCCCAAAGACAATACAGATCCTTTTCAAACAGATATTGTTACTTTATCTGGCAAAGGACCATTGGAATTCATGCCTAAATTTAATTATAAAGGTTTTCAATACGTAGAGGTAACCAGTAGCAAACCGATCACCTTAACTAAGGAGAGTATTACAGGTTATTTTATGCATAGTGATGTTGCAGCCAGGGGAAAAATCAGTTCTTCTAACCCTTTGATAGATCGTTTATGGTGGGCAACGAATAATTCTTATCTGTCTAATCTGATGGGCTATCCAACAGACTGTCCGCAAAGGGAAAAGAACGGTTGGACAGGAGACGGGCATTTTGCTGTGGAAACAGGTTTGTTTAACTTCGATGGAATAACAGTTTACGAGAAATGGCTGGCAGATCACCGCGACGAGCAGCGCCCGGATGGCGTACTGCCTGATATTATTCCTACCGGAGGCTGGGGCTATGGTACAGCCAACGGGACAGACTGGACCAGTACCATTGCTATTATTCCATGGAATATTTATCTTTTTTATGGCGATAGTAAACTGCTGGAAGATTCTTACGGGAGTATTAAAAAATATGTTGATTATGTTGAAAAGATCAGTCCTTCAGGATTAACCACTTTTGGAAGAGGAGATTGGGTACCCGTTAAATCGCCCTCTTCTTTGGAATACACCTCTTCTGTTTATTATTATGTAGATGCTGTTATTTTAGCGAAAGCAGCAAAAATGTTTGGTCAGCAGGCTGATTATAGTACCTACAGTAACCTTGCAGAGAAAATAAAACAAGCCATTAACGATAAATATTTTAACCGGGAAAAATGTATCTATGCTTCAGGCGTGCAAACAGAACTTAGTATGGCACTGCAATGGGGTATTGTTCCTGAAGAATTTAAAGCTAAACTGGCCCAACAGCTTGCAAAAAAGGTGGCTGCCGATGGCATGCATCTGGATGTGGGCGTGCTTGGTGCTAAAGCTATTTTAAATGCATTGAGCGACAATGGACAGGCAGAGACTGCCTATAAGCTTGCTGCACAGGATACGTATCCTTCCTGGGGATGGTGGATTGTAAACGGGGCGACTACCCTTTACGAAAACTGGGACATTAAAGCAGCAAGGGATATTTCTTTAAACCATATGATGTTTGGAGAAATAGGGGGCTGGTTCTTTAAAGGCCTGGGGGGTATCCATCCGGATGAGCAGCATCCTGGATTTAAAAATGTATTGTTGCGGCCTAATTTTGTTTCCGGACTGGAACATTTTGAGTCTGAACATGATGGACCTTTCGGTAAAATTGTTTCTTCCTGGAAAAGATCTGGTCAAGCAGTTATCTATACCGTCAACATTCCAGCCAATTCCAGCGCTACCGTTATTTTTCCGCTGGCAGGCGGTAAAAAGGCCTATAGAAATGATCGGCCAGTAGCTGATCAACTGGAAATTACAGCAGGTAAGTATCAGTTTCAAATTAAATAACTAAATTGTTGGAGAAATGATGGCTGAACCCTTTTTTGATTTTGTACATATTGATGAGTATTCTGCTACACCAAAATACTTGCAGCTTTCTGATGCGATCATCAATGCGATTGAGCTGGGCAATATTAAAAAGGATAATTTGCTTCCATCTATCAATGAACTAAGTTATAAACTGGAGATCTCAAGAGATACAGCAGAAAAAGGATATCGGTATCTGAAAAAAATAGGTGTTATTAATTCTGTTCCAGGCAAGGGCTATTACATCTCCAACGTAGATTTTAAGCTGAAGATTAAGATATTTCTGTTGTTTAATAAACTAAGTGCGCATAAAAAAATTGTTTATGATGCTTTTATTGCTGCATTAGGCGATGATGTATCTGTGGATTTTTATATCTACAATAATGATTTTATGCTTTTTAAGAAGTTTCTCTCCCAGAAAAAAATGGGGGAGTATTCTCATTACGTGATCATTCCGCATTTCATAGAGGGTGGTGAATATGCAAAGGAGGTTATCAATACGATCCCAAAAGAAAAACTGATCTTAATGGATAAGTTTATTCCAGGGGTTGATGGGACCTTTGGCGCAGTTTATGAGAATTTTGAACAGAATATCTATGACGCACTGGAACAGGCATTAAGCCATTTGAGTAAATACCACACCTTAAAAATCATATTTCCTGCAAAAAGTTATTTTCCAAAAGAAATTCTGGACGGATTTCATCGTTTTTGTCAGCAATATGCTTTTTCTCATTACGTTGTGAGCAATATTGAGCAAGAACCCATCAATGAAGGGGAGGTATTCATCAATTTGATGGAAAATGATCTTGTGCAATTGCTGGAGCGCATTATTGAGATGGGGTATCAGATCGGTTCTGATGTGGGGGTTATTTCTTATAATGAAACACCCCTGAAGAAAATACTTCTTAATGGAATTACTACCATCTCTACCGATTTCAGGTTCATGGGGGCCGCCGCTGCACGAATGATATTAGACAAGTCCAGGGCACATGTTGAAGTGCCATTTAAATTTACCAAACGGGCTTCTATTTAACCGGTCCTTTGCCAGTTCATGCATTAGCATGATGGTACATGACAGTTGAATAAAACAACTTGCATAAATTAGGACATTATACTATTAACCACTTATAAATCCTTTATGCAGATAATTTTCGGCGTTATTTTCCATTTTATAGGGGGCTTTGCTTCCGGTAGTTTCTATATACCTTATAAAAAAGTAAAAGGATGGGCGTGGGAAAGTTACTGGATTGTTGGAGGTCTGTGTTCCTGGCTGATTGTGCCGCCATTGGCTGCATGGTTAACCATTCCTGGTTTTATGGAGATTATTGCCCAAACCAATGGCAAAATTTTATTGCTGACTTATTTCTTCGGTTTATTGTGGGGAATAGGAGGACTAACTTATGGTCTTGGTGTACGATATCTCGGTATATCCCTTGGAAGCACCATTATTCTGGGCTTGTGTTCAGTGTTTGGCGCGCTGGTACCTTCTTTATATTACGACTTCAATCCAACACCGGGTAAAAACAGTCTGTCGGATATGGCAGGCAGCCAGTGGGGACAAATGGTATTGACAGGTTTATTGGTCTGTGTAATAGGGATTATTGTTTGTGGTCTGGCCGGTAGTATGAAAGAAAAAGATCTGGTGGCTTCGGGCAAAGGAGATCCATCGAACAAGGACTATAAAATCGGAATAGGACTGATCGTTTCTGTGATATCAGGTATCCTGAGTGCCTGCTTCGCATTTGGTATAGACGCGGGTAAGGACATGGCTGGCCACGCCAATGAAGCCTGGAAGGCGTTAAATCCCGGACAAGGAGAATTCCTGTTCCAGAATAACGTAACCTATGTGGTCATTTTATGGGGCGGGCTAACCACCAATCTGTTCTGGTGTATGGTGCTCAATAAGCGCAATAAAACTTTTGGGGATTACACCAATAAAAAGGTGCCACTACTTAAAAACTATATCTTTTCTGCATTGGCGGGTACCACCTGGTTTTTACAGTTCTTCTTCTACGGAATGGGAGAAAGTAAATTAGGTAATGGGGCCAGCGGCTGGATTTTGCATATGGCCTGTATCATTTTAGTCGCCAATGGCTGGGGGCTGGTTCTTAAAGAATGGAGCGGAGTAAAAAGAAAGACTTTTATAACTGTATTAGCCGGAGTAACGATCCTGATCTTATCTGTTTTTATTGTAGGATACGGCAACTCTATCAAATAAATGAAATCACCAAAATCAATGAATAATAATTATTATGACTGCTAAAGCAACTGAATTTAAACATGTAAGCTATTTGTGGGACGATGCGAAGGCCGCTGAAATGGCTGGCGATGAGGTTGCATTGTTAATCTACCGTTCGAACTTATTGGGTGCGGATTTACGCCTGACAAATTACGGCGGAGGGAATACCTCCTGCAAAGCAATGGCTATTGATCCTCTTACCAGACAAGAAACAGAGGTGATGTGGGTTAAAGGCTCTGGGGGAGATATTGGAACACTGAAAAGAAATGGTCTTGCGGCTTTGTATGTAGATCGCTTAAGGAATTTGAAGAACATCTACAAAGGGATTCAGCATGAAGATGAAATGGTAGAATTGTTTAACCATTGTATTTATGACCTGAATTCTAAAGCACCTTCTATCGATACACCTTTACACGGTTTTTTGCCTTTTAAGCATATTGATCATCTGCACCCGGACGCAGCCATAGCAATTGCAGCGGCAAAAGATGGGGAACAAATTACCAAAGAATTGTTTGGAGGTACGATAGGTTGGGTACCATGGCAGAAGCCGGGTTTTGAACTGGGCCTGATGCTGCGCCAATGTTTGGACGAAAATCCAGGGATCCGAGGAATTATGCTGGGCTCTCATGGTTTGTTTACCTGGGGAGATACGGCTTATGAAAGTTATATCAATACATTAGAGGTCGTAGAGAAATGTGCTGAATATCTGGACCAGAATTACGGTAAAAAAGGACCGATATTTGGCGGACAAAAGATCCAGTCTGCAGGTGCTGAGCTCAGACTACAGCAAGCTGCCGCTATTGCACCAGTTTTAAGAGGGTTTTGCTCTAGTGAAAAGCATATGGCTGGTCATTTTACAGACGATCAAAGGGTCCTGGAATTTATCAATTCTAATGATCTGGACAGGCTGGCGCCGTTGGGTACGAGTTGCCCTGACCACTTTCTGCGGACCAAGATCAGTCCCTTGGTCCTTAAGCTGGATGCTGCGGCTGATTTAAGTGATGTTAAAGCTTTAAAAGAAAAGCTGGCCCCGGAGTTTGAAGCTTACAGGGAAATGTATCAGGTCTATTATGAATCCTGCAGACACAACAACAGTCCTGCCATACGGGATGCCAATCCGGTGATTATCTTATACCCTGGAATAGGTTTGTTCTCCTTCTCCAAAGATAAGCAAACGGCAAGGGTAGCTGCAGAATTTTATATCAATGCGATCAATGTAATGAAAGGCGCTGAGGCAGTATCTGAGTATACTTCACTGCCTAGGCAAGAGGCTTTCAATATAGAATATTGGCTTCTCGAAGAAGCTAAATTGCAGCGGATGCCTAAACCTAAAGCTTTATCGGGAAAGATTGCGCTAATCACGGGAAGTGCCGGAGGGATTGGTAAAGCGATAGCACATAAGTTTATTGAAGAGGGAGCTTGCGTGGTAATTAATGACAATGATGCCAGCAGGTTAGAAAAAGCTAACGAAAGTTTTCATCAGGAATTTGGCAGAGATGCATTTACTTCAGTAATTTTGGATGTAACGAAAGCAGATAGTATCAATAACGCTTTCAAAAAGGCCTGCCTGGAATTTGGTGGGGTGGATGTTGTTGTAAATTGTGCAGGAATATCTATTTCGAAACCTATTGAAGAGCATACGGAGCAAGATTGGGATCTTCTATACGATATTCTGGTTAAGGGACAGTTTTTAGTTACCAAAGCTGGAGTAGAAGTGATGCGCAAGCAGAATATTGGGGGTGATGTACTGAATATAGTAAGTAAAAACGCTCTGGTTTCCGGACCAAATAATGCAGGATATGGTTCTGCAAAGGCTGCCCAATTGCATTTAAGCAGATTAAATGCGGCTGAATTAGGCGATGATCATATCCGGGTAAATACGGTTAACCCAGATGCAGTGATCTCCGATAGTAAGATTTGGGAAGGTGCCTGGGCGGAGGGAAGGGCCAAAGCTTATGGTATTTCTGTAGCCGAACTGCCTGCTTTTTACGCAAAACGGACGTTATTAAACGAAGTGATTTTGCCTGAAGATATTTCCAATGCTTGTTTTGTGTTTGTAAGTGGCTTACTGAATAAATCAACCGGCAATGTGTTAAATGTAGATGGAGGTGTTGCCAATGCTTTTGTTCGTTAATAAATAGATAAATTATAACCAAAATATAAACTGATGAATTTAGAAAACTATCATATAGAGGAACATAACCAGGAAAGTTTATCTGCTCATAAGAGAAAACTAGAGGCGATCAGCTCAGATATCCCAAATGCAGAAGCCATCATAGAAAAGCTAATCGCTTTTCAAATTGGAATTCCGAGCTGGGCTTTAGGAACAGGAGGCACTCGTTTTGGTCGTTTTTCTTCGGGAGGGGAGCCCAGGAATATTGAAGAAAAAATAGAAGATATAGGTTTGCTTCATCAACTAAATGCTTCAAGCGGCGCAATCTCCTTGCATATTCCCTGGGATACTACAGATAACGTAAGCGCGATCAAAAGTCTTGCAGCGCAGAAGGGTTTGCGTTTTGATGCCATGAACTCGAATACTTTTCAGGATCAGCCCGGACAGCAGAACAGTTATAAATTTGGCTCTTTACAGCACGTTGACCCTGCGGTCAGAAAGACGGCAATAGCACATAATATAGAAGTGATTCGCCAGGGTGTTGAATTAGGTTCAAAAGCCTTAACCATTTGGTTAGCCGATGGTTCATGCTTTCCCGGACAGCTGAATTTCAGAAAGGCATTTCAAAATACACTTGGAAGTTTGCAGGAAATTTATGCGGCTCTGCCAAGCGACTGGAAGGTGTTTGTAGAGTATAAAGCCTTTGAACCTAACTTTTATTCTACTACCGTTGGCGATTGGGGCCAGTCTTTATTATTTGCAAATAAGCTGGGGCCAAAGGCCTTTACATTGGTTGATCTTGGACATCATTTACCTAATGCCAACATCGAACAGATTGTTGCTTTATTACTTATGGAAGGAAAATTGGGTGGTTTCCATTTTAACGACTCCAAATATGGAGATGATGATTTAACTGCAGGCAGTATGAAGCCTTACCAGTTGTTCCTGATTTTTAATGAGCTGGTGGAAGGAATGGATGCAAGGGGAATGGACCATAAGGATGATCTGGGCTGGATGATTGATGCATCCCATAACGTTAAGGATCCGCTTGAAGATCTCCTGCAATCTGTAGAGGCCATTATGATTGCCTACGCACAAGCCTTATCTGTAGATCGTAAAGCATTGCAGGAGGCACAAGCTGTTAATGATGTGGTTCGCTGCCAGGAAGTCCTGCAGCATGCTTTCAGAACTGATGTTCGTTCACTGGTTGCCGAGGCAAGGTTACGCTCGGGGGCTGCTTTAGCACCATTACAAGTATTCAGAAAACTGAATATCAGACAGGAACTGATTAAAAACCGCGGAACTAAAACGGTAGCAACGGGTCTTTAGATATGGGTTCGGAAATCAAAAAAGTACCTGTTATAGCAGTCTTTGATGTTGGGAAAACGAATAAAAAGCTGTTCCTCTTTGATGAGTACTATAAGATTGTTTTTGAGAGAACAGCAAGGTTTATAGAGACTTCTGATGAGGATGGGGATCCTTGTGAGAATCTGGAAAGTTTAAGGCTTTCTGTTTTTGATTCCCTGACGGAGGTTTTTAGAAATCCTGCTTTTGAGATCAAAGCCATTAATTTTGCGACTTACGGAGCGAGTTTCGTTTATATTGATGCCAATGGTAAGCCATTAGCACCATTATACAACTATCTTAAGGATTATCCGGAGGATTTGAAGACACAGTTTTACAATACCTACGGTGGGATGGAAGCTTTTTCCAATCGAACAGCATCTCCGGTTTTGGGAAGTTTAAATTCAGGGATGCAGCTTTACCGGATGAAGTATCAAAAACCGGAAGTGTTTGAGCAGATTAAATATGCACTTCATTTGCCTCAATACTTAAGCTATCTGATTTCAGGCAGGGCTTATTCTGATATTACGAGTATCGGCTGCCACACTAATTTATGGGACTTTACAAAAAATGAATACCATGAATGGGTTAGAAAAGAGCATATAGCAGATAAGCTGGCGCCTATTACGCCCTCAGGCAATGTAATGCCTGCTGCTTTTCCCGGGAGCAGTTGTGCAGTGGGGACCGGGCTCCATGACAGTTCAGCAGCGCTGGTGCCTTACCTTGTTAATTTTCATGAGCCTTTTATTTTATTGTCAACCGGTACCTGGTGCATCAGTTTTAATCCCTTTAATGCTGCTCCGTTAACTACACAGGAATTGGAAAATGATTGTTTGTGTTATTTGCAGTACGAAGGTAAGCCAGTTAAGGCTTCCAGGCTATTTGCAGGCTATGAACACGAGCAGCAACTTAAACGAATTGTGGCTCATTTTGGAACAGATAGTATTTCTTTCAGGTCGATGGCCTATGATCCGCAGGTGATAGAAAGATTGTTACTGATGGAGCAGAAGGTAGATGCGCTGCCTGAAGAAAAGACTGTAGGCCTTAAAGTTTCTGCATTTGCCAAACGAAATCTTGATGATTATGAATCTGCTGCTGTTGCTTATCATCAGCTGATGTTGGATCTGGTTAATGAGCAGGTTATTTCTACCCGCAGGGTACTTACAGATACCCAGGTAAAGCGGATTTTTGTAGATGGAGGCTTTAGTAAAAATACATTATTTATGAATTTACTGGCCAGAGCACTTCCAGATATGGAAGTTTTTGCGGCACACATGGCCCAGGCTACCGCCGTAGGTGCAGCATTGGCTATTCATAAGTCATGGAATTCCAGGCCTTTGCCAAATAATATCATAGACCTGAAGTATTATGCTGTGATCAACCAGCATACAGTCTAAGAGTAAATCTGGAAGCACCTGTTGCGTTCCAGATCAAATGCAAGTTTAAGTGTATAGAAATTAAAATCATTTAATCTATTCACTTAAACTTTTAAAAATGAAAAGTAAAAATTACGCGGCAGCTTTAGCAAAAAAAGGAACGATACTATTATGCTCTGCACTTCTGTTCACCGCATGTAAAAAAGATAAGGCTGTTGATCCTCCTGTTGTAAAACCTGCAAAACTTGCTTTGGTGGTTTCTTCACCAGGCGCCCCTGAACTTTCTTTTTTTGCAAATGGGACTAAAGTAACCACATCAAAGGCCTTAAATTATAATACTGTAATTGACTATATGGACCTGAAACCAGGAACAGGTGAGTTCAGCTTTAAAAAGAAAGATGCAACAGATGTACTTGCAAAAATCAACTATACTGCAAAAACCGGAGTTTCCTATACACTTCTGGTTGGAGATAAATCTCCTAAGGCAGCTGTTGTCTTGGTCGAGGATGATCTTTCTGCTCCTGCAACAGATAAAGCAAAAGTACGTTTTGTGAATTTATCTCCTGAAACTACGCTGCTTGACTTATACGTTGCAGGAAAGACGGAGACTGCACTGAACAAAAAAGCATTCAAAGAAGCTTCTTCTTATGTGAATGTAGATCCAGCTGCGGAACTTAAATTTGAGGTTAAAGAAAATGGAAAGACGGATGTTCTAGCCACCCTGGACAAATTTAAGGTTGAAAAAGGAAAAATCTATACCGTTTGGGTAAGAGGCTTAAAAGATGCTACCGATGCCACCAAACTGGGGATCGAAGTGATGACAAACAAGTAAGCTATAAAGAATGGGACAAGGCTTGTTGTGTCTCAAACGGCAAGTCCTGTTCTGTTCCCTTTGATGATCTGATCCCTTAAAAAAGATGACACTAAAGCCTGCACTATGCTGAGGCCGATGAAAAGCAATTTCGGACTTGCAGAAATTTTGTCTGGATTCAGTAAAAATAGTAATTCATCGAAAGAGAAGATTTACAAGATGTTTTATGGATATGTAATGGCCGTAATTGTAAGGTATACTTCAAATATCCATGATTCCGAAGAGCTTGTGAATGATAGTTTCATCAAGATATTCAGATACATAGAATCTTTCAAACCACCAGAAAGAGCCGAAGAACTGGAAAAGGCTTTTAAAGGCTGGATGGCCAAAATTGCCTCAAGAATAGCAATTGATTTTATAAAAAAGCCCAGAATCGACATTTCGGAAAGTGAATTTACTGACTTGCATCATCCTTTGACTTTTCCAGAAGAGATGTTAAAATTGAATGTTACCGATCTGATGAACCTGCTGAACCATTTACCTGAAATACAAAGACTCATCTTTAATCTCTATGAAATAGAAGGGTTTTCGCATCAGGAGATTTCAAAAATGCTGAACATCAAAGAGAACATTTGCCGGGTCTATCTGAACAGAGCAAAACTCAAATTAAGAACCTTGTATCAAATTAATATGGAACCCAATGGCACATACTGAAGAAGAATTTTTGACACATGTTAAAGAGATTTTCCAGCAAGAGGAATTTCCTTATCAGCCAGGTGCCTGGGAAAATTTTCAACAGCAGCACCGTAAAAAGAAAAATGCAGCATGGATATGGTGGACAACACAGGCCGCAGTTTTTATCTTATTCTTTTTTGCTCTTTTTTATTGGAAAGAACCACAGTATTTGAAGAAAAAACTGGAACAACCCCGGCCTGTATCTGCATTAAAAGTAGAAAAACAAATTTTACCTGAGCATTTGGGTGTGAGTGGAAGTAAAATGGTGCCAGTTCAGACGAAAATAGTGCAACAAAGAACAGCGGATGTTCAAATGGCTTCCAGCGAAATAATTTCTGGTCAAACCGATCATAATGCTCCTGGAACATCCAAAGATTCTTGTGGAAATGCTTTCAGTACTCGTTCTGCGACTACCCGTCGATATTCAAAACCTACAGAAAAAAACAGTCCTTTTCTTGCTTTGAAAGAAGATAGTCCTGCAGAACATCATGATATACAAAAATGGAAATACAACGCGTTGGTATCCAATAGTTATAGTAATTCAGGAAAGATGAGGCTGGGTGTTGGCGGAGAAGTGGAGTATGCTTTGAATGCCAGGTTTTCTATCACGTCAGGACTTTCCCTAAATCAGCTTTCGGCCTTAAGCAAACTGGAAAAGGGTCCGCCAGACGTTCCGGGAAAGACGCTTACTTCTGTGCAAACTTCTATTTCTGGATTAGATTTGCCAATAGATTTCAAATACAGCTTGAGTTCTCATACTTATGTGAGTATTGGACTATCTGTTACAGGTGTACTAAGAAAATCTCAGGTGCTGGCCTATGAGGAGAAAAAATTTGTTGATGTAATGGTATCTGGGGAGGATGGGCCAAGTTTCGAAAGTAAACTGATGTCGTCAACAGAAATAGTTCCTGTTGCTTCAGATGAGCTTCCGCAACAGAACTATCTTGGTTTTTATAACTTGTCATATGGTTTTAGCCAAAAGATCAGTAAAAAGCAACATTTGGTTATTGAGCCTTTTATTAAGGTTCCGATGAGGTCCTATTCAAATCTAAAGACCAATTTAACTTCTGGAGGAATCAGGCTTAAGCTGGAATTTTGAAAAGCTGGCTTGAAAATGAATGTTCAGAAATTTTATGAAAATAATAATTACTATTGCTATGATTTATAAGTAAATTTATCATTTATTTATCACGTTCCATGGAATTGTATGCCAGTCTTTCTGATATTGAATTGACTAATCTTCTAACGAAAGGAGACGAACAGGCATATACCGAGATTTACAAAAGATACTGGGATAAAATCTATGTTGTGGCCTGTCATCGCATTGGGGACGAATATGAAGCAGAAGAGGTTGTACAGGATGTTTTTTTTAGCCTTTGGAAAAGGAGAATGGCACTTGACCTAAAGTACAGTTTAAATACCTATCTCAGCGTAGCTGTTAAATATCAGGTCATTAATCGTCAAACCCGGCAATTTCGCAAGGTAAATGAAATTGCCTCATATGCCTCAAGTCAGGAAGAATCTGTAGATACTACTCAATTGTGGTTTTCTGAAAAAGAGTTGAAAGAACAGTTGGAAATCTGTATTAATAAACTCCCCGAAAAATGCAGGATTGTATTTAAAATGAGTAGGGATCAGGAAAAAACCAATGCGGAGATTGCTCGGGAACTTGACATATCTGAAAAAACGGTTGAAGCACATATTACACGTGCGATCAGTAGTTTAAAAAAATCACTTCACATAAGCTTACCTGTAGTTTTATACCTGCTCAAAAAATAATTATTTTTTTTCTTACTGATATAGGGTTGATGGAAAAATTAGTGACTATATAAGAAAAGTCACAGACGTGGAGCAAACTGAACCGAAGTATAATATTCTGGAGCTGGCCAAAAAATGGCAGGAAGGGGCGATAAACAAAGAAGAAAAGGAGTACTATGAACAATGGTATAATTCTTTTAATGATGCAGAACTGGAACTAAACCATCAATCGAAAGAAAGTGAGGAGGAGCTATCTAAACGCATATTTACTTCCTTAAAAGAGCAGATTAATCATAGCACTTCAGCTAATGTTGTAAAGAAAAGATTTTATTACCGAATTTTGGCAGCTGCATCTATTCTATTTTGCTTGGCGGTTGGAGGTCTATGGCTTTTCAAGAAGTATTCTGCCCAACAGAATGGAGCATTAGTTCAGGACATCATGCCGGGCGCTAATAAGGCATTCTTAACATTAGCTAATGGAAAAAGAATTGCTTTAAATGATGAGGCAAACGGGAGAATATTTAATCAACAAGGTGTACAGATTGTAAAAACAAAAGAGGGGGAAGTAATCTATCAAAGTACTGGGAATCCTACAGCTGAAATTTCTCTAGTTTATAATAGCATTGAGACACCTAAAGGTGGACAATACCAAATACATCTGCCTGATGGGACGAAGGTATGGTTGAATGCTGCCTCATCCTTGAAGTTCCCAGCTACATTTACCAATACTGCACAACGTAAAGTTGAGTTGATAGGTGAGGCTTATTTTGAGGTGGCTAAAGATAAACATCATCCTTTTTTAGTGAGTACAGGTACCCAGACCGTAGAAGTTTTAGGAACCCATTTTAATATAAATAGCTATTCGGACGAACCAGCGGTAAAGACAACTCTATTTGAAGGAAGTGTAAAGATAAGCTCTCATAGCACGACAGCAGCATATTCATCTACTATTATTAAACCTGGAGAGGAGGCACTTACGACCAATAAAACAATTGAAGTTAAACAGGCTGATCTTGAGGCGGAACTGGCGTGGAAGAATGGCCTTTTCATTTTTAAAGACAGTAACCTTAAAACGGTAATGCGCCAGTTGTCGCGTTGGTATGATATTGATGTAGAATTTAAAGGGACTGTTCCTCCAGGTGATTTTAACGGAAAAGTATACCGCAATATGACGCTGCAAAATGTACTTGAGGTACTGAGTTTCTCTCAGGTGAAATTTAAAATAGAAGGGCGTAAACTAACCATTTTCCCCTAACATAATCAACTAAACTATTTAACTAAACAAAACCAATATGAAGAAAAATTTACCTTAGGTCTGATCCGGAAAGGGGTTTCAAAGAAAACCGCAAAAGTGCTTCGAACACTTTTGCGGAAATAGCTGAGCTAACCCTTCATCCTTTTGAGGATGAGAAATTTATATGCAAACAAATCACGATTAACCCAGAAATCAAAAGTATGAAAATAAATGCTTTTAACCTAGCTATGCCCTGTGCCTGGCCACCGCTAACGTCAAAAATATTCAGAATAATGAAATTGACAACTGTATTGATTCTATTTTCTCTGCTCCAGGTAAGCGCCAGAGGATTTGGTCAAATTACCCTTCATGAACGTAATACATCTCTTGAAGGTATATTGAAAATTGTTGAAAAACAGACAGATTATGTGTTTTTTTACAAAGGTAGCCTGAAGCGTTTCAATGTGAGTGTACAATTGAATAATGTACCTCTTAAAGAAGTTTTAGATGAGTGCTTTAAAAATCTGCCGTTCACCTATAAAGTGATAAATAAAACGGTTGTGATCAGCCGGAATGCTGAAAATATTTCCAGGTCTGTTACAGAAATTGTTGTTCCACATCTTATTACTGGTAAAGTAACGGATTCTCTTGGGAGGCCGTTGTCTGGTGCAAAGGTGAGGATTAAAGGCGCTAGCCGGGCTACATCAACTGATTCCGAAGGTAATTTTTACCTGGATGCTGAAGGGAGGGATATATTGGTCTTCTCCTTCATAGGGTTTAGAAGTCAGGAAATTAAAGTTTTAGACAGAAAAATCATTAATGTGACGCTTTTTGAAGAGCGTAAAGCTTTAGGCGAGGTGTTCGTTACTGGTATGATGGACAGAAAAAGGGAGAGCTTTACTGGCGCTGCAGTTACTTTTTCGGGCAATGATTTGAAAAGGATTGGCAATCAGAATATCATACAGAGTTTAAAAACTTTAGACCCTTCGATTTTAGTAGTAGAAAATAACAATATGGGTTCTAATCCAAATACTCTACCTACCATCGAGCTACGCGGAAAGACCGGGTTATCCCAAACTGAGCTCAGAGACCAATTTGGTGGAGATCCAAACCAACCACTGTTTGTTCTTGACGGGTTTGAAACCGATCTGCGTACCATAATAGATCTGGATATGAACAGAGTTGCATCGATTACCATCTTAAAGGATGCCGCTTCAACTGCTTTATATGGCGCCAGGGCTGCAAATGGGGTAATCGTTGTTAAAACTAAAGAACCTGTACCGGGAAAAATGCGGGTAAGTTACACTGCTGACATCCGCATAGATATGATTGACTTAAATGACTATAACTTAATGAATGCAGCCGAGAAATTGCAATTTGAAAAACTCTCCGGCCGCTTTACCAACAAAGTCAATAATTCTTACTTTACCCAAGCCATTTTAGACACTATGTACAACGTAAGACTTGCGCAAGTACTAAGAGGAGTGAATACAAACTGGCTTAAAATGCCAGCACAAACTGGATTTACAAATGGACACTCCGTGTATACTGACGGTGGAGATGAACAGATCAGGTATGGAGTTGGTTTAAATTTTAAAAATGTGACGGGACTAATGAAAGGATCCGGAAGGCAGACCTGGGGCGGCAATATTGACCTGATCTATAAAAAGAACAAATTGAATATTTCAGATAAATTATACTTGAGCGGATATCGTGCCGATGAATCTCCATATGGATCTTTTTCAGATTTTTCCAGGGCTAATCCATATGAGTCGCCGTATGATGCGAATGGAAATGTAGTTAGATTTCTGGAAACTTTACCGTCTACCAGCATTATCGCTGGTTTCGGGAATGTTGGAAACCCTTTGTATAATGCTTCGTTAAATAGCACAAACCGCACAACAAATTTTAGCTTCCAAAATAATCTTCAGGTTGGTGTAACTTTTAACAATGAAATGAAATTAGAAGGTGCATTTCAGATTCGTAAAGGAGCGGATAAAAACGTCACATTCATTTCTCCCGAAAATACGATGTTTAATAATTCTGGTATTTATGAGCGTGGTTCATACAGCCAAACTAGGATAGATAATTTCAGTTACAATGGTAATCTGATGTTTACTTATGCAAAAACTTTTGCTAAAAAAAATATACTAACCAGTAACGTAAGGGCAGATATCGAACAAAATGAAGATGAAAGTATCAATTCGGTGGCTGTCGGTTTTCCAATTGGAACAAATGGTGATCCAGCCTATGCGTTCAGCTACCAGCCAAACTCCAAGCCACAGCATGCTTACAAGTTGTACAGAAGAAATAATGTGCTCGCCAGCCTGAACTATACCTATGACAGGCGTTTCGTTCTGGATGCTACATACAGACTGGATGGATCGACTGCATTTGGTTCTGCAAAACAATATTCCCCATTTTGGTCTGTTGGTGCTGCATGGAATTTACATAACGAAAAATTCTTTGAAAACGGCAATGTGAATATGTTCAGGCTCAGGGGAAATATCGGAACCACAGGAAACCAGGGATTTGCCAGTGTCTCATCCGTATCTATATATGGATATAATGTAAATACAAACATCTCCGGCCAGGGCGTATCCTTGATTTCGTACGGTAATCCGAACCTGGAATGGCAGAAAACGCTGCAAACTAGTGCGGGTGTTGATCTGGCCATGTTCAACAACAGGTTAAGTGCGACGTTGAATGCTTACAATAAATACTCTAACCCGTTAATGGTTGTAATTAGTCCACCTTCCTCAACCGGAATCACCGGTTATGCAACTAATGCAGGGAACCTCACTACCAAAGGTCTGGAAGCAAACTTACGATTTTCGCCAATTTTCAGGCCAAATGGTCTCGTTTGGACAATAGGTGTTCTGGCCAGTATGGTAAGAAGTAAATATGGCGACTTTGGCGGTAATTTGAATGCACTCAATGATACACTTTTGAAAGATAATTCTATGATCCGTTACACAAAAGGGCATAGCCCAGATGATATCTGGGCCGTACGTTCTGCGGGTATAGATCCGGCTACAGGAAGAGAGTTATTCATCAATGCGAATGGACAGAATACGTTTGTCTACAATACCAATGACATTACAGTGGTTGGAAATTCCCGTCCGAAAGTAGAAGGAGTGATAAGTAGTAATCTGAGCTATAAAGGCTTTCAATTTGGTATAAATGTTCGTTATAGTTTTGGGGGTGACCTGTTTAATAATGCGTTATATAATAAAGTGGAGAATATAGACATTAATAGTGTCTTTCTCAATCAGGATAAAAGAGCACTTTATAACCGCTGGCAAAGTCCTGGTGATATGGCTCAGTTTAAAGGAATTTCTCTTACAGACAATACACCAATAACTTCCCGGTTTGTACAAACGAATAATTTCATTACCGGGGAATCATTTAATATTGGCTACTGGATAGACAACACACGGTTTACAAAGAGACTAGGAGTTAAAACGATCCGGTTTAATGTGTATATGAATGATATTTTTCGTATCGCAAGTGTAAAAGCTGAAAGGGGAATAGATTACCCTTTTGCAAATACCATTTCTTCCAGTATTAACGTATCCTTTTAGTATTAAATGAGCAAGTGAATAAAAGCTTGCGAACCTAAAAAATATAGAGATGAAAACTTACTTAATAAAAATTTTTGCAGGGCTGGGTTGTTTGATCAGTATTACAGCTTGTAAAAAATATCTGGATGTAAAACCAGTTGATAAAATCTTGCTGCCTCAGATATTCAGTACGGAAACAGGTATAAAGAGCGCAATAAATGGTGTTTATTTAACTTTAGGAGGTACAAGCCTTTATGGAGGAAATCTCACCATGAGTACAGTAGACGTGATTGCCCAACGATATAATTTGAGCGCGTTTAATCATTCATGGACTCAGTATGGTGCATACAATTATAATGATGTATTTGTAAGGAATTCATTTAATGTAATCTGGTCGGATAGTTATAAACAGATTTTAAATCTAAATATCTTTATTCAACAGTTAAAACAGAGTACAGGGATTCTGTCGGAGAGCAATGCCAGATTACTACGAGGTGAAGCTTACGGCTTAAGGGCATTGTTACATTTTGATTTGCTGCGTTTATTTGGACCGGTTTATAGTGTTAATTCTACAGCACCCGCTATTCCATATTATATCCAGCCGCAAACTCAAAGGGGTATAATTTTACCTGCCAATGTCGTGATGCAAAAAGTTCTTGCAGACCTAGACA
>NZ_DATMRL010000208.1:0-5169 GCF_035566355.1 Pedobacter sp.
TTTGACTGTCTTCGTAATCTACGCCAGTAACTCCATAATTCAAATCGATACTGCATACACCCAAAAAGCAAATATCAGCTCTGATGCTTCTCAAAGTTTGAATGGTTTCATATCCTGTTGTAGAGAAACTGGTCTTATTTAACCTTCCTCCAATAAACAACACTTCAATTTTTGGATGATCCTCCAGAACAGAGGCTACAGGAAAACTATTGGTGACTACAGTGAGCTGCATGTCTTTTGGCAGATTTGCAACAGCTGCAAGTGTAGATGTACCGGAATCGACAAGCAAGACCATGTTAGGCTTTATAAATTCCAGCGCTTTGGCCGCGATGATCTTTTTATGCTCAACATCAACATTTTGTCTGTCCCGGTAATGCATAGGAATGGGAGACCGATGTAGTGCACCTCCTCTAACCGCGCGTAAAAGTCCTTGATCTGACAATTCTTTAATATCCCGCCTTACGGTATCCTCAGATACATTCAGAATTTCACTGAGCTGATCCAACAATACTTTTTTATCCTTTGCTACATATTCCAGGATTAAATTTTGTCTTTCTGCCTTAATCATTCTGCAAATATAGAGATTTATTATTTGCAATATTCTGCAATATTTAATATTTTTATTGCATATATTTGCAATATGAAAACAAAAAAACCAAGCATAGCCATCGATATGGATGGCGTAATAGCAGATACAGAATCTCACTTTATTACCTGGTACCATAAAGATTATGGGGTACGCATCAATCGGGAAGATCTGATTGGAAAACCAGAATCTGAAGCTTTTCCGGATAAACAAGCGGTATGGAAATTTGTAAATTCACCAGGTTTTTTCCGCACGCTACCGGTTATGCCTGGTGCAATAGAAACTGTAAAAGAGTTAATGAATGACTTTGAGGTTTATATCGTATCGGCAGCAATGGAATTTCCACAATCTCTTTTTGAAAAACACCAGTGGCTGCAAGAACATTTTCCATTTATTTCCTGGAAAAACATTGTGCTTTGCGGAGATAAGAGTATCATTGATACGGATTATATGATTGATGACCATTTCAAAAACCTGGATTTCTGTAAAGGAAAAGCCATCTTGTTTCATGCTGCGCATAATGCAACAACAGACCGTCATCAACGGGTACACAGCTGGGAAGAAGTTAAGATTTTATTAAAAAGGGAATTGGAAACTGAATCGTCTTGTTAAAAGTGATCATTCTTTTAAAGAAAGAGGTTGTCCAAAAGGTCTTATTCTTTTTTTATGCAAATCGCACCTTTTTCAGACAACCCCTTTAAATATTATTTGAGTACGTTTCCTTTCAAAAACTCCCAGTTCATACGGGCTATATTCAGAACAGAAATTCCTTGAGGGCATTCTACTTCGCAAGCTTCTGTATTGGAACAATGTCCAAAATCTTCGGCATCCATCTGCGCCACCATTGTCAATGCCCGCTTACGTGCTTCTTGCTGGCCCTGAGGCAGTTTAGCTAAATGCGAAATCTTTGCAGAAGTAAATAAAGCCGCGCTCGAGTTCTTACAGGTAGCTACGCAGGCCCCACAACCAATACAAGCTGCAGAATCAAATGCGGATTCGGCAATTTCATGGGTGATCGGGATGCTGTTCGCTTCAGGTGCCTGCCCCGTATTGACGGAAACAAAACCTCCAGCCCCGATAATCCGGTCAAAAGCAGAACGGTCTACCTTAAGATCTCTTTTTACAGGGAATCCTTCGGCCCGGAAAGGTTCTATATAAATGGTATCTCCATCTTTAAAGGATCTCATGTGAAGCTGACAAGTCGTCGTATTTTTTAACGGTCCGTGGGCCCGGCCATTAATCATCATTCCGCATTGTCCGCAAATACCTTCCCTGCAATCGTGATCAAATTCAACCGGATGTTCACCGCTGAGAACCAGTTTCTCGTTCAGGGTATCCATCATCTCCAGAAAGGACATATGCGGGATCACATTATCCATCTCATAATCCACCAGCTTACCGTTACTTTTAGCATCCTTTTGACGCCATATTTTTAAAAAAATCTTCATAAGGCTATGGTTTTATTTATAACTCCGAACCGTCAAGGCTACATTTTCAAAAGTCAGGGGCTCTGGCACAAGCACGGGCTCCTGATCAATTCCTCTCCAATCCCAGGCAGATACAAAGCAGAATTTCTCGTCATTACGAAGTGCTTCACCTTCTGGTGTCTGGTATTCTTCCCTGAAATGTGCTCCACAAGACTCTTCCCTGGTTAAAGCATCGTAACACATCAGTTCAGCAACTTCCAGATAATCTGCCACACGGCCAGCTTTTTCAAGCTCAGCATTCATTTCTTCGGGTGTACCCGGTACGGCCAGATGTGCATAAAAATCTATTCTAAGTTTCTTGATTTCTGCTATGGCAAAACTGAGCCCTTCCCGGTTCCGGGACAATCCACAATAATTATAAAGAAGTTTACCTAATTTTTTATGATAGTAGTCTGCGGTTTTATCTCCCTTTATACCGACAAGCCTGGCCAGCAATTCTTTCGCTTTCTGTTCTGCTTCTATAAATTCAGGACTGTCTGCAGGCACAGGGCCGGTTTTAATTTCATCTGCAAGGTAATTCGAAACCGTATAGGGTGCCACAAAATATCCATCAACACAAGCCTGAAGTAAGGAATTGGCTCCAAGTCTGTTCGCTCCATGGTCTGCGAAATTGGCTTCACCCAAGGCGAACAAACCAGGAATGGTTGTCATTAATTCATAATCTACCCAAAGTCCGCCCATAGAAAAATGCGCTGCAGGAGAAATCATCATGGGCTCTTTATATGCATCAATATCTGTAATTTTCCGGTACATGCTAAACAGGTTTCCATACTTCTCTTTAATTTTGGCTTCTCCCTGTTCTTTGAGTGCCTTTGAAAAATCCAGGTAAACGGCATTCTTCTGTGCACCAATTCCATATCCTGCATCAATTCTTTCCTTGGCAGCCCTTGATGAAATATCACGGGGTGCCAGGTTGCCAAAGGCGGGATACCTGCGTTCCAGATAATAGTCTCTTTCTGTTTCAGGAATATCATTGGGTTTGCGTGCATCATCCTTTTTTAAAGGCACCCAGATTCGCCCATCGTTTCTCAAAGATTCAGACATCAGGGTCAGTTTACTTTGGTACTCTCCAGATTGCGGAAGGGAGGTTGGATGAATTTGTGTCCAGCTTGGGCTTGCCATCAAGGCTCCTTTTTTGTGTGCCCTCCAAATGGCAGATGCGTTACAACCCATGGCTAAGGTAGACAGGTAATAGATCTTACCAAAACCACCCGTAGCCAGAATAACTGCATGAGCACTATGTTTTTCGATCTCCCCGGTATCCAGGTTACGGACAATGATCCCCCTTGCCTTTCCATCTACCACCACCAGATCCAGCATCTCATGCCGGGTATACAAAGTAACTGTTTTTGCACTCACCTGCCGGATGAGTGCTTGATACGCGCCAAGTAATAATTGCTGTCCGGTTTGGCCACGTGAGTAAAATGTCCTGCTTACCTGTACTCCACCAAAAGAACGATTGTTCAAATATCCTCCATATTCCCGTCCAAAAGGTACACCCTGGGCAACAGCCTGATCAATCAAATGAAGAGAACATTCCGCAAGACGATACACATTTGCCTCTCTTGAGCGGAAATCTCCACCCTTAATGGTATCATAAAACATCCGGTAAACACTATCCCCGTCATTCTTGTAATTTTTCGCCGCGTTTACGCCTCCCTGTGCGGCAACTGAATGCGCACGGCGGGCGGAATCCTGGAAACAAAATGATTTCACTTTATAACCCATTTCTGCCAATGAAGCCGCTGCAGAACTACCGGCAAGACCGGTTCCTACCACTATGACATCCAGTTTTTTACGGTTAGCTGGATTAACCAGCTTTGCATGGTCTTTATAATAATTCCATTTATCCTTTAAAGGACCTGGCGGGATTTTCGCATTTAATTCCATAGCTAGTAATGAGTAAAATAAATGTATAGAGGTATAGCTGCAAAACCGAAGGTGATGATATAGCTATACCAGGTACCAAAAACTCTGATAAAGGCAACATAGCGGGGATGATAAACACCTATAGTGCGCGCCGCGCTATAAAACCCGTGCAACAGGTGATACCCCAGGGCAAACATGGCCAGTACATAAAAAAGAACATACCAAAGATCGCCGTATGCCCTGATTACAATCTCATAAAGATCCTTATTACCGGCAGCGTCAACAGGTAAGCTGCCAAACTTATACTGGTACCAAAAATCTTTGAAATGAAATACCAGGAAAATCAGGATCACTGTTCCCAATATTCCCATATTCCTTGAGTACCATTTACTCACCGCCCCTCTCTTATCATATTCATATTTCCCTGCCTTTTGGCGGTTAAACAAAGTAATCACCAAGGCGTCAATGGAGTGAATAATAATTGAGGCATATAAAATATAAGATACTGCTTTAATAAAAATATTTCCCGAAAGGAGCTTTGAATACCCGTTAAAACTCTCCCTGGCTTGTGCTTCAGGCAAGAAAAGCTGGAAATTACCTGCTAAATGAATGACCAGGAAAAAGCATAAAAACAATCCTGTTAACGCCATCAGGTATTTCCTGGACAGCGTAGATAGCGTTTCTTTTTTCATACGTTTCTGTTTAGTAAATACCAATTGCCTTCCACCATAAACCACCTATACCCATCCAGATCACCAGGAATACAATGCTTAAAATAAATCCTTTTGACCACCAACTCTTTACATCAACAAAACCACTCCCAAAATAAACTGGTGCAGGCCCGTGTCCGTAATGAGTTAGTGTACCATAAATACCACCACAAAAACCAAGTGAAAGTGCTAAAAGCATAGGCGGAATACCCACAGAAATCCCCACCCCCAGTAAGGCCGCATACATAGAGGCCACATGCGCAGTCGCACTGGCAAACATATAATGGCTATAAAAATAGACCAGAATGATAATTGGAAAAGCCATCGTCCAGCTCATCCCGCCAATCTGTGCTTTAACCAAGCCGCTAAACCACGGAATTAAACCCAAAGTGTTCAGTGCGCTCCCCATCATCACCAAAGCTGAAAACCAAACAATAGTGTCCCAGGCACCTTTTTCGCTTTTTACATCATCCCAGGTCAATACTTGCGACAGGAGCAGGAATACCAGACCAAGAAA
>NZ_DATMRL010000209.1:0-2130 GCF_035566355.1 Pedobacter sp.
AATATGGTAAATCTGGAATGGTACCGAACCTTTAAGGCAATCTACGAAACAGGCACACTTACAGGTGCAGCTGAGTCTCTCTACATCTCACAACCTGGGGTAAGCCTGCATTTAAGTTCGCTTGAATCTTATGTGGGCTATAAATTATTTGACAGGACTTCCCGTAGGATGGTCTCTACAGAAAGAGGTAAAATTTTATATAATTTTATACAGGAAGCCCTGTGTAAACTGGAAGACGCAGAACAGCATTTCCATAAAAGCACAGAAAAAGACACCCCTACCATCAGCATCGGGATGTGTTTTGAAACTTTTCAAATTACACTGGAGCCCTATCTGCCAGAACTCCCCTTCAACGTCATCATCAAATTCGGTGAATATCCTCAAATGATCAGCGATTTAGATAACGGTGTTCTCGATCTGATCATTACACCACAGAAGGACAACAACAAATATATAGAGTATAGACCATTCTCTAAGGAAACCATTGTATTGGTTGCAGGAAAAGCCACCGACACCTCTGGATTTGAAGAAATAATAGACGGCGATATCAAAGAACTGGAAAAGTGGCTGAAACAACAAAAATGGTATGGAACTACCGGTGATATGGAACACCTCATCCGTTTCTGGCATGCCAACTTCTCCAAACGTCCCGATTTTAAACCCAATTATATTGTTCCTAACCTAAACTCCATCGTACGCTGTTTAACCGCAGGCGGAGGTTTAGCCATTATACCAGATTTCCTCTGTAAAAAGGAAATTGACCTGGGCGAAGTTAAACTCGTTTGGGAAGGCAGGCAGAAAATTGAGAACACACTCTATTTCGGATGTAGAAAAGGGACCATTTACAGCAAAGAGATCCAGCTGATTAAGGATGTCTTCGAAAAAGAAATGGCTATGGTAAAAGATTAAAAATTTAAATGTTAAATATTTCTTGGATTTTATGTTTTAATACTTAGATTTGGTTTACCAATTAATTGGTAAACCAAATATTGTATGAAGTCGTTTATAGAAACTATTAAATCTATTGAAGTAGAATCGCCGGTTGATAAGATCATTGGTCAGTTAAAACAGTTAATAACCTCAGGTCAGTTACAACCGGGTGACCGCTTGCCCGCAGAAAGAGTGCTTGCCGAAAAGTTTGGCGTAGGAAGAAGTTATGTTCGCGAAGCCATTTTAAAGCTAGAGTTTTATGGACTGCTAAAAACCAATCCTCAAAGCGGTACCTATGTAGCGGGGTTAAGCATCAAAGTGATGGACAGCATCATTACCGATGTGATTAAATTCAACAAAGAAGATTTTAATGCCCTTCTGGAAGCCAGGTATTACCTGGAACTTGACGCCGTTAAACTTGCTGCAGAACGCCGTACCGAAGAAGACCTCGTGAATTTAAAGGAAGCTCTTTTAGATTATGAGAATAAGATCAACAGTGGAATGGATGCTGTAGAAGAAGATATGCTTTTTCACATCAAAATAGCCAAAGCTTCAAAAAATTCAGTCATAGAATCCATGATTCTTATCCTGATTCCCGACCTCATTAAAAACATTGTAGAGAATAAGATTTGTGGAGAAAACCGTGGTAAGGTGGCTATTCCTGAACACAGAAGCATTTTAAAGGCCATAGAAGAACAGGACATTGATGCCGCGGAGAATGCGGTAGCGGCACACTTGAATGATATGTTTCAAATCAGCAGGGCCGGCTATAATGCAAACCAACTCATCCAACCTAAAACAGACTGATATCGCCCATGATACGATAAGTATTATTTTAATATAACCTATATCCATTTAAAATGATGAACTACTTTAACAAGCTGGTACTGTACTCCTTTTGTCTTATATTTTCCACGGCAACACTGCAAGCGCAGGTTCATCCGGCCATTATGATTACCAAATCTAATTTGCCTGCCCTTAAAAAAGGTGTCATGGATTATCCCTTACTTCAAAAATCTTACAAGAAAGTCCAGGCAGATGCAGATAAAGCCTTACTCAACCCGATCAGCGTACCGCTGCCAAAAGACGGAGGCGGTGGATTTAGCCATGAGCAGCACAAAAGGAACTACACCAACATTTTAAACTGTGGTATTGCTTATCAAATTACAGGCGAACAAAAATACGCTGATTACATCAAAA
>NZ_DATMRL010000210.1:0-2988 GCF_035566355.1 Pedobacter sp.
CAATAGTTTTAGCTGGATTACTTTTGATTGTATCTTTCATCAGAATATAATTTTTAATAGAGTGATACAAATTTATCATCTCTGCTTCAAAAATATTATAAGTAAGCAAAAAAATAAGAATAATTAGCTGCTATTCCAGATCCAGGCCTGTCCACTGACAGGTATGAAATCTTTATAAAAAAAGAAGTGCAAAACGTTGTGGAATTTTGGAGAAAGGTGCATCTGAAAATTATACTCGACTAAAATAGATGGAAATGGAAGAGAATAAGATTACAAATGCTCAATTAAATTTTATCTGTCATCAGGATTGGAACAGCATGAAAGACCAGAGTGATGGCAATAGATATTGCAGTTCCTGTAAAAAAATAGTTTATGATCTGACCGATAAGAATGCAGCCTATTTTATCCAGATCATGCAGGAGAACAACAACAATGTATGCGGTAGGTTTTCTACAGATCAATTGGAACCAGACCCATTGCCTGAAGAAAATTCCCGTTGGAAAAAATGGGTTATTGCTGCAATGTTTTTTGTTGGTATGGGCTCTTTAATGACTAAAGTCAATGCACAGGAAAGTAAATTAGGTAGAATCCTGAAACCAAATCCGGACTGTCAAAAGGCGGCTGAACAGCAACCTGTCCTAATGGGCAAAATTGCCGTTATACATGATCCAGTAGATGATGTTTTATATAATTATCTGATTAAAAACTGCAAAGTCCCCACATCTGCTCAAGGCAGGCTTATAGTTACTTTTAACCTGAAACAGGATGGAACTATAGATCGTCTTGCTGTTAATGATCATTTACCAAATACAGTGAGCGACGAAGTTTTAAAGGTAATCAGAAAAGCACCAATTGCCAGTATGGTCAAAAAAGAAGTACTGAAGCAGTCTGCAAGGCAACATACTTTGCATTTGACTTTTGAAAAGGGAAAGATGCTCACGGACAGTTATTAACTTGGACATTTGATCAACAAATTTCTTTTTCATAGTAATGAACATGCTAAGAACATTAACTTTGATTTTATATCAATTGCCTGTTTTTATTAAAAAGATGATGACTAGATTTCTAAATGTTCTCTGTTGCGCTGCAGTTTTATTGGCTTCTTGTAAGGTGTTACCTTCTGTAGTTGAAAATAGATATGTCTATATTCAGAAAGAGGGAAGAGCGCACAGCAAATGGAAACTGGTATGGGAAGATGATTTTAATGGCGTTGCCATTGATACCAGTAAATGGAGCAAAATTCCTGAAGGCAAAAGCGATTGGGACAAACACATGAGCAGTAATCCTGAATGCTATACACAGGCAGATGGGAAATTATATCTTAAAGGCATTAAAAATCCAGATACGTTAAAAGATCACAGACCCTTTTTGACGGGAGGGGTGTATAGTAAAGGTAAATTTGCCTTCCAGTATGGTAAAATTGAAATTCGTGCAAAACTAGGCTGTGCGCAAGGAGCCTGGCCAGCTATGTGGATGCTGGCAGAGCAGGATAAGTATGGCAAATACCCTAAGAATGGGGAAATAGATATTATGGAACACCTGAACTTTGATGAAGTCATTTATCAAACCACACATTCCTATTATACACTCAATTTGAAACAAACAGATAAACCGCCGCATTCCGGAAAAGGGAAACTGGACATTCGAGAATTCAATACTTTTGGATTGGAATGGTATCCGGATAAACTGGTGTTTACCTTAAATGGAGTAGAAACTTTTCGCTATCCACGCATCACTGGTGTCGATGCCAGCCAATGGCCTTACGATCAACCTTTTTACGTGATGATTGACCAGCAGCTGGGTGGCAGTTGGGTAGGAAAGGTAAAACCTGATCAGTTACCTGTGCAAATGGTTGTTGACTGGGTAAAGGTTTACCAATAGCTTTTGATAGTGATTAAATAAATTCCAATGAATTTAAAGTAATATTGATTCTCATTCGTTTACTCACTTAACAAACAATAAGTAGTGCCGAAAAAAGATTCTCAAAATATCATCCGTGCTGTTGCAGATTATGGAAAACGTCTGTTCAGTTTTATCCGTGGCCGTGTACACACGGATGAGGATGCGGAAGATATTTTGCAGGATGTATGGTATCAGTTGAGTAATCAGCCGGAGGTAGATGCAATTGAGCAGATTAGTGGGTGGTTATATCGGGTGGCCCGGAATAAGATTACCGATAAATATCGTAAACAAAAAGATGAATTGCTCGAAGATCTGAGTTATGAGGATGAAGATGGTGAAATCAGCTTTAAAGAGATCTTATTGTCAGAATCTGATATGCCGGAAGATGAGAGTCTTAAAAAATTATTCTGGGACCAGCTTTTTTTGGCACTGGAGGAACTGCCCGAAAATCAGCGCTATGTATTTATTCAAAATGAACTGGAAGAGCGTACCTTTCAGGAACTTGCAGAGGAGACAGGAGAGAACATCAAAACTTTGATTTCCAGAAAGGGTTATGCAGTGAAACACCTGCGCAGCCGCTTACAAAATTTATATCAGGAATTTATTAATTACTAAATTTGTGGGAGATGATGAATAGAAATTTTAACAGAGGCAGAAAGTTCTTGTTCTTTATTCCAGCGGCTGTATTGATTGCAGCGGTTTTGGGATACGTGGTTATGTTTCTTTGGAATTGGATTTTACCGGAGGTTGCAAATACTGGAAAACTGAATTATTGGCAAGCCCTTGGTTTGCTGGTTTTATGCAGGGTCCTGTTCGGTAATTTTAAACCAGGTGGCCCGGGACGGGGATTTGGGCGTCGTGGATCCGGCATGCGAGAAAAATGGCACGATATGACCGGTGAAGAACGCTCCAGGTTTAAAGAAGAATTTAAGAAGAGATTCAGATAAGATCTTATTTCACATAGTATACAGAGCCGGTTTTATACCGGCTTTTTTGTTTTAATGATATTTTTTTAAATCATTTAAAGTAAAACTGTTCGCTGTCCGTCTTCCTAAATAAAACAGGATAAAATGGAAAAAATATTTA
>NZ_DATMRL010000211.1:0-6868 GCF_035566355.1 Pedobacter sp.
TATAAATTATTGGACAAATACCCTGGTATTTGCTCCACATGGCCTTTGCAACTTTTCCGTGTAGGCGTGATACTGCATTGGCAAGATGTGAGAACCGGAGCGCCGCCAGCGAATGGTTAAAAAGGTGGTCATCCATTCCTGTTAAAGTCTTAACTTCTTCAATGGACAATCCACAGAAATAACTCATATCGTAACAGAGTTGTATGTCGTGTTTTTCATTACCTGCTTCTTCAGGAGTATGCGTAGTGAAGACCAGTCTTTTTTTTACTTCCGCAATGTTTTTATTGTATTTCTGATAGAGATAAAAAGCGGCGCTGATGCCATGTGCTTCATTTAGATGATAAATCTCTGGCTGAAAATTGAGCTGATCCACGAGTTTAGCTCCCCCGACACCGAGTAATATAAACTGTGCTACTTTGGTAGCAAGATTTGCATCATATAAACGATGACAGATGGTTTGAGAAACATAATCATTTTCCTGCAGGTCAGTACTCAAAAGGAAAAGGGGTGCTCCGTTAAAAGTTTCATGAGCCAGGTACCAAGCTTTTACCCAAACCGGATGGTCATGAATATTTATCTGGTATTTAATACCCGTATCTGTTAAAAAGGGATATTGCTTTTCAACCCAGGTTACCTGCAAACTTTGATCCTGGTTCCGGGCCTGATCATAATAACCATACTTCCAGAGAATACCTATAAAAATTGTATTTTGTCGCAATTCATAAGCGCTGCGAACATGGGATCCGGCAAGAAAACCCAGTCCGCCACTATATATTTTTAATGGCTGGTGAACCGCGAACTCCATGGAGAAATAGGCAACTTTTTTCGAAAAACGGCTATCAACTGCGTAGGGGACTGTAAAATTTGTGAAATTCATAATTGTTTGAGTAAACGGATAGGGATTTGTTTTATTTTATAATTATCGTCGTTTGGACTTTACCTGTTTTACACTTTTTTCTTTGTGCTTATTGTAAACGCCATCAAAATAACAACGGATATCCCTGTGATTCCCACAGCCTTCCAATTCTTTCATACGAACTGATTTCTCATTGAAATTAAACTCAAGGGAACACGGGTCTCCGTTTGCAATATAACGGGCAACGGTGGAAGAAACAAAACGCGCTTCTCCCTTAAGCTCTCCCTTACAGTTTCCGTTGTCTTTCTCAAAGTGTACAAAAAAGCGAAGAAAAGAATTATTCTTACCATCACGAAATGAAATAAAATTTCTTTTGTCCTGAATATAATCTCCTGAGTATTTATGCTTATGCAGCAGGGTATCAATGGGATTATAAATCTGGGCAATTTTAGGCTTTCCTTCGTTGGATTCCCGCATAATTAAAGTGAAAACACCTTCTTCATTATAGACATATACAGTTCTTACAAAAAAACTCCGTCCTTCAGCGTCTTTTCGCAGCCTGCTTACTGAAATTGTATATTTATTATCAATGTTAGCAGCATACCGGAACTCAGAATCATCCTCCCGGATGATCAGGGGGATTCCAGTCTTAAAATTTCCTTCTTTGTCCAAACAAACTACATAGAGAATTTTTTTGGACGGGGACAGGGCCTTAATTACAAGATACGTCTCAGCATTTTTAACGACCAGTTTACCAGTTGCATAGAGTCTTGGTTTTGCAGATTTCCCAAAATATTTCTGAATAAGTGAATCTGCAATAAACTGATGGTATACTGACCAACTCATAACAGAATCAGTGGGTTTTTTAGCCAGGGAACTATCACCAAAATTTACTGGCAGATTTAGGTTTCGAAACATAGCCCGAAAGTCTTCTGGTTCAATTTTCCTGGTTTCACCTCCATTTGCGTTTTTATGCCGGCATGACATCAGAGCAATCACCGTAATTAAAACAAGCATCATTTTCAATAATCGCATTCCACCAAATTGAAAATCAAAAGTAAAGATTCAGCAATTACCCGACCGGCTATAATTTTCCCCGTGATTATTAGAACAAATTTTAGATTTGTTGATACCGTTTTTCTTTCATACAAAGGGAAAATGCCATATTATACCGATGAAGCAAACCCAATTCAGTGACCTGTCTCTAAGCGAGGTACATGGATCTATTGATGTAAACCCCTCAGGACCACGTTGGAGACAAATTTTTTCCTTTTTCGGACCCGCCTATCTGGTAAGCGTGGGTTATATGGATCCTGGCAACTGGGCAACGGATATTGCCGGTGGGAGCCATTTCGGTTATCGCCTGCTATGGGTTTTACTTATGAGTAATTTAATGGCGCTGGTTCTACAGGGTTTATCTGCCAGACTGGGTATAGTACGTGGGAGGGACCTGGCCCAGGCTAACAGAGAAGCATATCCAAGGCTGGTTAATTTCTGTCTTTATATATTGGCTGAAATCGCTATTACGGCCTGTGATCTGGCTGAAGTACTTGGGATGGCTATTGGTATTCAACTGCTAACCGGACTGCCCCTTATTTATGGTGTAGGAATTACAGCCCTGGACACTTTTCTTCTGCTTTTTCTACAGCGATTAGGTATGCGTAAACTGGAGGTCTTTATTTTGAGCCTGATAGCCATTGTTGGCATTTCTTTTTTCATTGAAATTTTCCTTGCAAAGCCAAGTCTGAGTGAAATTAGCCGTGGACTTATACCATCCCTTCCCGGCGCCACGGCACTATATGTTGCCATCGGTATTATCGGTGCAACCGTTATGCCCCACAATTTATATCTGCATTCTGCGCTGGTTCAAACACGGAAAATTTATAGAGATGAACTCCATATCAAAAAAGCGATAAATTTGAATCTCTGGGATTCAGCCATAGCGCTTAACCTGGCTTTTTTGGTAAATGCTGCCATCCTAATCCTTGCGGGTGCTGTTTTTTTTAAATCCGGTCGCACTGAAATTGCCTCTATTACTGAAGCGCATAAGTTACTTACACCACTTCTGGGTTCCAGGATAGCTTCAATTCTTTTCGCAATTGCCCTGATAGCAGCAGGACAAAGTTCAACCATTACCGGGACGCTAGCCGGACAAATCGTAATGGAAGGTTATCTGCACCTGCGCATCAATCCTTTATTACGCAGGATGATCACCAGGATGCTGGCAATCATTCCTGCAGTATTGGTTATTGGACTTTCGGGTGAAGGCCGTGTTGACCAGCTCCTGGTATTAAGCCAGGTAATTCTTAGCCTTCAGCTTGGATTTGCTGTTATCCCATTGATTCATTTTGTGAGTGATAAGAAAAAGATGGGCGTTTTCCAGATTAAAAAAATTACCATGTTCGTGTCCTGGTCTATCGCCATCCTGTTGCTGTATCTAAATTTAAAACTAGTATTGGAAGAGGGTATGCAATTTCTCAATCTGCCAGGATTACTGTTCTGGAAAATATTTTCCGCCGTGGTGCTTATCGGAGCCATCTTTCTTTTACTCTATATCTTAATTCATCCCTGGCTTAGTAAAACGGTAGTAAAGGATGTTACCGTACATGGAGAAGGCAATGCGATCACAAAACTTGAAATTCCTAAATTCAGAAATATCGCTGTGGCATTAGACTTCAGCCGGCTGGATGAAAAACTCCTGGCTTTCGCTATCGGTCAGGGCGGAACGGAAAGTAATTACATATTAATCCATGTAGTGGAAAGCGCCTCTGCGCGAATGCTTGGGAGGCAAAGTGATGACCTCGAAACAAGAACGGATCAGGAACGTCTAAACAGCTACCAATTATCCCTGGAAAAAAACAACTATAAAGCGGTTACACGTTTGGGTTATATTCACCGCACTAAAGAAATTGTGCGCATTGTGAAGGAAGAAGGTGCCGAAATCCTTGTTATTGGAGCCCATGGCCATACGGGATTAAAGGACTTTATCTATGGAGAGACTGTCAATACTGTACGTCATGAGCTTAAAATACCTGTTTTGATCGTTAATTTATGAAGGTTTTTTTATCAGGTGTTTGAGGCGGCTGAAGGTCTCCGGTTTCATATTCAGGTAAGAAGCCAGGTATTTCTGCGGAACACGCTGCATAAGATATCCGTTGTTCCGGATAAAATTTATAAACCTTTCCTGGGAAGTTAAACGAACCCGGTTATATTCAAGACTTTCTTTCTTCAGATATTCCTGTGTGGCAATCAGTCTGCCAAGTCTTTCCATTTTAGGACTGAACTCATATAATTTTTCTATATTTTCCAGAGTGATGGAAACCACGACCATGTCTTCTAAAGCTTCCACGGAAAAATTGGATGGTTCACACGAATTAAAAGAATCATAACAACAGATAATTTCGTTTTCACGGGAAAATTGCATAACCATTTCCTCATTTTTCCTGATGAAATATTTTCGAGCCAGTCCCTGCAGAATAAAATTCAGATACTTCTCCACTTCGCCTTCTTCCACCAGTTTCTCTCTTTTTTGAAAATTTCGCAATTCAAATAAACTCGACAGGTAGCTGAATTCCTGCTCATTCAAAGTAACATAATTTGATAAGTAAGATTTTACGATATCAATCAGGTCCATGAAAAGTTATTTGACTTTGTAAGGTACCAAGATGTTAGAGAGGTGACAAATTTTTTACCCCATTAATGTTGCAAAGTGTGAGCAGGATGACGGATGACAATTGACGGATGACGTTCTTTATTTACAGGATACAAATTAAGAAATGCTTTAAGCATTAGCCTTTAAGCTTTAAGCGTTGATGGCTTTGTGAATTGCCTCAATTCATGTAGGTTTGCTGACTTTTCTATATAAATTAAATTCATGGCTAATAAAATTAAAGTTGCCAATCCCGTTGTAGAACTTGACGGAGATGAAATGACAAGAATCATATGGAAGTTTATTAAAGAGAAACTTATCTTACCTTATCTGGAGTTGGATATTAAATACTTTGACCTGGGAATTGAATCGAGGGACAAAACCAATGACCAGATTACAATTGATTCAGCCAATGCTATAAGGCAGTTTGGAGTCGGAATTAAATGTGCAACGATTACACCTGATGAAGCGCGTGTGGAAGAATTCCATTTAAAACAAATGTGGAAAAGCCCCAACGGAACTATTCGTAATATATTGGATGGAACAGTATTCCGCGAGCCTATTGTTATAAAAAATATTCCCCGTCTTGTTGTAAACTGGACGGCCCCTATTATTGTAGGAAGGCATGCATTTGGTGATCAATACCGGGCAACAGACACAGTGATAAAAGGAAAGGGCAGGTTAACTATGACATTTACTCCTTCAGATGGAGGCCAGCCGCAGGTATTCGAAGTATATGATTTTAAGGGTGATGGTGTAGCCCTCTCCATGTATAACACTGATGAAAGTATCCGTGGATTTGCCAGAAGTTGTTTCAATATGGCCCTGAACAAAAAATGGCCACTCTACCTTTCTACCAAAAATACCATCCTTAAAAAATACGATGGCCGTTTTAAAGATATTTTTGAAGAAATTTATCAAAAGGAATTCATACAGGAATTTAAAGAAGCAAATATTACCTACGAACACAGATTGATAGATGATATGGTTGCCAGCGCATTGAAATGGAATGGAAATTTTGTCTGGGCCTGTAAAAACTATGATGGTGACGTGCAAAGTGATACTGTGGCGCAGGGTTTTGGTTCCCTTGGACTAATGACCTCAGTTTTGATAACTCCTGATGGCAAGATAATGGAAGCAGAAGCTGCACACGGAACAGTTACCCGTCATTACCGCGACCATCAGGCAGGTAAACCTACTTCAACCAACCCTATTGCCTCCATCTTTGCCTGGACCCGAGGGCTCGCTTTCAGGGGTAAGCTGGACGGAAATAAGCAATTAATACGGTTTTGCGAAACACTTGAACAGGTATGTATTGAAACTGTAGAAAGTGGAAAAATGACTAAAGATCTGGCTGTATGTATCCACGGAAATAAAGTGGCCGTTGGTAAAGATTATCTGATTACGGAGGATTTCCTCGATGCTATTGACCAAAACCTGCAAAAGAAAATCGACTAAAAGAAAAGCCACCTCTTTTTGCCTGTTCTGAATTAAATCAGGAACTGACAAGAAGAGATGGCCCCGTCTAACGATTGATTACTTAAGA
Source organism: Pedobacter sp. (assembly GCF_035566355.1). Classification (GTDB taxonomy): domain Bacteria; phylum Bacteroidota; class Bacteroidia; order Sphingobacteriales; family Sphingobacteriaceae; genus Pedobacter. The sequence goes on from NZ_DATMRL010000211.1 coordinate 6,052, forward strand.
AAATAATTATTTCTTCTTTGCTGAATCTACCTTTGATTTTACGCTGTCTTTTGCAGCTGTTGCAGTAGAGTCAATCTTTGCTTTAGCGGAATCAGCAACAGCGGTAACACTGTCTTTAGCTGTTGTTGCAACTGAATCTACCTTGGTATCCGTACTTGAAGAACCGTTACATGCTGCAAATGAGCCGATTGCTAAAACCAAAAAAAGTTTTTTCATTGTTATTTGTTTGTTTGTGAATGATTTAGTGTTAATACAAAGAATTTAAAAAAGTAACCTCCTTCCTGATTAAAAATCTTTAATAATTCATTTAATTTTTCGTAATATGCTGGTTATAAGCACTTTAACTTGTATTTTAGCCTAAAATTGAACGCATATAATTTAAAAAGGGGAAGCATAGGCTGTTTTTTAAGGTTTTCCATTCTCAAATGGGTTACGATTCTTTACTTTCAGTATTAAATAAAGCTAGTCTTGACAACGGATAGTAATGAGCAGTCACTATTGAAGGGTTTGGCTGGAAATGACCGAAAGGCTATTGAGACCATTTACAGAGCTCATTATAGTATGATTCAGACTCTTGTCATCAATAATAGTGGGACATCGGATGATGCAAGGGATATATTTCAGGAAGCCATTATCGTTTTATACGAAAAGGCCAAATCCGGGAGCTTTGAATTGCACGCGCAGCTTAAAACTTATATTTATGCTGTCTGCAGGCGATTATGGTTAAAAAAACTGGCATTAAACCAGCGTTTTTCCGGAGATCTGGCTAACGCACCAGAGACGATAGCTACAGAGGATGATATCGAACTTTATGAGC
>NZ_DATMRL010000212.1:0-10099 GCF_035566355.1 Pedobacter sp.
AAAGCAGAGATCTGGGCAAACGGAGAAAAGATCTGAGAGAAAACAAATGCAGAACCATCTGACTTTAAAATCGACCTTCCTAAAGGTAAGGCTTACAGCCAGATTACAGTATTGTTCCAATCTAACATCAATGAAAAAACCGGTTTAGGGGGTGTGGTAGAATTTAGATAACCTCCCTGTGCAATTTGATATAAAAAATCCTGGTGCGCTGCGGACCAGGATTTTTTAATTAATATTTCACAATCTTAAATTCTGTTCTTCTGTTCAATTGATGTTCAGCCTCAGAACATTTTACCCCCTTAGCGCAACGGTTCAACAACTGGCTTTCTCCATAACCCTTAGCTGAAATCCGGTTTTTATGAATACCCTGATCAATGATGTACTGCACTGCTGAATTTGCCCTTCGCTGAGAAAGCCACCGGTTGTACTGCTCATTGCCCCTGCTGTCTGTATGCGACCCCAGCTCTATCCACATCGTCGGATTATCCTTCATAATCCGCACCAGTTTATCCAACTCTATCGCTGCATCGGTGCGAATGCCTGCTTTATCAAAATCATAATAAATGTTCTCCAAACGGATCGCTTTATTCAAGGTTATCATTTCCAGATACAGATCCTGTTTCAATACTGTTGACCTTGTTAAACCGATTGTACTCACCGAAGCACTGTCCCGCCGAAAATCAGTCTTCTCTCCCGTTAAACCATAGCTTGAAGATTCAGCAAGGTTAAACCCAAAACGACCATCTGCTCCCGTTTGAACTTTAAGGTTTCCGCCTCCGATTTTCTGCAAACTCACGACCACATCTCCCAGGGGGCCGGCAGTTCCCTTTTTATATACTGTACCTTCCAACCTGAACAATGGTGCTTTTTTCATGGCATAGCTATAAATATCATCACTTCCCAATCCTTCGAGCCGGTTAGAAGAAAAATAGCCTTGATCTGCTGAAATGGGCAAGCAGGCAAAATCGTCCTGAGGAGAATTTAAAGGATAACCTGCATTCTCTACCGCAGCAAAATGATCACCGTCAAGTTTTGCCTTAAAAATATCCAGGCCGCCCATACCTATCCGGCCGTCACTGCTAAAATAGAAATTACCCTGCTCATCAAAGGCTGGGCTGCGCTCGTTTCCTTCCGTATTCAATTCACTTATATTAACTGGCAAAGCCCAGTCTCCTGATGCTTCGCGTTGGCTGTAGTAGAGATCGGTTCCTCCCTTGCCACCTGGCATATTGGATACAAAATAAAGCACCTGGCCATCCTTACTTAAAAAGGGGTCGCCAACTGAGTAGCTGTTAACCTTATTATATTTAAACGGAACGGCCCCACTCCAGTTTCCCTGCGCATTTTTCTTTGCGCTGTAGATTTCTATATTCACTGTCTGGATCCGCTTATTGTCAAATTCTCCCTTTTTGGGAATCCTGGTCAATGTAAAGTAGACCTCGTTTCCATCGGCACTAAAACTGGCGGAGGCCACATGATAATCAGTAGGTACATGCAGGGGAAAAAGAGTAACCTCTCCATCGCCCGTCTTCTGTTCATACAGGTTTAGATACCCCCTCCCAGTCCAGCCATACACCTTCTGATCCGGAACTCTAGAACCATCAAACTTCAAAAAGGCTTTCCCTTTCCTGTGGCCTTCAGATTCTACATTTCCACGGTCAGAACTAAAGACCAGACCTTTCTGATAAACCGCAGTTCCCCAGTCAGATGCCTTACTGTTTAACGTTTTCTGGTTGTCAATATTTAAAGTTTTGGGATTTTTCATCCAGCTTGAAGCCGAATCACAACTGGCCAGCCAGCGTTCTTTTTGCAGGACTTTGATGGTGTTGTTCAATGCAGCATATTTTACATATTGTTCCCGTGCTTCCTTGTATTTGCTATTGTTCTGCAATGCACGCGCATAATTCAATACATTTTCCCATCCGCTCTCCGGCAATTTTACAGCTATTGCATACCAGCTTTCTGCTGCTTTGTAATTTCGCACTTGCTGGTTGCAAAAGGCCAGGCGCTCTGCTGCATGCAAACTTTCCTTTTTTTGATAGGCCTGCTCATAAAGATCTATTGCTTTCTCATAATTATATAAATCATAAGCTACATCAGCTTCTTTGATCACATATTGCCCTTTTACAACGCCAGTATAACACGACAGAATTGCGATACAGCAAACAATCCATATGTTTTTAAATAAAATAGACCCCATAGCCTTAAAAATATCTGGGTGTTAACATTCTTGTCTTTTTGAGCTTGAAATAATAGCCAACTGAAATCTCATGCGTTCCTCCACTATATCCTTGCAAAGGTCCTACAGAAAAATCATAAGCATAACCAATGCGAAAGTTACTGGAAGCAAAAATTTCCATTGCTGCGACTACCGAATTTTGTGTACTTAAGTCACGTTGCAAGTAACTCTTGTCATAGAGTTTTACGCCCATTCGATAAGATCCCCCCACCCATATCCGTTCTCCAAGAAGTAAAAAGGCGTTCAAATCTAAATTGGTCGGACCTGCCCGGTCATCCTTTAACAGAAAAGAGGGTTTTAACATAAAATCTTCTGATAAAGACACTAATGCACCAGCAGTTAAATAATAATGGGGTTTAGGCTGAGGGATAAAAGCATAACGGCTTATGTTCGTATATTGAGAGATCAGGTTATCGGCAGAGAACCCTGCATAAAAACGGTTATCAGCGTAATAAGCACCGACCCTTGCATCCGGCACAATGGTGCTTTGGTTGCCTGTAGGTTGGTCCGGTTCTGCTTCGTTAGGATTCAGTTTCGCTCCGTCAATACCGAGCTGTACCGCCCCCACTCCAAGGCCGAAAGCCAGGCGGGCGCTGCCATCTTCATTCATCCGGATCCGGTAAGCATAGTTGGCATAACCAGCCAGGTTACTCTGCGCACCGAGCTGATCTTTGGAAATTTGCAAAGCCAGGCCAACATTACCGTCGTTGGCAATAGCATCTAAAGCCAATGACATCGTTTTTGGCCCTCCGGTAATTCCAGTCCACTGACTCCTGTAAAAGGTATGAATGTTCAGCTGTTCTTTGTAACCTGCATAAGCAGGATTGATATAGATTCCGTTAAACATATATTGACTGAACTGGGCATCTTGTTGTGCCGGGGCAGTATTTATAAAAAGTATCGTGAATATAAATAATAAGAGTCGTCTTTTCTTCATAAGTAATATAGCCCTTTGCAGGTTGTGCCCAAAAGATATAAGCAGGTAAAAATAGTTTACTTGACAGCAATACCTTTATACTCCTGTGTTCATTTTCTGTTCATTTTTATTAACTTTTAATTCTGGGTCGATCGAGTACGAACATCTCTATACCGTAGGCGTGGTATATAATTATCTGCTTTAGATTTAACACAACAACAATGAGAAATAAACATTAAGTATAAAATATAATGTTTATTTTGTGTTTTCATTGCAGACATATATGATCGCTTATAATTTACTTTCTGATGAGGAGCTCATGGTGCTTTTAAAAGCGCGCAACCACAGGGCCTACGAGGAAATTTATAAAAGATATTGGGGTATGCTTTACAGGTATTCCAAGAAAATGCTACAAAATGAAGAGGAATCAAAAGATGTGATCCAGGATGTTTTTGTCATGATCTGGGCCAAATCATCCACTATTGATCTCCATACTTCTTTATCTGCTTTTTTATACGCCAGTGTTCGAAACAGTATCTTGAGGTTATTTGAAAAAGGAAGGATCAAAGAACGCTATATGAATTCACTGGAGAAATTCATTGACGAAGGAACGGATATTACTGATCACCTGGTCCGCAACCGCGAATTATCCAACCGTATAGAAAGTGAGATCTCTAAACTCCCACCTAAAATGAGAGAAGTATTTGAACTAAGCCGAAAAGTACACCTTTCTCAGAAAGAAATTGCCTGTAAAATGGAGATTTCTGATAAAACGGTAAAAAAACAAATGAACAACGCCATTAAAATACTCAAACTCAAATTGGGTACTACCATCACCATTCTGTTGTTTTTCCATTTTTTTAAACTTTTTTAAAATATTTTTCAATTTTCTCTACTACCTGGGTCCTTACAAATGCTCTTATGTAAAAACGCCCTAACTGGTAATATAGAATGAAGAATAAAAGAGCGAAAAAATTAATATCCAGGTACTTGGAAGGTAAGGGTAGTCCTAAAGATGCCACTCTTGTAGAAAGCTGGTATTTAGAAGAGACCAAAGACAGGCCTGAGGATATTGATCCGCTTGATTACCCGGAGATGGAAAAAGTACTCTGGGAAAACATCAGCCAGCAGAACAGTATAAAATATCCTTTTAAAAAAACACTGTATTGGTCTGCTGCTGCTGCTGCAATTGCAATATTGGGGGTTTCGTTATATTTCACAAAACCAACCACCTCAAGGGGCAACTTAACTGACTTTGCAAAAACAGATTTGCCTGCCGGTGGCAACAAGGCTATTCTTACTTTAGCCAACGGATCTAAAATCGTACTTGAAGATGCCCTGAAAGGTACCATTGCAAAACAATCCGGAATATTGATTACCAAAACCGCAGATGGCCAATTGGTTTATACTCAACAAGCAAACTTAAGTGCGGCTGACGCAGGTAGTTCTGCTGCTTTAAATACCATTGAAACACCTAAAGGCGGCCAGTACCAGGTCAATCTGCCCGATGGAACCAGGGTATGGTTAAATGCAGCTTCCAGTTTAAGCTACCCTGCCAGATTTAGCGGACAGCAAAGAAGGGTTATTTTAAAGGGAGAAGCGTATTTCGAAGTGGCTAAGAACAAAAAAATGCCTTTTATTGTAAATAGTGAGCGGCAAAATATTGAGGTGCTGGGCACACATTTCAATGTAAATGCCTACGCCGATGAACAAACCACTAAAACCACACTAGCTGAAGGTAGTGTAAAGGTAACTTTAACCAATAGCAGTGGAGATAATCAAATACTGGCTCCAGGCCAGCAGGCGGTTGTCGATCGTCAGATTAAAGTACGATCTGTTGATATAGAAGAGGCTTTGGCCTGGAAGGAAGGCATCTTTATGTTCAACAATGAGAACCTGGAGAGCATTTTGAGAAAAGTGTCCCGCTGGTATAACGTAGATATTGAGTTTCAGCAAAACGAACTTCGTACAAAGTCTTTTAATGGTACAGTGTCCAGATTTGGTCGTGTATCGCAGATCTTAAAAACATTGGAATTAACCGAGTCTGTTCACTTTAAAATAGAAGGGAGGAAAATTATCGTTTTAAAATGAGCCAACCGCTTTGTTCCAAAAGAAAAAATCAGTGATGCCTCGGAACACCACTGATCTATGTTCGCAGTAAACTGCGCGCTGAGTATGGGCAAGCAAAATAAATTAGGATATACAATACTTAAACCCACAACAAACAATCAAATGTATAAAATTTATACGGGCTTTTTACATAGGGCAAGTACCTATATGGCCAAATTTTCACCAAAAACCGCATTAAAAAGGCAGTTGATAATGAATGTTAAACTTACTTCCCTGCTCATGCTTGCCTTCCTGGTCCAGGCCAGTGCCAGCATCCGTGCGCAGAATATCTCTTTAACTGGAAAAAACATCAGCATAAAATCCGTTTTTAAGGAAATCAGAAAGCAAACAGGGTACAATGTTCTCTGGGAGCAGGATAAACTTAAAACCAACCGGACCATCGATGCCAAATTTAAAAACACACCTCTTAATGAGGTAATGGTAGCGTGTCTGGAAGGGCAAAATTTAAGCTTTTCAATTGAGGCCAATACCGTTGTCATTAAACCTTCTTCTACTTCTTTCTTTGAAAAACTGATCCGGGTCTTTACTGATATTGAGATTAAAGGAAAAGTTGTGGATGAAAAAGGAGTACCTATGCCCTATGTTTCTATCCTGATTAAGGGTACCAAAACCTGGTATAAATCAGATCAGAATGGAAATTTCAGCTTTAAGGTTCCTGGTAATGATGCTGTACTCGTACTTTCTTACATGGGCTATCAAACACAGGAGGTATCTCTCAAAACATCTAATGAACTATCGGTTAAAATGGTACCCGCACTTTCTGATTTGAATGAAGTGGTGGTGGTGGGTTATGGTACGCAAAAAAAGGCGAATTTAACAGGTGCAGTAGATGCGATCACAGCTAAACAACTGAATGACCGGCCTATTGCCAATTTAGGTCAGGGCTTGCAGGGATTGATTCCTAACCTGAACATTTCGATTGCTAATGGAGCGCCCAATACAGCACCAGAATTTAATATCCGTGGTTTTACTTCTATTAATGGTGGCAAGCCTTTAATCCTGGTAGATAATATTCCTTACTCTTCTTCTGAGCTTCTGTCATTAAACACCTCTGATATTGAAAGCGTTTCCGTTTTAAAAGATGCGGCTTCCGCAGCAATCTATGGCGCAAGGGCTGCTTTCGGTGTTGTGTTGATTACGACCAAATCTGCTAAAAGCGATAAACTCAATGTGAGCTTTAATGCTTATACTGCCATTCGAACCGTTGGAAAACTGCCAGACCTGGTTACTGATCCATATACGGTATTACAAATGAAGAATCAGGCAGCCTATCCCCTGTACAATCCAGCCTATAGCCCGGCATTGGTCGAAGCTGCTCGCCTACGTTCTTTAGATATGTCTTTACCGAGCGTTATCATCGATCCAAATGATCCAAATAAATGGTTCTATATTGGAAATACAAACTGGATTAAAGAGGCCTACAACAATTCCGCCCCTACATATAATGCCAACCTCACCATCTCGAAAAAAACTGATCAATTAAGCTACTTTTTATCTGCAGGTTATTACAATCAGCAGGGCCTGGTAAAAAATGCCAATGAAAAGAACAACCGGTATAACATGCGGGCCAAAGTAGATTTAGATGTGACCAAATGGCTTACCTTATCTAACAACACAGTACTTAGCCAGGGTGGTTATGAAAGCCCTAACATTGTGAATGGCGGAAATTATTTTCAACAGATCAATCGCTCCAATGTTATTGATGTACCTAAAAATCCGGACGGATCCTGGACTTCTCAAGGTGCCAGTGTATTGGGCGCAGCGCAGGAAGGTGGAAGAATAAACGTCAACAGCCATACCCTGCAAACTACCTTCTCCTTTAACACCTCTTTGATTAAAGATGTATGGAGTTTAAAAGGTGATGCAACTTTCCGCAGAATTGATTCACTGTCCAGGTCTTATGATATTCCGGTTGCCTATAAAACCGGACCAAATTTATCCCCTCCTTTAACCTCTACCAGCAGTGCCAAAGATCAAAACACAAACATTAAATATGATGTGGTCAACGTCTATACAGATGCACACAAAAAACTGGGCAACCATTTTATTTCCGGACTGGTTGGTTATAACCAGGAACATTCCATCAACACTTATTTTTCAACTGAACGCAAACAGCTGATCTCTACCAATATTCCATCGGTCAACCTCGCAACGGGCGATCAGACCACCACAGAAAACATTAGAGAATGGGCGGTTCAGGGTCTTTTCTATCGTTTAAACTATAATTATAAGGAGAAATACCTGCTGGAGTTTAACGGCCGTTACGATGGATCATCCAGATTTACTGCTGGCCACAGATGGGTATTTGTTCCTTCTGCTTCTGCAGGATGGATCCTTTCTGAAGAGGGCTTCTTTGAACCTGTAAAAAAGGCTCTGCATATGGACCAGTTTAAAATCCGAGGTTCTTATGGAGTGCTCGGAAATCAAGCCTCGGTCAATGAATATGATTACCTGTCCATATTGCAAAGTGCCAAGGGCGGACAGATCCTGGATGGCAAACAAGTAACCTATGTAAACCCTCCCAAACCAATCTCAGATAATTTTACCTGGGAAAAAGTATCTACGGTGAATGTCGGTGCTGACCTGAGCTTTTTAAATAACAAACTGGAACTAAACCTGGATAAATACACCAGATACACAAAGAACATGCTTGTTCCAGGAAAACCATTACCAGGGGTTTTTGGTGCTATTTCGCCTACAGCGAATGCAGCAGATCTTAAAACAAATGGCTGGGAAGTGAAACTGAGCTGGAAAGATGATGTTCCGGTGGCCGGTTCTCCATTGAGTTATAACGTTACCCTTGCTTTAAGTGACAGCAAAACTTTCATTACCCGGTTTGATAACCCAACAAATTCCCTGACCAATTATTATAAAGGCATGGAAATTGGCGAGATCTGGGGTTTACAAACAGAAGGTTTTTTCCAGAACGCGGCCGACTTAAAAAATCACGCCGATCAGACTGCAGTTGGTGAAGATGATAACAACTACCGCTATTATGTCGGTGACATTAAATTCAAAGACCGCAACAATGACGGAAAGGTTGATTTTGGAAACAATACCGTTGATAAACCTGGAGACCAGACCAAAATCGGGAGTAATGCTATTCACTTACCTTACAGCATCGATCTTTCCGCCGCATGGAAAGGATTTGATGTCCGCGTATTTTTACAGGGCGTAGCCAAAAGAGATTGGTATCCAGGAAATTCCAACATTTATTTCTGGGGAATTTACGCCCAGCCATGGACAAATGTCACCGTTCAAAACATGGATCACTGGACACCAGAAACCCCTAATGCCTATTTTCCAAGGGTAAAAGCCTATGCCGCTGAAGATGCAGGTATGGAACTTGGTATCCCAAATGACAAATACCTGCAAAACGCAGCCTATTTAAGGGTTAAAAATATCACACTGGGTTATACACTTCCAAAAAGTATTCTAAACAGATTAAAACTGGCCAATGTACATTTCTATGTAAGCGGTGAAAATCTTTTTGAATATACTAAACTCAAAGTAAAACTAGATCCGGAAGGTCTTAACGGGAATATCTACCCCTTCCAGCGCACCTATTCATTTGGTATGAACGTTAATTTTTAAGCATCATGAAAACAAGATACTACCTTACTTTTTTGATGGCATTTTTTGCAGCTGTTGTTTTTTCTGGCTGTAAGAAAGATTTTTTGGAAAGACTTCCTCAAAGTGCCATTACCTCCAAAGATTTCTTCAAAACCGTTGCCGATATGGAAACCTATAGCAATGGTTTTTATGAAATGAGCGGAAACACCTCCTTGGGCGCCGGTACAAGTGATGTATTTTCAGACAACATTTCAGTCTACCTTGGCGGAAGCGAGGTGGACAATATGATCCGGGGCAACATCAGTGCCTCAAATGTATCGGGGGATTCCTGGAAATGGGATAACTTGCGCAGGATTAACTATATGCTGAACAATCTCCAAAATGTAAAAGGAGATCAGACCTCTATTGATCATTTTAAGGGCATTGCCCGTTTTTACAGAGCTGTATTCTACTTCCAGATGATGAAGCGCTTTGGTGATGTCCCATTTTACAATACAGTATTGGGTACCACCGATGATGCGGCATTATACAAACCCAAAGACCCTCGTAGTCTGGTTGCCGATTCCGTTCGTGCGGATTTCGAATTTGCAGCAGCCCATGTGAAAGCCGATGGCTCTGCCACCAGAATTACCAAATGGGCTTCCCTATCCATGCTGGCCAGATTCTGTCTGTTTGAAGGTACCTTTCGGAAATATCATGATGAACTGAACCTTCAAAGCACGGCAAACTCTTTTCTGGAAAGAGCGGTTTCTGCATCTCAGGAGGTTATGGCAGCCGGTTTTAGCATTTATAATACTGGTAAGAAAGCGGAAGATTATCAGAAATTATTTACGAGTACAGATCTGAGTTCCAATAAAGAGATGATCTTTTACCAGGACTACAATCAGGCGCTGAACCGTTCCAACAGCACACACTATGTTTTTGACTGGCAATGGTCTCTGAGCAAATCACTGGCAGATACCTATCTGATGCTCGATGGCACACCTTTTACCTCCAGCCCTGGTTACAGTACGAAACCATATGTACAAATGTTCACTAACAGAGATCCAAGAATGGCCACAACCATTATGCCTCCTGGGTTTTCTACAGTTATCGGAGGTATTCCCAATAAGACCAGACCAACTTTTGGAGGTTATCCGCAAATCAAATTCTATGCACTTGACCCTTCTACCAAAGTCTATACAGAATTTACCGATCTGCCTGTAATCCGCTATGCGGAAGTGTTGCTGATCAATGCAGAG
>NZ_DATMRL010000213.1:0-4185 GCF_035566355.1 Pedobacter sp.
TGGCTTTATAGGCGGGCGGTAACCAGGCACCGGTCACACCAAGCGCACTTAAATTTCCTGCTTCCTTAGCTGTTTTCTCCCAAAGTTGTTCATTTTCATTATAATACCAGTGAAAATACTGGATCAATAGTTGATTGGTCATGCTGTAATTGTGGTGCTTTTTTGATGCTTATGCAATACCATAACATGAAGTTGCACAATTTGTTTATTTTTGCAGAGATTATGAGTATAAAAGTTAAGAACCCTAAGGATTCATTCACCATTATGAATGAACTGGTATTGCCAAACGATACCAATACATTAAACAATCTGATGGGGGGAAGATTACTTCACTGGATGGATATTGCTGCAGCTATATCTGCACAAAAGCATTGTAACCGGATCGTTGTGACCGCATCTGTAGACAATGTTTCTTTTAAACAGGCTATAAAACTTGGCGATGTGATTACGATAGAAGCGAAAGTGACCAGAGCTTTTAATACCTCTGTTGAAGTTCGACTGGACGTGTGGGCCGAAAATATTCCTTCAGGAAGCCGTGTAAAATCTAATGAAGCCTATTACACCTTTGTAGCAGTAGATCAAAGTGGCAGGACGATCCCGGTACCAGAACTTGTTCCGGAAACAACCGATGAAATTGAATTATTTGAAGGGGCTTTAAGACGCAGACAACTTCGTCTTATCCTTGGCGGAAAAATGAAAGCAAATGACGCCCTCGAACTCAAGGCCCTGTTTTTTAAGGAATAACTAACAGCACTTAATTATGACCACCTATACAACACTTATCATTTTAAGCGGCCTGGTCATATTTTCATATCTGTTTGACCTGGTAGCGAGTAAAACAAAACTGCCCTCGGTTCTTTTACTGCTTCTTTTGGGGATAGGTTTAAGACTCCTGGTAGACAAATTGAATGTCCATCCCTATAATTTTATGGGCATCCTGCCAGCGCTGGGAACTGTTGGTTTGATCCTCATTGTATTTGAAGGCTCCCTGGAGCTTAAATATGACCGGCACAAAAACAAACTGATCAAAGGGGCCTTTCTCTCGGCCCTGGTCATTCTCTTCGCCACAGTAAGTATCATTACATTTATTATCTATCAGATCACTGGCAGAGAATTCTATATTTGCTTCAGCAACGCCATCCCGTTCAGCGTGATCAGCTCAGCCATAGCTATTCCTTCGGCAGCGGCCCTTACGGGTAAAGGAAAAGAATTCATAATTTATGAATCCTCCTTTTCAGACATTCTGGGTATTATCCTGTTCAACTTTGCCATTTCCAATCCCAACATCTCTATTTCATCTTTTACAGGATTGGCCATGAATACCGCACTGATCATTATCTTTTCAGCTATATCCTGTATATTACTGCTTTACCTGATGGGAAAACTATCTCATCATATCAAGTTCTTTCTGATCATTTCTATCCTGATCCTGGTGTATGCCATCGGACAATCTTATCACCTTTCTTCCCTTGTGCTCATCCTATCTTTCGGATTGTTCCTGAACAATGCCGATGCCATAGAACACGCCTGGTTTAGAGGAATATTTATTTATAAGAACCTGTCAAATGACCTGACACAACTCTACCAGCTCTCGGCAGAAAGCGCCTTCATTATCCGCACATTTTTCTTTGTGATCTTTGGGTTCACCATGAACATCTACGACCTGAACAATGTTGACATCATAGCCAACGGATTGTTTATACTGGCTTCCATATTCGTGATCAGGTTTACTTATTTAAGGCTGTTCAGGAAAGAAAATAGCGGAGCAGAAACATTTATTGCACCAAGGGGTCTGATCAGTATCCTACTTTATTTTAATCTGCCAGCATCTTTAAAAATGCCGCAGGTAGGGCCAGCATTCTTATTTATGGTTGTACTTGGTTCAAGCTTAATCATGAGTATAGGCCTTCTTGCCTCCAGGAAGAAGGTAAAAGCTATTGAGGAATGACCTTCTAATTGTCTTTACTATTCAGAGCAGCTCTAAGCTCCTCAGGTGCAGAAGCATTATGCTCCGGGTCCAACTGATAGGCCAGCGAACGATAAGTAAGGTCTTTGAATTCTTCCTTATAAATACGTTCATCGTAATTGATTTTAATATTAGCCAGACTTTTATTCATAAAACCCCAGGAAGAGGTTAAACTGTTAAGTGCAGTATTGTAAAAGCTGGTGATGATCCTCCCGCTGAGTTCTTCTTCTATGGTTGGATCTTTTTCGCCCCATTTGCGTACAGGAACCATCTTAGTTGAAAATTTATCGTAACTTTTTGGCTCGTAGTTCAGGTATTTCTTATACTCAAAACCTTTGATCTCTTTGAGTTTGATATTTTTAATCTCTCCAGGTCTAAAAAAAACAAGTGAAGTATCTCCCTTAACACCTATACTATCCGGAGTAACCTGATACAAAACACCTTTAAATACTTCTTTCCCGGTATTGATTAACGCCATGCAAGGCTTAACCTGTGCAGAGCTCTTTAATTTACTTACAATTAAAAGGCAAGTGAGAAGGGTGCAGACATGTCTTTTCATAAGCAGCTATTTTATTCCAATTTAGGAAATAACCGCGGCAAAACAAATAAAGTTTGAAAATTGTCAAAAAAAAGTAATTTCTAACTTCCCATCTCCAGAATTTTGTCAAATTCTTCGGCCTTTAATTTCATCACAGATAATCGCCCCTGTTTAACCAGAGAAATGTCTTTCAAACTTTCTTCAGCCTTGATCTGCTCCAGTGTAACCGGGTGTTTTAAGGTTTCTACAGGCGCAAGATCCACAACTACCCAATTGGCATCATCCGTTGTCGGGTCCTGATAGAACTCTTTAACTACTTTAGCTACGCCAACCACATGCTTACCCTCATTACTGTGGTAAAAAAGGACAAGATCGCCTTCCTTCATTTCTTTAAGGTTATTGCGTGCCTGGTAATTGCGTACGCCGTCCCAAAAGGTGCGGCCATCCTGATTAAATTTTTCCCAGCTGTATTTGAAAGGTTCTGATTTAACTAAAAAGTAGTTCATGGGGCAAAAGTAAAAAATATGTTTACAAAAAAAGCATCCTGAAAAATCAGGATGCTTTTAAATCGTTATAAAGTGGATTAACTTTTCGGATCCAGTGCAGTATCTATCCGTTCAGAAAGATCCTGCAAATGATACTTACTCAAACCAGAGGCCTGTGCAGTTGCCGATTTAATTGCCGAATTCAACGATCTTAACTGTGCTTTAACCACAGAAACCACATCATTCCTTGAAGGACTCATTCTTCTGTCCATTCCTCCCATAGATAAAGGTCCTGAAGGAGCAGATGCAGGGGCAGGTTTCAATACTGCAATCAGATTTTCTACATAAGCTTTTTGCAGGTTACGACGGTAAACATCAATATTTCCGTTGGTTTTCAGTTCAGTAAATACACTGCCCTGAAGATCTGTAAACAGGTCGGTAATCTTATAAGCAGATGCCCCATCTGCAGCTTCCGCCGAAATCAGCTTCGATAAAGTTGCCGAACTTAATAACCTACCTAATACCGGTGCCTGCAACCTGTTGATCAGTTCTACCGGATCTGCTCCTGTATTGTTCAGGATCTCCGGGCTTAATAACCAGGAAGGGGTACGGAACAGATTCTGATCTAAAAATACCAATGCTTCCTTCTGCATAGCTGCAGGAGTTCTTTCATAAACCGTTCCAGCCTGCTCAACTGTTTTTGGAGTTTCATAGATACCTCCAATATTCTTTGCTACATGCCCCATGTAGCGGCTAAACTGACCAGTCAGCTGACCATACATATTCTCCAGATCATCGTAGCCTTCATTTGCACTTCTGGTCCATTCCGGTAATTTTGCCAGGATTACTTTCAGGTTTTTAATCCCGTAAGTGCTTGCAATCATGGCATTATCGCCCAAATCCTCATTTTGCGAACGCGGATCATCCGGGTTCATTTCTGTACCAAACCACAAACGCTTGTTTTTCAGTCTCTCCACAGAAATCTTATTCAGCACAGGAACTTCAGCCGCCGGAGATTTAGCCTCAGGCAACAATTTATAGCCCCATTCAATGGCCCATTTATCATAATCTCCTATCCTTGGGTAGATGCCTTTAGGAGAAATTTTATCTTCAGGCTGTGCCACATAGTTAAAGCGGGCATAATCCATAATAGACGGTGTATGTCCGTTGGCTTCCACAAAAGCTTTATCACGCAG
>NZ_DATMRL010000214.1:0-3402 GCF_035566355.1 Pedobacter sp.
TATATTTACGGTCGTCAATTTCAACACGAGGTGTATTATTGTCGCCTTTAACTACCTTATAAGGAACACGGCCTGCTTCTTTACTTACTTCCGCAAAGCTGCTTCCCATAAAGCGCTTAATTGAATAAATTGTCTTTGTAGGATTGGTGATCGCCTGACGTTTAGCCGGCTCACCTACCTTACGCTCACCGTTCTCTGCAAAAGCAACAATAGATGGCGTTGTACGTTTACCTTCACTGTTGGCTATAACTACAGGTTCGTTACCTTCCATTACGGCTACGCAAGAGTTCGTTGTTCCTAAGTCTATACCAATAATTTTTCCCATTTTTATTATATCTTTTAATGTTATACTAATTCGATAACTCGTACTAAACAAGGGTTGTGCCAATTTGCATTTGGCAGAGAATTGACATATATAGCCCTCCCAAGCCTGCTAAAATGTAAATCGGAACCCCATCAACCTCTGACAGGTTGGCATAACCTTACGCCTCTAGTCCAAGAAGACGCTCCAAATGGTGATGGCCAATTCCAAAATAGGTTTTTGTTTCCCTGATCTTCTCCAGAACCTCTTTCCGGATGTCAGGACTATCTTTTGTTTTCACCCCTACAACCAGAACATTTTTAGGTGTATGCGCATCAGATATAAACTGCATCACTTTTGTTTTATAGCCAAAATACTCCAATATCAAAGCTCTCATTCCATCAGTTACCATTTCCGCCTGCCTCTCCAGAAAAATACCATGCCGGGTCAGAAAGTTCAATTCGTTCTTCTTTTTACCTTTAACAATTTCTTTTCTGATTTGTTTGTGGCAACAAGGAGCCACAACAATGAGTTTCGCTCCGGCTTTAATTCCTTTGGAAATTGCATCATCAGTTGCCGTATCACAGGCATGTAATGCAATGAGTAAATCAGTAGAAGAGGCGTCAAAATCCTGAATCGATCCCTCCGCAAAATTCAATCCGGTAAAACCCGATTTTACTGCGATGCGATTACAGAGATCAACCAAATCCTCCCTGTACTCCACTCCAGTCACCTGAACATCCAGACCCAAAACACTTTGCAGGTAATCATATAAAGCAAACGTAAGATACCCCTTCCCCGAACCCATATCTGCCACCTTCTTTAATGATCCGGCTGGCAGCTCCTTAATCATAGGACTCAGCAATTCAATATACTGGTTAATCTGCTTATACTTATCTTGCGCATTTTTAAATACTTCTCCCTGCTCATCCGTAATATTCAGATCGTGCAGATAGTTCTTATCAGCCGCAGGCTTAATCAGTCTTTTCTTCTCCTTATTATGAGCCAGATCAGGCACAACATTACCCTTTACCAGCGATTCCCTGACAGCGATACCACCCTTTTTATGATGCTCCAAAATAAGCTCCTTCTGCGTCGTAAATAAAGTACAGACCTTAAAATCATTACTGATCAATTGAGCAATCATATGGACGCCCTCATCCACAGGATAATTCTTAAATATATCCCTTGTCTTATAACGATAAGTAAAAGAAAGCATATCGGCCCTTTTGATCTTCACCTTCCGGACATAAATATTCTTTAACTCCTTTTCATTTCCCTGGTAATTTCCCAGGGACATCTTAATAAATGTACTAGTAGAAATACTTGTTGTTAACTCTTGCTGAAATTGCTGTATATGATCTTGATTGGACATGGAAATGAATTACGCCTCAAAGATAACCATTTGCAAAGGAAAACCTGAAGAGCAAGTATCCCTATATTTTGAAATTACTAATATTTTTAGTAATTTCAATTCCATGAACAACCTCTATTTTATAGCCATCCTTCCAGACCAGGACCTCAGTGCCATGATTGACGGAATCAGAAAAGAATGTGCCCATGATCATGGAGTATATGCAGCGCTGAAACCACCAGTACACATCACACTTGCTCCACCTTTTAAACTCCCCTCTGGTATGGAATCCCAGCTTTCAGAAAGCCTGAAAACCGCATGTAATTTCACACCATTTGTACAAAAGTTAGAAAACTTCGATGGTTTTCCTGAACATACCATCTATATACATGCTAAAAAGAGCGGTGCCCTCACTGCGGTCTACAACAATTTGAAATCGGTTTTAAAATTATACAATGCTGCACCCAAGGGTCAGTTAACACCACATATTACAATCGCCTATCGGGACGCAAAGGAAGCGTATCCCAAAATCATGCAACAATATAAAAAAAGAAGGTTAAGGGCCGAATTCCTGGTCAATCATTTTACCCTGCTGAAACACAATGGAAAATATTGGGATGTGCTCAGGGATTATTATTCCAGCCCAGGAGGTGAACAATTGACGATGTCTCTATAGCATAAAAGCCCTGTCCAAATTGGATAGGGCTTTTATATTTTAGAAAAAAAGAAAGACTATTCGCCTTTATCTTCTGCTTTCTCTTCAGTAGCAGCCTCTTCTTTAGCAGGTGTTTCTTCAACAACTTCTTCAGCTTTAGCTTCAGCAACTTTCTCTTCTTTAGCAGGCGCATCAGCTTTTTTAGCTTTGCTTCTACCACGACGAGTTGTTTTCTTTTCAGCTGATTCTGCTTCTTTACCATAAACCTCGTTGTAATCAACCAACTCGATCAATGCCATTTCCGCGTTATCACCCAAACGATTGTTCAACTTGATGATCCTTGTATAACCACCTGGACGATTCGCTACTTTAGCAGCTACATCGCGGAACAATTCAGTAACCGTATCTTTATCCTGTAAATAGCTAAATACAATACGACGAGAATGCGTAGTATCATTTTTAGATTTAGTGATAATAGGCTCAACGTACATACGCAAAGCTTTTGCTTTTGCCAAAGTAGTTGAGATCCTTTTGTTTTTAATAAGTGATGAAGCCATGTTAGCCAGCATCGCTCTACGATGTGAATCTGTTCTTCCTAAGTGGTTTACTTTTTTACCGTGTCTCATTTTTTAATTTATTCTTGTGTACCGTCTCTTTGAAATTAATCCGAGGGAATTACACACGATTAACAATATGTTATTTGTTTTTTATTCTTCGTCTAACTTGAATTTAGACAGGTTCATTCCAAAAGATAAACTTTTAGATTTCACCAGTTCCTGAATTTCAGTCAGTGATTTTTTACCAAAGTTTCTGAATTTCAACATATCAGCTACATCATATGATACAAGGTCAGCCAGTGTACGGATATCAGCTGCTTTTAAGCAGTTTAATGCACGCACTGACAGGTCTAAATCAACCAGTTCAGTTTTAAGGATCTTACGCATGTGCAGGATTTCCTCATCAACCTCTTTAGTTTCTTCTTTAGCCTGAGATTCCAGTACCAGGTTCTCATCAGAGAACAGCATGAAATGCTGGATCAGGATTTTTGCAGCTTCTTTTAATGCTTCTTCAGGATGGATAGATCCGTCTGTT
>NZ_DATMRL010000215.1:0-4875 GCF_035566355.1 Pedobacter sp.
TTCGATATAGTTTTTCCCGTTTAATTTTTTTAAACCCTTAAATACAATAGGGTGATGGGTAATGATCAGATTGCAGTTGTGAACAATGGCCTCATCCACAATTTCTTCTGTACAATCCAGGGCCACCAGCGCGCCGGTAACTTCCTGATTACCATCTCCAACTATCAGACCTGAATTGTCATAATCCTCCTGGTAATTTAAAGGCGCATAGCCTTCCAGAAACCTGGTTAAAACAGCTAATTTCATAAAGAGTAAATTTACGACATCGGGAACAGAATCTCTCTCTTTAAATTAAAAAAGCCGCTGCAAAAATTTGCAACGGCCTTGGATCCATTTGGTGTGTGTTATTTTAAAGTACCCATTTTTATCATTTGCAGACTTTCAAAGACCATTCGCTGGTTATATTCAAAAGCCAGGTTCTTGTGGTTGATCAGGTCAATGATGGTACCGATGGCACAAAGACCATAAGTAAAGAAATACAAGATACCCATCCCGATCTGATTCACCAGAAAGCGAGGCAGTCCTGGTACAAAAAAACCAAGTATACAGTACAGGATCATATCGTCAGGATTCCTTCTTTTACTGCTGTAGATCATCAAAAATCCTTTCAACTGCTGTTCACTAAAGCCCGTAGTTGCCGACTGCAAGTAGGAGTATTCCTGTGGCGTGATGCCCGGAAGCATCATAAATGGTGAATCAAACATAATCTTTCTCCTTATTCTTTAAATTAATTCTTTTTTTATCATTCCAACTCAGTTTTATAAGAACGCCTATCCGGTAAAAGATGAGCAGGGTTGCCGGTATTCCAAACCAGTGCATTTCTATACTCTCTTTCAAATGACCGTGAAACAACTGCGTGATCGATCTTCCAAGTCCGCATCCCGGACACCATTTTATACCCATATTTGCCAAAGGACAAAAGGTAAAATGATCTCCCGAAAGGTGACTGTGCGGCTGCGCAGTTGCCAGCAGAATCATTGCCACCAACCAGAAGGTCAGCTCCAATGGAATTTGCTGCAGCATTTTCACAATTCTTTTCATTTTAGAGTAAATAATAGACTCATTGTTACAAGATAGCTATCTAATAAAATCTTACCTTTGTGTTGTGAACATCCGCGACCTGATCAACAGATACAAGACAGATGAACGCATTGTTGCATTGGCAAAGGCCCTCAACGGCCCTAAAGGTAATAAAATTCAGCTAAAAGGTTTAGTTGGTTCTGCCGATGCGACAGTTGCAGCAACTGCCTATTTTTTACTTCATAAGCCCCAGTTATTCATATTACCGGACCGTGAAGAGGCTTCCTATTTCCTCTCTGACCTTGAAAACATTCTGGATAAAGAGGTCCTTCTTTTTCCTTCTTCTTTCAGAAAAGCATTCGATTTTACACAAATCGATACCGCTAATGTTCTGGGAAGGGCAGAAGTACTGAATGAACTGAACCACAATTCAGAATTTGGCAAAATCGTAGTCACCTACCCGGAAGCCCTTGCAGAAAAGGTTATTGACCGTTCTGTACTGGAAAAAAACACCCTGGAAATCAGTGTCAATACAAAACTCGGTATAGATTTTATCAATGAATTCCTGATAGATTACGATTTTCAGCGCACAGACTTTGTTTATGAACCTGGTCAGTTTTCTATCAGAGGTGGTATTGTAGATATTTTTTCCTTTTCTCACGATCTTCCTTACCGGATTGAGTTCTTTGGAGACCTGGTAGAAAGCATTCGTACCTTTGAAATTGAAAGTCAGTTATCTGTGGAAGACGTTAAAACCTTAACGATCATCCCTAATGTACAATCCAAATACCTGACAGAAAACAACATCAGTCTGCTCGACTATATTGAAAAAGATACTCAGCTTTGGTTTAAAGATGTCGAATTTACCCTGGATATCGTTAAAAGTGGCTATAAAAAAGCAGTGGAGCTCTGGAAGGCCCTTCCGGCAAAGGATAAAACCCAAAACCCGGAATGGATAGATCCTAAATTTGGATTTACAGATGAGAAAATGCTTGCCGATATCCTCCAGGACTTCCATCTTGTTGAATTTGGTAAACAGTTTTTTTACAAGACCGATCATGTTTTCGCCTTTGAGACCAAGCCGCAACCCTCTTTCAACAAAGACTTTAACCTCCTGATCCATAACCTCAAAGAAAACGAAAAGGAGGGAACCCATAACTTTATTTTCAGCTCTTCTCCAAAACAGACTGAAAGATTATATGCCATTTTAGACGACATTGACAAGACTGCAAAATTTACCCCAGTCAATATCCCGCTGAGGGAGGGATTTATAGACCCGCAGCAACACCTCGCTTTTTATACAGATCACCAGATCTTTGACCGCTTCTATAAATACAAACTTAAGCGTGGTTATCAGCGCAGCCAGGCCATCACGCTCAAAGAACTCCGGGACTTGAAACCTGGCGATTTTGTAACCCATATCGACCATGGTATCGGTAAATATGCTGGTCTGGAGAAGGTGGAAGTGAACGGTAAAACACAGGAAATGATCCGGCTTGTCTACGCAGATAATGACTTGCTGTACGTGAACATCAATTCCCTGAACCGGATTGCCAAATACAGCGGCAAAGATGCCACCCCACCCAAAATGAATAAGTTGGGTACCGAAGCCTGGGATAAGCTTAAAAAAACCACTAAAAAAAAAGTTAAGGACATCGCCCGGGATTTAATTAAACTTTATGCCTTAAGAAAAGCCCAGGTCGGAACTGCTTTTGCACCCGATGGCTATCTGGAAACCGAACTGGAAGCCTCCTTTATTTATGAGGATACCCCGGATCAGGAAAAAGCCACCCTGGATGTCAAAAAAGACATGGAAGCCCCACATCCGATGGATCGTCTGGTTTGCGGAGACGTTGGTTTCGGAAAGACAGAAATTGCAGTAAGAGCTGCTTTCAAGGCCGTTGCCAATGGAAAACAGGCAGCGATATTGGTTCCGACCACGATTCTGGCCACACAGCATTTCAAAACCTTTTCACAGCGTTTAAAAGACTTTCCTTGTACCGTTGATGTCATCAACCGTTTCAGGACCAATAAACAGATTAAAGAAACCTTGTCCAAACTGGCTGAAGGTAAAGTCGATATTGTTATTGGTACGCACCGTCTGCTCAGTAAAGATGTCAAATTCAAAGATCTGGGTATTATGATCATAGATGAGGAACAGAAATTTGGCGTATCCTCTAAAGAAAAACTAAGGGCTTTAAGGGTAAACGTAGATACCCTTACCCTAACTGCAACCCCGATTCCAAGAACGCTTCACTTCTCTTTAATGGGTGCAAGAGATCTTTCCATCATCAATACCCCTCCGCCTAACCGCCAGGGTGTAAACACGGAACTTCATGTCTTTAATGATAAATTGATCCAGGAAGCTGTACAATTTGAACTGGACCGTGGTGGTCAGGTATTCTTTATCCATAACCGGGTAAAAGACCTGATGCAACTGGGTGGCCTGATCCAGACACTGGTTCCAAAAGCAAGAATTGGAATTGCACACGGACAACTGGACGGAGATGCCCTGGAAGATGTGATGCTGGATTTCATCAATGGTGAAAAAGATGTACTCGTGGCCACCACCATTATTGAGGCCGGACTGGATATTCCAAATGCCAATACCATCATCATCAACCATGCCCATATGTTTGGTCTGAGCGATCTTCATCAAATGCGGGGCAGGGTAGGACGTTCCAATAAAAAAGCTTTCTGCTATCTGCTCAGTCCTCCTTTGTCTACTCTGACTTCTGAAGCCCGCAAACGTCTCAGCGCTATAGAAGAGTTTTCGGACCTTGGGAGCGGATTTAACATTGCCATGAGGGATTTAGACATCCGTGGCAGCGGAAACCTCTTAGGCGCAGAGCAAAGTGGCTTTATAGCAGAAATAGGTTTTGATATGTACCATAAAATACTGGATGAGGCCATTCAGGAACTTAAGGAAGATGAATTCAAAGACTTGTTCAAAGATGAACCCCAACGCCCTTTTGTCAGTTTCACCCAGCTGGATACAGACCTGGAATTGTACATTCCGGATGACTATGTAACCAATATAACAGAAAGATATAACCTCTACACAGAACTCTCCAAAATAGAAAACGAACAGCAACTGAAAGCTTTTGAAGCCAGTTTGAAAGACCGTTTTGGCCCTGTTCCAAAGGCCGTTCAGACCATGCTCAATGCCTTGCGTTTACAATGGGTGGCTAAGAAACTCGGCTTTGAGAAACTTACCTTTAAAAAAGGCGTAGTGCGGGGTTATTTCATTGCAGACAAACAATCTTCTTTCTTTGATTCACATATGTTCAATAAAATATTGCACTTTGCACAAATGCATCCCCGCCTGTGTAATCTGAAAGAAGTCAAAGATTCGCTGCGGATTGCCTTTGATAATTTAAATACCGTTGACGAGGCTGTAGAAATGCTGGAAATGGTTGCACAATAAGCCCTTACACCTCTATGAACCCACAACTTTTAAAAGACCTGGTCACTATGCAAATGCCTTTTGGCAAATACAAGGGCCGTATCCTTTGCGATTTGCCAGAGTCTTATCTGATCTGGTTCCAGAATGAAGGTTACCCACCAGGCAAGCTGGGCCAACTCCTCGGAACCCTTTATGAGATCAAACTCAACGGTCTGGAATATCTTTTAAAGCCTTTAAGAGAAGGAAAAAGATATTAGTTCAAGACCAGATACAGGTAAGTAAAAACAATTGGTGCAGCAATTAAAAGCCCGTCAAAGCGGTCCAAAACACCTCCATGACCAGGCAGCAGTGTCCCTGAATCTTTTACATCCAGGCTTCTTTTCAGCATAGATTCAACCAGGTCTCCCAAGGTACCAAAAGAAACCACCAATACCGCCATGCCTACCCAA
>NZ_DATMRL010000216.1:0-2754 GCF_035566355.1 Pedobacter sp.
GGTGCTTTATCCATCTTCATTCCGGTGGTATACTCCATCAGAATATATTGTTTTTCCAGGGAAGTCTGGAGGTCAATTTTTCGATTGTTTTCCTGGTCGATACTGGACTGGATAGAAAGTACATCGTATTTTAATGCATCTCCATTTTTGTACTTGACCTCGGTGTCTTTTTTATTTCGCTCCAGAAAATCGATCACACTGTTCTGGATTTGTATAGCTGCCTTTAAGTAAGCAATCTGAAAATAGATGTTAGACACTTGCGCTGCCATCTGGTTTTTATTATAATCCAAATTGTCTTTAGCGAGCATTAGACCTGCCTTGGCCCGATCTACACCGGCCTTTACCACTCCAAAATCCCAAAGGGTGTAGCTACCGTTTACAGAAGTCTTATAATTGTTTTTGGGCATGATCTGAAAGCTAAGAGACTGTGCTCCGGCTGGTATAGAGATTTCGGATACCGGATTAATGTAATTGTAAGTTCCTGTCGCCTGGATAGAGGGAAGGCCGGCAGCTTTAGCAAGCGTGATGCGCTGCTGTTCAACATCTATAGCCTGTCCAAGTTCTTTAAACTGTGGAAAATAATAGAAAGACTGGTTGATGAGAACAGATAGATCTCCGGCAGTTTGTTGTTGTGCACATACCGAGCTGCAACTGAAGGCGATAATGAATATATTAAATAAACGTTTCATAGTATTTTTGTAATGATAATTAATGTGCTGCTGCTGCTACTTTTGCCCTGGTCTCTGCATCCATGCTTTCATTCTTAAGCAACAACATAAAAGGAATAGTACACACAAAGAAGACAGCTATTAAAAGAAAACCATCCAGATAAGCTTGCATTTGTGCCTGGTTAGATAATGCATGGTCTAAAACACCGTAGGCACCTTGTTTTGCTGCGATGGGATTTACGCCTTTTGCAACCATTCCCTGGGTAATACCATTTAAACGTTCTGTGAGTAAAGGATTATTGTTCTGCAGATTAGAAACCAGATCGGAGCGGTGCGTAGCAAAACGATTGGTGGCATAGGTATTCATAATGGCAATCCCGAAGGCTCCTCCCAGCTGTCTGAACATGTTATTTAAGGAAATCCCATAAGGCATGTCCTGAGGTTTTAGACCTACAACGGCCTGACTTAAAAGAGGTACGGTTAAGCAGCCTGTTCCAACCCCCCTAAAAATTTGAGGCAAAGTGAACCACCACCTTCCTGATTCCGGTGTTGCAAGTGAAGAGGTATAACCATGAAGGATAAAAAGGATAAAACCAGCGATGACGAAGTAAATAGGCTTTATACCTTTGCCCAGACCAGCTCCTATAAAAGGCATAGCAAAAATGGAGACTAATGCGCCTGGAACCATTGAAAGTCCGGCTTCTGTTGGCGTATAGCCCATTACCCGCTGTACCATTACCGGAAAAAGATATACAGACCCGAAAAGGCCGAAGCCACAGACAAAGGTAAGCACATTGCTGCCAATCAGGTTTCTGTTTTTCATTACCCTCAGGTTAATTGCAGGTGTTTTGGTATGCAATTCCCACCAGATAAAAAAGCCAAGTCCAAGTATGGCGGCAAGTGTCAGGTATCTTATGGATTGCGCCTGGAACCAGTCATCAGACTGTCCCTTTTCAAGTATATATTGAAGTGCACCCACGCCAATAGTTAAAGAAAGTATACCTATATAGTCAATAGGGATGGCTTTCTTATTGATATTGTATTCGTCAGGCTTTTTGTCGATGAACTTCCAGGTCAGCAATGCTGCCGCTATACCAATTGGAATGTTGATGTCAAAAATCAGAGCCCAGTGATAATTATCTACAATATAGCCCCCCAGAATTGGACCAATGGTTGGGCCGATGACAATTCCCATTCCAAATATACCTCCTGCAATTCCTTTTTCCTCCGGTTTGAACTGATCAAAAAGGATACCCTGAGATACGGATAACAGCGCACCACCACCTATGCCTTGGACAAACCTCCAAAGGACCAGCATCCATAATGAAGTAGAACTGCCACACATATAAGAAGACAGAGTAAATATGACAATCGACGCCAGATAGTAGTTTTTTCTACCAAAGTACCGGCTTAAGAAGCCGGTTAGAGGAATAATGATCACATTGGCAATAGCATAGGCAGTTACGACCCAGGAAGCATCTTCCAGTGTAGCGCCCAGTGTTCCACTGATATTGTTCAAGGCAACATTGACAATAGAGGTGTCGATCAGTTCCATCATTGCAGCAGTAATGGTGGTGATGACAATAATGATTTTAATGTATTTTGACATCTGCTTCTACACTAAGTCCTGCTTTTAAAATTCCGGTAAAAGTTTCCGGCCGATCAATCTCGATAGTTACGGGAACTCTTTGAGTTACCTTTACAAAGTTTCCTGTAGAATTATCTGGTGGAAGCAGGGAGAATTTCGCACCAGTAGCATCACTGAAGCCAGATATTTTGCCGGAGATTTTATGATCAGGATAACCGTCTACCTTAATGTCTACGGATTGTCCAACTTTCATATGCTCTATCTGTGTTTCTTTAAAGTTGGCTACAATCCAGTATTTGTCATTACTGATTAAACTGAACAAGGGTTGACCACCTTGTACGTATTGTCCCTTTTTTAAATTTGTTTTACCCACTTTTCCGCTTGCTGGTGCAATAATCCTGGTATAAGAAAGATTAAGCTTGGCTTTTGCCAGCGCAGTTTCTTTAGCTGCAACGCTTGCTTTAGCTTTTTCAATCTGAGCTTG
The DNA here is from genome assembly GCF_035566355.1 of Pedobacter sp. GTDB lineage: Bacteria > Bacteroidota > Bacteroidia > Sphingobacteriales > Sphingobacteriaceae > Pedobacter. Next base: position 2,741 of record NZ_DATMRL010000216.1, read on the forward strand.
CGCAGTACTGGTTT
>NZ_DATMRL010000217.1:0-20866 GCF_035566355.1 Pedobacter sp.
CATAAGCCGTTGTAGGGTAGGCTTTTTCCATTTTACGCACTATAGTGGACGCGTAAAGGCTTAATGCCTTTTTTTGTTCTGCCGTTGGTGCTTTGCTTCCACTGGCTTTGGTCAGTTCTGTTAGCCATTCTGTTTTATTCAAGCTGGCCAGCTTTCTGATGTCTTCTGGTTTGCTGATTTTCCTTGATTTCATCAAATGAGGGATGATTTCGTTGCCAAAACCAAATAACTGCCCCATGGCAATACTGGTCTTTACATCTGCAGCCCGGGTATTACTGGAAAAAAAGGCCGGATTGGTTACTTTGTCAAAGAAGGCATTGAGGTCGTTCCTGTTTTCCTTAAATAGTTTTTTGACTTCCTGTACTTTGCCATCCAGCAGGAAACGGCCAACAGTGCTGAGGATCTTTTCTGTATGTTGCTCTGTGCTGTATTTTTCTGCTCTTTTTTTAAAGCTTTGGAGCAGTTCCAGGTTTCTTTTGAAGCGTTTTTCCAGGGAGGGATTAACAATCTGGTCTTTTATGGCTGTTTTTACCGCTTGACTGAGGGTATCGGTCTCTTTCAATGCAGCTTCCAGCAGCAAAGGTTCCGCAGGGCTCTGCAAGCCAATGGAAAGTCGGATCGGGAGGTTCTGCGATGGATCACTGAGCAATAAGGTGTTTTCGCGCAGCAAAGCATAGAAGAAATCCGGGTCTATTTTGGAAATGGCCTGGATTCTGTGTGCCAGGATCAGGTGTTCGATCTTTTCGGGTTTGATCCCGATTTCTTTGGACAGAAAGCTGACATCCTGGTAGTCGGTGCTTTCCTGAAGATCGGCAATAGCGAGGTTTGCCGCCAGGTAAGTGACTTCTTTCAGCAGTTCATCAAATTCGATCAGGCGGTCTTGAATAGGTTCCTGTAGCGCAACATCGATCACTTCGCTTGGGGAGGCATTGAAGCGAACTTTGTTTAGCGGGGAGGCATAGACCAGGACCCTTTTCTTAGGGGTGTAGACTTTCAATGCCAGGTCTGCGGTACGGAGATTGGGGCCGCTGAGTTGGCTTTGCTGCCAGCTGGTTTTGTACTGGCCGTTTTTATTGGTGCTGGTTTCTGCTAAAAGCACGCCTGAACGCAGGTTCTGATCGTAGATTTCGACCACCAGGTTTTCTATAGGTTTGCCGGTGAAGTCTGTTATTCTGCCTAAAACGAAATTAGGTTTTTGATGTTGATTGGTGTTCATGACTTTATATTTTAAATAGGTTTATGGTGTTGGTGCTGGTGGTAATGCTGGTGGGGGTGGCGCAGGTGTATATACCCGCTGTCCGAACAGGCCTTTGAAAGCCCCGTCAAGGCCCCAGCCTCTTGGCCAGGTCACACTTTCCGGTGGTACAAGGAAGGCTTCTCCGCTGGCAAATGGTGCCCGGATATTGGTTGGATTGGGATCCCATTTGAAAGAGAAGAAATAGTTGAGCCGACTTGGAGATCCTGGCATTATCCAGTCGCCTGGCCTTAGTCCTGGTCGTCCCCATCTGGAGATCGGTACAAAATCAGACAATGGCGTGGTGGTGGTTTGGGTTACCGATGCGGGTACCCGGTGTATGGGACCAGTCGTTTCTATTGTGCTCAGTGCAGTGTCTATTTCTGCTTCAGACAAGCCGGCAAAAGGGTTGGGTCTTGGAGGTGGTTCCGCAGGTAGGCCAGGTCTTCCCCCTGCAGCCCCCAATGCACCCATGCCTGCAGAAACCACCATCGTAAACACGACATTTTTAGCGCTTTCTGCATGGGTGTCCCCAAAGGTGGCGTAGTGGAAACATTCTATGATTCCGACAGTATAGTTGAGTATGGAAGTGCCGTAGTCTCCCCGGTCCCAGGCCCGCACGGCAACGGTTGCCCGTACCGTGGCATAACTCAGGGAAGTGCTCCGGATAAAAGGATCTGTATGGTTGAGTTCGACATTATCGATTAATGCACCTACAGAAGTGTCAGAATAATTGTCTGCTTCTGCGGCCTGCCATAAACTGTTGGTGATGTCTGCTGCAGTGGGTTCTGCAGGAGGTGGCGGTGGCGGCGGCGGAGGGGGCGGTGGTGGTGGTGCAGCATGGGAAACCGGAGGACCAACCGCCCTTCTTCTGACACTTACCCTTGGCGGTGTAGCCGGAGAAGGTGGTTCTATCTCAGGGGAAGATTGAATCGGGCAAGCATCTGCATGGCAGGTCGCGGTTTCTTCGTCCCAAACCCCGCAGGTTTCTCCATCTTTTCCAGTCGGATCCAGTTGCATAATAGGGTTGTTTTTGACATAGGCATAGCAGTTTATACCGCCCTGGATACCGATCGGGTCGCAACTGAGCCATCTGCCCAACCAGGGGAGATAGTACCTTGAACCATGATAACCGAAACCTGTTTCTTCATCCCGTTCCATACCCGTGTAGCGGTAACGCTTGGCCGCTGCTTTGATTGTGCTGCTGTTGGCCTGAAAAGCGGTGGTGCCAAAAGGATGGTATTCTTCGTAGCTGATCACTTCAGCGGCATCACTGAGTTCTAAAGCCGCAGAACCAAGGTGGTTGTGGAGCTGGTAGCGGATCAGTTGTTTTTCGGTGCCATCGTTGATGTCGTTACGGGTGTCGATCAGTACAAAGCGGTGTTGTTGGTCCATGATGCTGAGGCTAACCCGCTCCAGGCCCGCGCTGGTGCCGCTGTAATTCTTGTAGCGTTCGTAACTACCAATATAGATCCGTTCTTCTTTGACGGAAGGTGTAGCTCCGGCGCTGGCGCTGTTTTCGGTGATTTTGCGGAGGCGCTGGCCCTGAGCATCGTATTGATACCAGGTGGTTTCTGCAGTTCCGTTTGCCGGATTTACTTTTTGCTGAATGGTACTGATGAGTTCTTCTTTGAAGTTCCAGCTGATGGCATCCAGGTTAGGCATATTTAAGATAAAGCCATGTTTTGGATGTATGGTATAGCTGTAAGTGGTACTACCTATTTTGGTGTTATTTAGTCGGTTATTGGTTTTTTCATATTCGTAGTTTCTGGTCCAGTTATTTCCGGCGGCAAGTTGCGCCATTTGCAGGATATTGCCCACCTGATCATATTGATAGCTCTGGGTATAAGACCGTATGGCCATAGGATCGCCTGGATGGAGTTGCTGGATAAAGGCTTTGTCATTCCAGTTGTCCTTGGTGTCGTAATTTAAGGCAGCCTTGTTTTCGCGTCCGGTGGCCTGGATGAGGCGGTACAGGGCATCGTAGGTATATTGTGATACGCCGTCTGTTTTCTCATTGGCGAAAAAGGTTTCGGTAATGTTTTTGTCTTCGATATGGGTTACATTTCCTGTGGGATCGAAAGTATAATACCAATCCTGCAATGGATCATTGTTGAGCCTTTTGGATTCCAGCCGATTGAGGCGGAAGGTTTGGGTGTCGTAATAAAAACGGGTGATGACATTATTGCCGTAAATGATCTTATTACGCTGACCTTTTTCATTGTAGTCAATGTCTTTGATGTAGGGTATTTTTATGGCCGATCCGGGTTCCTGGACCGATTGGCTCTGAAGCAGGCCCGTGCGGTTATAGGTGGGGCTGGAGATGCTTCCGTCTGGTGCGGTTTGCTGGGTGATTCTTCCTAAAGCATCGGTTTCTATTTTGTAGGTAAATTCTTTGGTTTCCAAATCGTTGAAAAGATTGGAGTCGGTCCAGTTCGCTACGGTTTTATAGGATTTGAATAGTTGTCTGGTGGTTTCTATGGCCTTGCCTTTGAAATCATATTCCGGAGTCCATACCACACCGCCGGTATCGTAATGTTTGACCATTTTGCCCCGTAGGTTTTTGCTTTCCGGGCTGGGTTCGTTTTCGCCATAAAAGATCCTTTCGAAAATATGGTTGAGGGGCTGTGGACCATCTCCGCCAAGGACCTGGCTGTAAAGTGGTCTTTGAAGAACATCATAGAAATAGCAGAATTCATGGTTCCGTTCGTCCCAGGTGCGTAAAGGGCTGCCTAAACAATTGGACAGGAGCCAGCGTTGCCCGGCATCCATGCTGTTCTGGTATACTTTGTGGCCCAGCATATCGTATTTATACTGCATCACCAGATTGCCTTTGCTGCCATTTTCCGGTAACTCCCTGGCATCGGTAATGCTGCGCAGATTGCCTTCTACATCTAATTTGACCTTGGTGTTGTAGAATTCGTCGGCATTGGTTTGTGAATTCCGGTTGTGTTCTATAGAAAGTACAGGCCTTCCAAGCGTATCGAAATGGAGAATATTTGGTGTGTTGGCATGTAAAGCGGCTTGGTCTGCTGCTTCTTTTTCTTTGATAGGGTCTTTGCCCTGGGCGATCAGCAGGCCATCGATCAGGTGGTTGGTTCTGTTGGTGTACCAGGGTGAATCCAGGATGGTATCGCAGGTATCATAAATGCTTTGTTTCCAGGTGGAGAATTCTACCCTGGAAAAGGTTTCATCGGGCATGGTGGTTTTGACCAGTCGCCCAAGCGGATCATAGTGCATGAGTAGACTGACACCGTTTTCTACCAGTTCAGCCGCGTCTTCGTAGTGCCAGGTGAGGGAAAAATAAGGCTCGTATTGCTTAACCGGATTGCCTTTATTGTTGAGGACAGTGCGGCCGTTTCCAATCCAGCGGAAAGGTTCTGCCTGTACTTTTCTCATCACTGTGCTGCCTATGCCGCTGCTGTATTCCAGGCTGATTTGTACAGGGGAATCGGGGTTGTTTTTGAAATGTTGTTCTCTTAGTATCGTGGCGACGACGGTCGGTTTACCTGTGTTTTTGTAGGTGTCAAAATCATAGACGAAACAGGATGTGGCATGGTGCAGCAGTATTTTTGCGGTATTGGTCAGTTGTAATCCGTCTGCGGCATTGAAGAACTGGTTGATCAGGATGTTTTCTGCAGGATTGCTGAATTCGGTTAAGCCACTGAGCTCATCGGCTTCTGTGCCTTTTCCGTAGATAGCAGTTGCTTTGACCAGGCAGAGTTCGTCGGTAATCACTTCAGATAGGTTTTGATTGGCATCGCGCAGGCGTTCTGGAGTTAAACTGCGGAAATTGAAACGTTCTGCAGAAGTGGTATTGCCTAATGCGTCTGTGGTTTGGTCTATGAGCAGGTTATAATTGCCATAATAACGGACCTTGGTGATGGCGCCATAGGGGTCTGTATAGGAAATGGGCCTGTAAAAGCGGTTTGCTGCAGTTGTTTGGTCCTCTGCTCCAGTGATGTACTGTGTGGTTCCCGATTGGATCCACCAGTTGTTGTCGCCTTCGCTGTGGGTAAATTTGCCTTCTGTGAGCAGGGCATCAGTTGCTTTAATGCCAAAAATATCGGTCAACAGGTCAGGTGTAAAGGCAAGCTGGTAACTTTCGTAGCCTATGGCCAGGGATTCGAGCTGGTGCAGCGGGAGTGGACCACTGAGGTCATTTTTGTAATAGGTGCTGCGTACGTGTTCAATACACCGTTTTTGAGGGCTGGCCGGAGTGTTGTCTATTTGTGTATAAGGAATTTCCGTGGCGAGGTTGAGGATATTATTGAAATCGCTTAAGGTAAAGTAAGGGGTGGTTTTGCTTAGCCCTTTTAGTTCGAATGTTTGGCTTTCTGTTTGTAAAGCTAAACGGTAGTTGTTGGTTTTGTTAATGCTGTTACTGAATTGGTTAAGCGTATAAAGGATGTGTGTTTTGTTCTGCTCGTCCTGGGTTTCCACGGGTAAGCTCGCATCGCTAATTTTCCGGGGATAAACGACACTTGCTGATTCGAGGATATTGCCATATTCATCCAGTTTGATGTTGAGTTTGTGGCTGATCCTGGGATCGTCGGTTGCCCGTTCATAGGCATAGGAGATGGATTCGCTTTCTTTGGAAATGAAAACGGCATATTTGTTTTGTCCTTTGGGTTGCAGCATTTCAAGAACTACGTTGTGGGTGGTTACTGAATAGGGACTGAGCTGTTGCCGGATCTGATCATTATCGGGCATATTTAGTGGTGCATCTAATGCAAAGACTTCTGTACGGAGCCCCATGCTTTTACAGGTTCTTAGGGCCTGGCACCATTCTTCTCCGCTCAGATGATCAAGGAAACCAGGGTCTATGCCTGGCCCAGGCAAAATAGGAGCATCGGGCAACAGGCTTTCGTGATTGGCCACTGTAAAACCTTGTCTGGCCATTTCTTCGTACCAGTATTCGCGGGCAAATTGGTTCAGTATGTTGTCTTTCTGAAGGAAAGCGCCAGTATGGAACCAGTTTTTGGTATAGACGGGTGGTTGGTTATAATCCAGTTCTTCGAGTTGTTCGGTATCTGTTTGTTCCACCATGCCAAAGCCCCGGAATTCTTGTTCGGGGTGGTCGTAATAACCATGGTGGTATTTGTAGCTGCTGGTGAATCTGTAGCCGGTAATTTTATCGAGGGTTTCTGTTCTGGAAACGCAATGTACCGGAAAATGCAGTTTAGTGATCCAGGGCCGGCCATTGAGTTTATCTTCAATGTAAAACCGGGTAGAGGGCGTGTATTCTATAGTTACTTCTTTACCCAGGTTGTTTTTATAGCCGATGAGCAGGTGCGGTTTTTTGCTGTTCATCAGGTCGATATAGCGCAAGGGTGTATTGTTATATTGGGGCAGGTTGCTGGACCAAACGATACAGGAAAGGCCGTTGCCGAGTAAATCAGTTACGGTGATATTGGCCTGGTTGTGGATCTCCGGGAAGGTGTTTGTTTCAAAAGGAACATTGTTGAAGCTATTGCCGCTGAGGTTCATCCAGCAACTGAACTTGTTTCTGCCAAGGTAGATGAGGTCTGTGGTTCCGGAGCCGTCCAGGTCGGCCAGTTTGATGTAAATCGGGTTAAAGGCGTCCGGAAAGTCGAGGAACGGGGCGTTGTCCATGGTAACTTTGGCTCCGAATTGGCCGTATCCCAGGTTGGGCCAGTAGCAGACTTCGCCGTTCCTGATCCTTACAATGTCGGTCATTCCATCGCCAGACATATCGGCCAGGAAGATGGTTTGAAGCGGATCATAGAACAGAATGGCCGGGCCCGCTTCTTCGTCGGTAGCTCTGATGGTCCTCTTTGAGGTATCGTAACCGTCTTTGCCCAGGGATTCATACCAGGTGAACACATTGTCTTCGGTGATCAGCAGGTCTGGTTTTCCGTCGCCGTTCAAATCGATCATGCGCATGTTGAGGTCATCCAGATTGATGTTGAGGCTGTTGAGAAAGTTTTGGAAGGGCTGCCACTGGTCCTGATCGTCGAGTTCGAAATAACCAGAAGGCTGACTGCCCATGCTGACGATTTGTTTGTGACCATCTGCGTCCAGGTCTGCGATTTGAAGGGCTTTACCCAGACCGGTAAAAGAGGGTTTGGGGCTGATGAGCGTGGCGTTTTCGAACTGGCCCTTGCCCAGACTGTGTTTATAGTACCATCCTGTAGCTTGTTCGGTGAGCATGCCGGAGAGGCCTTCGTTAAAGAGGTCTGTAAACTGGTAATTCTGGTCCAGACCCGCTGGGGCATGGGTCAGTTCTTCCATCGTAATGTCTTGCACTTCTGTGCTCCAGTCATGTTGCTGGTAGTCAAACTCGGTAGAAGGGAGGTTTTTACTGCTGTAACTGCCGTCTGCTTTTTTGATGTATCCCCGGGCAGTTGCGGTTTTCAGATAGGTAAAATCCCGTTGGCTGCTGGTATCGTATTGCAGGTCCATGGATTTGACCAGGGCAGATCCCCCAGGGAGTTCGTCGAAGTAGTGGAACAGGAGGACTCTTTTGCAGAGCCTGGTGGTTCGGAGTTCAAATCCGGGCTTGTAGGTTGAAAAACTATCGGCCCGGTAGTCCCAGTTGTTTGTTTTTTGGTAGTTGGTATCGTATTCTCCGTAGTCGAAAATGGTCTGGAACAGATAGTCTGTTTCTGGTGGATAGTTGTCGTTGAGTTTTTTATAGGGTGTTTTATTGCCGTAGAGTACCTTTGCGAGATACATATTGGTATAGGTGATCTGGCCGTTTTTAAAGCGGTTTTTATTGGGCAGCTGGTTTTTGTCGAAGCCGTTGGCGTCTTCTGGTTTATATTGGTAGTGGCAGCAATTGCCTTTGTCGTCAAAACTGAATTCGGGCAGCCACTGATAGATCTTGTGTGGGTTTTGTGGATCTTTAATAACGCTGTTGCTGCTCCAGCCATAGAGAACTGTATTGTTGTTTTTGTTCATCACCCGCCATTTGAAAGTACCGGTCGTTTTCTCCATCCAGCGCTCTATTCTGGCGAACAGGCCTTCAATTCTGGGGCGGTAAAAGCGGATTCGGTACAGACCGTCCGGAGAATCCTGTTCCTTGTAGACATAGGTGCCCTTTAGATCTTTCGAAAAGCTCTGGTCGGCTTCCCGCTGGAATTCGGGAACCAGGTCTTCTGCGTCAGATAATAGAAAAGTATCCGAATCTTGCGGATCGAGGTATTGCGGCAAACCTTTGTCTGTTTTCCTCTTGATGGAGGATAGGCTTATGTCCCATCCAAGGCCAAAAGGGCTGTTTCCTGCACCGGAACTGTAGGACAGTGACAGGCTGGGCGCCATTCCCCTTGCTGCGCCGACCGGAAGTTCTATGCCAAAAGACGAGGTGCCATTCGCTGCATTGACGGTGAATTTTTCATCAATGCCTTTTAGAGCCCCTCCGCCTTTAGGGAGATTGATAGAAGGGATTTCGATCGTGTTAGACTTGGTTTTACCGCCTTCGGTGTTTAGAAACTGATCGGAGGAGTTTTTTTTTGATTCGCTGTCCATAGGTTTCATGTTAATAATGAGTGATTTAGCTAATCAAATTTGGTGTTTTTATGCTTTTGTTTGCCAGAGTGTATCTACGTGTTTTGCGCAGGTATTAATACTCGAATTTGCCGTTATGAACTATAGAACTTTTTTCAAAAATATCTTCAATTGCCTTTGGTGTAGTCGTATTGTAGATGCACAGCATCACCCCGTAGACATAATGTAGTAGGTGAATATTTGGAAAGAGGTCTGTCTTAATTTGAAATTTGTGAAGGCAATATTGCCAGTGTTTTTCAAATTAAAAAAGCTATGAACAACAAAACATTATCTATAGTATCTTACATCACTCTTATTGGCTGGCTGATCGCTTATTTTTCAGGTAAGGAAAAAGCCGATTCATTATTGAAGTATCATTTAAGGCAGGCTTTAGGTTTAGCCATCGTGAGTATCATTTTCAACCTGGCATTAAATGCAATATTACTTGCCGCACCCAGTCTTTCTTTTCTTGGTTTTGCTGGCTGGGCTATTTTGGTGTTTTGGATACTGGGTATGATTAATGCTTCTAATGGCGCAGAAAAACCTGTGCCGGTTTTTGGCAAGGCCTTTGAAAATCAGTTTGCCTTCATTGGTTAATAGGCTTAGATGAATACGACCCCTATGATCACAATAATCAAACATCACAATATTAGATCAAAAGAATGAAAAAAGGATGGATGATATTCTGGATGCTGTATGCCCTGTTTTTTGCAGTGCCATTTCCTATGATCATGTATTATTCGATTAATAATGAACAGGATCTCCGAAGTCTTCAAGATAAATCACCTTGGTTTGCTTTAACGCTAGTTGTTCTGTCGATTATATTTTGGTTAATTGTTTTGACTGGTTTTTTGAGAAAATGGGTATTAAAGATTCTGAGCGCTAAAAATAATATAGAAAAGCTTAAAAAAGAGGGGGGAGTCCGCGAAGCTAAGATCATAACCTCGACCATGCTTTCCAAACCAGGCGGAAGTTATGATACTTATGAACTTCAATTGTCTTTTAAGAATCTTTCAGGCACGGAGATTAAACAGCGAGCAAAAGTGAATGATACTAAGTCCTATGAACGTCGTTTTGAAGTGGGTAAAACGGTAGAGCTCAAGATTGATAAAGACCTACAACATATTCCTTATTTTGTTTTTTCCAGTTCTGAAGTGCAGGTGAAGAAGACTTCTGTTATTTTGAGCGTATTGGGCTGGTTGCTTGTTGTTGTTTTGGTGGCGGGGTATTATGTGTTTTCTTATCAGCACGAAAGCTATGGAATGGGCTGGCGTTTTATGAGTATAGGTCACCCTTTACTGGTTTGCCCGGCCGTGTTTCTGTTTTACAAAGGCTTGTTAGCGCTCATTCTTAATATTAGTATGGAATTTAGAAGGGCAATTCGTCTTAAGTTTAAAGGAAAAAGAGCGACGGCAAAAATTGTTAGCGTACGTCAAACAGGTGTATTTATTAATGAACAGCCCAGAGTGGAGTTTAATCTGGAATACACGGATGATCAAGGGCGGTTTCATAAACAGAATTTAAAAAAAGTGATCAATCTACTCGAGTTGGATATCACCAAACAAAAATATATTGATATCTTCTATTTGGATGAAGCTCCGGATCAAATTGCCATAGCAAGTGATCTGGATGAAATAAACCCTGTATTATGAGAAAATGGAGCATGTTTGTACTATGGATTTTTGCATTTTTGAGTTGCCGGCAAATTTCAAAAAGCATCGATGAAACTCTAAATCCTGTCGATTCGATTGCAGATAAACAGAAGCCGGTCACTAACGTTAGTACTACAACAAGTACAACTCATTCTATAGTGCACCGGGAGGGAGAAAATATTGGTTTTCTGAAGGATTCAGTTAACCTTCTGCGGGCGGAGGTTTTATTGAAAAAACTGCCTCAATATACAGGTAAAGAAATATATGTTTACTCCAGTGCTTCTTTTTTTGATGATGGGCGAATCTTTATTGCACTTCAGCATCCTACAAATCCAAAATATGTAGACAATTATCAATATGAAAAGGGCAAGTGGACGGGTCCTAAGCCTGAGCAGTTGTCAGTAAAGGACGATATTAAGGATAGATTGGTACCGCTTTCGCTGATGAAATTTGTAAATGTGGCCAGAGTATGCCGGAACTACAATGAGAAAGCTTCGGAAATTGAGGGTGTAAAGCCGATAACTCATATTTATTTTAATGTCTGGAAGAACAGAATACAATGGTTTCCGAACAGTATTTCTGGAAGCCGTGAGCGTTATTCTATAGAATTTAATACCGACGGAACTTTAAAGAGTTTTAAGCAGGTGTGATCTGTTAACAGAACGGTACTTTATTGAAGAGAGCCGCTAATGTTAAGTTAGCGGCTCCAGTGTTTTTAATGGTAATTATTTTTTTTCCAGATTGACTGAAACTCTTGTTCCATCCAGGAAGAAATTTAGTTTTTTAGGTTGCGTGCCTGCTGGGAGATTAAATTTCCACTCGGCCTGGCCCGTAGATTCTGGTTCTGGATTGGATGTGCCCGTTGAACCTGAAGAAGGAATTGAAGTGGAATTATCAAGTTCCAATCTGGCATCGCTGGATTGTACAGAAAAGAATATCTTGTTGTCTAACTTGCTTTTATTGGTGATAGATAAATTGAGCGTTAATTCTGAACCAGTAGATTTACCTTCAGCATCCTGAAGGCTAATATTTTTGGCTGCCGTAACTTTAACGAGTGCTTCACTGTTCTTTCCCAAAATAGCACTATCTGGAACTGCTTTAAATTCCGTACTTGCCGGTGCATTTTCTTTTGGAGGACTTACTGTCGAGGTGGTTTCAGTTTTAGTCATTGTAGAATCGGCGCCCTGAGCCTTCTTGGATGAGTTTCCACAAGAAGAGATAACTGCTGTACCAAGTAACAGCAGGGATAATTTTGAAACTTGTCTAATCATTTTAAGTAGATTTTTAGGTATTTATTATTCTAAATTAATATTAATTCTGCAGATTTTCAGGTTAAAACAAATCATAAAGAGCGTAGTTTAGTGAAACATGAAATAAGATTGTATAGAATTAGGTATCTTTGATTTATCTAATTCCTTTAAAAAATGGTCCAGCAAATTGCGATTGGCGATTTTCTAAGTTTATACGCTTCAATTCCTCTTGTCGATGTACGTACACCTGCTGAATTTTTACATGGACATATTCCGGATGCTTTTAGTATTCCTCTGTTTACCAATGAAGAAAGGGTTTCAGTGGGCACAACATATAAACAGATTGGACGTGAGCAGGCCATTTTACTCGGTTTTGATCTGACAGGAAATAAATGGTCTGGCTTTATTCAGGAGGCTTTAAAGATTGCTCCGGAGAAAAAAATTGCGGTTCATTGCTGGCGCGGGGGAATGAGAAGCGGAGCCATGGCATGGGCATTGGGCCTTTATGGATTTGAAGTATATGTTATTATTGGTGGCTATAAAAGTTACAGGAGATGGGCGCATAAACAATTTGAAAAAGAATACGATCTGAAGATTTTGGGTGGTATGACGGGTTCAAATAAAACCAATATATTGCATCAGCTCAAGAGTTTAAATGAGCAGGTGATAGACCTTGAGGATCTTGCGCAACACCAGGGCTCTTCTTATGGCACGATGAACCATATGGTTCAGCCCAGTCAGGAACAGTTTGAGAATAACTTTGCTTTTGAGCTTTCGCTTCTGGAGACCCGGAAACAAATATGGGTGGAAGACGAGAGTTTAACGATCGGAAAGCGGTGTATACCCAAACCTTTCTGGAATCAAATGAGAAGTTCGCAGTTGATTAACTTGCAAGTGCCATTGGAACAGCGCATTCAAAAGCTGGCACTGGAATATGGGCAACTGGATAAAGATTTTCTGGTGGAATGCACTGAAAGGATACATAAGCGGCTTGGCCCGGAACAAACTAAACATGCTGTTCAAGCTATCCGAGAAAGCCGGATGGAGGATTTTGTAAGGTTGGTATTGGTTTATTACGATAAAACTTATCGTACCGGCTTGGGTAAAAGGGATGTGGTGCGGGTATTTTCACTGGCTTTAGGACAAGATGTTCCGGAAGTCAATGCAAGAAAGATACTGGCATTTACAAAAAGCATTGATATTAAAAAAGCTGTATAAGGAAATAAAAATGGATTTAAACGATATAAAACTTACACAATACTCTCATGGAGCGGGTTGCGGCTGTAAAATAAGCCCCTCGGTTTTGGATAAAATATTACATAGTGCTGTTCCGGCAGTACCGGATGCCCGATTACTGGTGGGTAACGATAAAAGGGATGATGCGGCGGTACTGGATTTAGGAAATGGCACAGCGCTGATATCTACTACAGATTTCTTTATGCCTATTGTAGATGATCCTTATGACTTTGGGCGTATTGCTTCGGCAAATGCCATTAGTGATGTATATGCCATGGGAGGAAAACCTGTGCTGGCTATTGCGATTCTGGGTTGGCCGATTGAAAAGATTGCTCCGGAAGTGGCGCAGAAAGTACTGGAAGGCGCGAGGTCCATTTGTGCAGAAGCCGGAATTACACTGGCAGGAGGACACAGTATCGATTGTCCGGAGCCTGTATTTGGACTGGCTGTTAACGGCATGTTAAATATAAATGATCTGAAGCAGAATTCTACGGCTACTGCCGGCTGTAGATTGTATTTGACAAAGGCATTAGGTGTTGGTATCCTGTCTACCGCCCAAAAGAAAGGGATACTTCGCCTGGAGGATGCAGCAATAGCGCTTAAAAGTATGGTTACTCTAAACCAATCAGGTGAACTTTTTGGCCGAATGAAGAGTGTTAAAGCCATGACCGATGTGACCGGGTTTGGTTTGCTGGGCCACCTTGCAGAAATGTGCGAAGGAAGCGGCTTATCGGCTGTAATAGAGTTTGATAAAGTGCCGGTGATTTCTTCTCTTCCTTTTTACCTTAGTCAAAACTGTTTTCCGGGAGGAACTCAGCGCAATTGGAACAGTTATGGGGAGAAAATTGGTGTTCTTAATGAGCTGCAAAAATTCATTCTTGCTGATCCTCAAACCAGCGGTGGCTTATTGGTGGCGGTAGAAGAAGAGGGGCGTCTGGAATTTGAGGAGTTGCTGGAGGAACTTGGATTACCTGCTGTTTCATTTGGCTGGCTTGAAGCGTTTGATGAAAATAAACTAATCAGCATCGCTCCGTAGGCGGTTTTCTGCAGATAATTTTATAGATTGCATGGGCAAACATTTATAGTTTAGGATTAATTAATGATAAGAATAACAATGAAAAGATCTGTTTTAACTCTGTTGGTGATTTTGAGTACAGTAATTTTGGCTGGGGCGCAACAAAAGTTGCCTACAGCAACTGAAATGGCAACAAAAAGCATAGAAGCCTTAGATAAAAAGGTAAAACTCAATCCAACCCAAAAGAACGTGATTTATAATTACATGGTGGATATGTGTAAAGATCAGCTGGATCTTTCAAAAAAACAACAGGCTGGTACTGCAGGGGAAGATGACATTACGCGCTTTTATAAAGGCCAGAATGCTACGAATGCCAGCATCAGGAATATTCTGAAAGGGGATCAACAGGCACAGTATGATGAGTTTCTGGAAGAACAGGCGCGTGGTGGACAGAAAAAGAAGAAAAAAGGAAAACACGATAAAGAAGAGGAGGAAGTGGTAACAGGTATTTCCGGGTTAAAATTGCCTAACAACTAATTATATGGTTGTCGGACTGGGTGATCATATTCCCACTACGATGTATGGCGATGAAATATTGAAAATATTTCTGTCTGTACTGTGTGGTAGTATCCTTGGTCTGGAACGGGAGATCAGAGGTAAGTCTGCTGGCTTCAGGACGCTTGCCCTGATCTGTTTTGGTTCAACAATTTTTACCATTTGTTCCTATCTTTTAGGTGTAGAAGATAACCGGGACCGTATCGCAGCCAATATCATTACTGGCGTTGGCTTTCTTGGGGCCGGTGTTATTTTTAGAAATACTTTTAGTGTTTCTGGTATTACTACGGCGGCATCTATATGGATTGCGGCTGCTCTGGGTATGTTTATTGGTATTGGTGAATTTTTACTGGCTGGTATTTCCCTCGTACTTTCTATATTCATATTGTTTGTAATGGATTACATCCAGTTTTGGATAGATGATCGCTTTCAGCACCGGGACTACAGACTGGTTTTTAAAGATAAGGCGGCTTTGGGGCCACTTCGAGCCCAGGTAAAGGGTTTGAAACTGCAAGCCCGGTTTATCCGGACATCCAGGTCTGATGAACAGGTTATTGTAGAATCTCAGGCTTCTGGAAAGGGCGAAAAATTAGATGCGTTTAATGATTGGTTGCTGGAACAGGAATCTATCCAGTCCTTTAACTGGTAAATCGATAGGGCTATGGAAAACATCATTGACAGAATTTCAAAGTTTAATGCCGGATTGCTTCCAGACAAGATTCAATTGAAATATAAGGGGATGGCAGAAAGCGCTTTTCGCTTCTTTAGAGGAACTTGCCATCTCTTTTATGAGGATCTTAGTAAGGCAAAAGGATTTCCTTCTTCGCCTCTGGGATGGATTTGTGGTGACCTGCACCTGGAGAATTTTGGAAGTTTCAAAGGAAATAACAGACTGGTTTATTTTGATCTGAACGATTTTGACGAATCGATGCTGAGTCCTGTGAACTGGGAATTGGCAAGGGTTTTAACCAGTATTTATATTGCATTTGATGCTCTTAAATTAGATAAAGCAGCAGCCCATAAAATGGCTGCTATTTTTTTGGATAAGTATATTGAAGTATTGGGTTCTGGCAAAGCCTATTATATGGATCCAAGAACAGCAGATGGCGTGGTGAGTTATTTCCTGAACAGTGTAAGGAAGCGTACCGAGAGAGAACTGCTGAAAAAGGTGGCCAATATTGATGGAAAGAAAATTACCATAAAGATAGATAATGTGCTGCATTTTAAATTGGAGCCAGGTTTAAAAAAGGAACTGATGATGCATATCGCTGACTGGTTGAAAAATACATCTGCCTGGCCCAATAAATATGAAGTTGCCGATGCTGCATTTCGGGTAGCGGGCACAGGCAGCATTGGTCTTAAGCGTTACATGTTCCTGTTGCAAGGGAAAAAGAATAAAGATAAATTTTTGCTGGTAGAACTTAAGCAGGGAACCCGGTCATCTCTTGCCCCCTATAATTCTATTGCTCAGCCCATATGGACTTCGGAGGCAGAACGTATGATCATGACTAAATATAGAATGCAAAACATATCACCTGCCTTGCTGAGTACAAGCGTTTTTAAGGGAAATACCTACGTACTTCAGGAAATGCAGCCTACAGCGGATAAAATCAATTTAATGCTGTTAGCGAAAGACCTCAAAGCATTTAAAAGTGTACTAAAAGATATGGCAATTTTGACTGCTTCAGCACAATTGCGCAGCAGTGGGATTCAGGGTTCGGCAATCAACGATGATTTAAGGGCTTTCGCTGCAAGGGGGAAGGATTGGAGAAAGCAGGTATCCGATTATGCAAGTGGTTACGCCAATCAGGTAAAAAGAGATTATAAAGAATATATAGCTGGTTATCAGCAATTGATTAAAACAACTTAAAACAATTATAATAATTAGATGAAACACGGACTTTTAATAGACATGGATGGCGTTATTTATAGCGGTGAAACTTTAATTGAGGGGGCAGATAAATTTATCGCCGACTTGCTTAAAAACGATATTCCATTTACTTTTATGACGAACAACAGCCAGCGTACCCGGCTTGATGTGGTTCGGAAATTGAAATTGCTTGGTATTGAGGTAACAGAGAATCATGTATATACCAGTGCCATGGCAACGGGAAAGTTTCTGGGCGACCAGGGGAAGAATGGTACAGCATATGTATTGGGAGAGGGTGGTTTGTTAACCAGCTTACATGAAAATGGGATTAGCCTGGTGAACAGTGATCCTGAATTTGTAGTGTTAGGTGAGGGTAGAAATTTTACCTTGGAAATGGTGCAGCGTGCTGTAGATATGATTTTAGCTGGTGCAAAATTTATTACCACCAACCGTGATCCTTCGCCTAAAAAACCTGGATGGAATAATTTGGGTATTGCCGCTACAACAGCGATGATTGAGGAGGCCACAGGCCGCAAAGCTTTTGTTATTGGAAAACCAAGTCCGGTAATGATGCGGTCTGCAAGAAAATATTTAGGCTTGGAAACTGCCGAGACTACAGTGGTAGGAGATACCATGGAAACAGATATTCAGGGTGGTATTCAAATGGGCTATAAAACCATCCTGGTATTATCTGGCATTGCACAAAAAGAACATTTAAGTCAATATGCCTTTAAGCCGGATTTAATTGTAAGTTCTGTTGATCAGATTGAGTATCCGTTAAAGTGGTGGTAAATACCACCACTTTTTAATAATCGTTTTTTAATGATCGTCGTCGTGTTTCTTCCATTTATCTTTTCCATGGCCACGATCATTTCCTTTGTCTTTATCTTTCCACTTTCCGTTGCCTCGGTCGTCTGAATAATATTTTTTAGCTTGTCCCGGAGGCATTCCGTGTGGATGTCCTTTCACAACATAATATCTTGGATCGTCACTGTATTTGATGATCTTCTGATTACGGACTTTCTTATATTTTGCGTATCTGACTCTGTCATTGTCAAAGTTACGATAGGGGTCTCTTCCGTTAACAACCACTTTATAGCCATTGTAAAGATCATATCCTCTGTATCTGGAAGGAAGTGATGCAGAGAAAATCCATCTGGAACCTTCACGATAAATAAACTGCCGGTCTGGAACATTATAGTAACTTTCAATTTCGGGCAGGTAATAGTAATCTACATGGTCATAGCCAACAGGTCCCCACAGCGGTTGAGATCCTATATTCACATTGACGCTAATTTGTGCAGATGCATGGTAAGGCAGTACGGCAACCAGGCCAAACAAACCTAATAATAATAGCTTTTTCATCTTTTCTGTTTCATTTGTTGTGTCAACGACCATACGATCGTTTCTTTACTTATCGAAAAATGATGCCAAACTCTTTTTTTCGCTGCCGTTACGAATTGTATTCCTCTTTTTGGCGTAAAAATTGAGGTTTGGCAGCAAACTATCTACTGAAACGCTATGGCAAAAACAGAATGGGTAATTGAACCCAACCAATTAACGATCTATCCGGCAAGGATTGTACGATTATTGTCCCTTATTTATTTTATCGGATTTACACTGTTGTTTGTTTTTCTTTACACCAGTAATGTTATCCCGGGTAGGGACATACTATATATTTCTGTGGGGTTCATTTTTTTTGTATGTATCATTTTATTTATTGCTGGTGGACGTAAAATTGTTTTTGATGGCAGTACTCAGACCATGTACAGCAATGTTTTTGGGATGAACGTAAAATCTATTGGCTTTGATGAGCTGGCTGCGGTTACTCCTTACAATACGATGGGTGCTGTGAGTTACAGGGCATTTACTAAGGCTAACCGTCATGGAAAAGGGGTAGTTGTCTCTGCTGGTTATTCTAAGCAGAGTAATAAGAATCTGCTTGCTTTTATTGATGAGGTTCTGCCTAAAATTAATGAACTGGTTTTTTCTCAGCAACCAGCTGAGATTAAGGAAGTGATTCTGGAATTTGAATTTTTTAAGGAAGAGTCAGGCGTGTATACCGTAAAGGATACGAAAACTGCGAATATGGTTCTTGGGGTTTTAATGATTGCTCTGACTGGCTTTATACTGACTATACCAGATTTCATGAGTAATGATGAAGGTTTTAAAAGGATACTCACCACCTATTTTCCCTTGGTTATTGGTTTGGTTCTGATCAATACTTTTTTTTCTTCTATTCGTTTTGATAAAGATCAGCGCCAGATCATTTGCACTACTCTTGGTGGAGCAATCACCCGTATCTATTCTTTCGATGATTTTATTCGTTTTCAGATTATACGGAAAACCACCAATTTCATTTATGCTGGTACCGAAGTAAAGGCACTTGTTGAAATTGCCGGAAAAGGTAAAACCCGAGAGATTTTATTGAGACATTTTAGAGGAACCAAGAAGATAGAACGTTTTATAGATGAAGCCAATACAATAATGGGAATTCTATAGATAGAACTGCAGTGAGGAAAAGCCAATATGGCTTACAATTCAGAATATAAGTGATGCCAATTTCAGAATGATGATGCTTTAATTTAAGCATGAAAAAGCTATCCTTATTGCTATGTTTGTTCACTGTTTATCTTTTTTCAACTGCACAAACAGCTCCTAAGCCCTATGGTCCATTACCTTCCAAAGGTCAGTTACAATGGCACGAAATGGAAATGTATTGCCTGATTCATTTCGGAGCCAATACTTATCTTGATCATGAGTGGGGTTATGGCGATGAAGATCCCAAATTGGTGAATCCAACACTATTTGATGCCAAACAAATTGTAGGTGCGGCAAAAGCAGGTGGTTTCAAAGGAATCATTGTTGTTGCTAAACATCATGATGGTTTATGCTTATGGCCAACAAAAACAACTGATCATAATATCTCTCAAAGCCCCTGGAGAAATGGTAAAGGGGATATGATCAAAGAATATCAGCTTGCTTGTGACGCTCTTGGGCTTAAACTTGGTGTTTATTGTTCTCCCTGGGATAGGAATAATTCAAATTATGGAAAGCCGGAATACCTGGAGATTTATCGCAATCAGTTGAAAGAATTATACACCAACTATGGTCCCTTGTTTACTTCCTGGCATGACGGTGCAAACGGTGGCAATGGTTATTATGGTGGCGCTCGTGAGATCAGGAACATTGACCGCACTACTTATTATGACTGGGAGAATACCTGGGCTATTACCCGTAAAATGCAGCCAAATGCGGTGCTGTTTGGAGATGTCGGGCCAGATACCCGATGGGTAGGTAATGAAATGGGGCATGCAGGGGAAACTTGCTGGGCAACTTACACGCCTGTTGCTCCGGATGAAGGACGTAAACCCGCAAACGGTTATGTGAAATCCGAGCTGGGAACTGAAGGTACCCGCAATGGAAAATATTGGATTCCGGCAGAGTGTGATGTGCCTTTAAGACCCGGGTGGTTTTATCATGCTGCTCAGGATCCGCAGGTGAAAACCTCTGCCGAACTTTTGGATCTGTATTTTCAAAGTGTAGGTCGTGGCGCAGCACTGGATTTAGGATTATCGCCTGATAAGCGCGGCTTACTGGCTGATGTGGATGTGGCTTCCTTAAAAAGATTTGGCAATTTGCTAAAACAGATTTTTTCGGTTAACCTGGCTCTAGGTGCCGAACTTAAGGCTTCTAACATTAGGGGAAATAACCGCGCTAAATATGGTCCTCAGTTTTTGCTGGATAAGGACAGGTATTCTTATTGGGCTACCGATGATCAGATCACTAAGCCTGAATTGATACTCACGCTTTCCGGACAGAAAACCTTTAATATTATTCAATTAAGGGAAAATATTAAACTGGGGCAGAGAATAGAAGGGGTGGCTATAGATATAATGGATGCTAAGGGGGCATGGAAAGAGATCGGAACTGCCACAAGTATAGGGTCTAACAGATTGATCAGACTGAATAATAAAGTAACTGCTAAAATAGTGAGACTCAGGATTACTGGATCTCCGGTTTGCATTGCACTGAGTGATTTTGGTCTTTTTAAAGAACCGGAACATTTAAGAGCTCCTGAAATCATGCGGGCAAAATCCGGAATAGTAACGATAACTTCTGCTTATCGTAAATCGCCTGTACATTATACCTTAGATGGTTCGGAGCCTGTATTGTCTTCTCCTGTTTATACCAAACCTTTTCTTCTTGCAAAAGGTGGAACTATTAAAGCCAGAAATCTGTCAGCTGGTCTTTGGGGAGATATAGAGACTAAAATTTTTGGAATAGGAAAAGTGGATTGGAAGGTACTTGGAACATCTGATGCCAGCCATCCGGAATATGCTATTGATGAAAATGAAAAGACCAATTGGAATACCTTATCGCCAGCATTACTTAAGGATTTGCCCTACGAGGTAGCAGTTGATATGGGGAAAGAAGAACTGATTAAAGCATTTACGTATTTGCCGCGTCAGGATCATATCGACGAGGGGCTAATTGGTCAGTATCTGGTTTCCATAAGTGACGACGGAGTAAATTGGAGAGAAG
>NZ_DATMRL010000218.1:0-6168 GCF_035566355.1 Pedobacter sp.
AAGAAATTTTTACTTTAAAAACTGAACTGGGCAAATCAGATGCAACGCTCCATTTCTTAAAGTCACAAATCAATCCTCACTTCCTGTTTAATGCTTTAAACACACTATATGGTACAGCACTTCAGGAGCATGCAGACCGCACCAGCGAAGGGATACAAAAACTTGGAGATATGATGCGCTTTATGCTCCAGGAAAATATGGAAGATAAGATTTCACTTTCCAGAGATGTAGAATATTTAAAAAATTACATTGATCTACAAAAACTCAGAACCTCAGTTTCAACAGATGTTACCATAGAAACCCAGATCGAAGAACAATTAAATGAGCTCCAGATCGCTCCAATGCTCCTTATTCCATTTGTAGAAAATGCTTTTAAACATGGAATTAGCCTGCAATATCCTTCACATATCAAAATCACCTTGCAAACCCGTTCAGATACCTTATACTTTGATGTATACAATAGCATTCATCTAAAATCAGTCAATGACCCGGAGCGGTTTAAAAGCGGAATTGGTTTACAGAATGTGAAACAACGCCTGGCATTGCTATACCCCGAAAAGCACGAGCTCATTATCAGAGAAAATGCAAAAGAGTTCTTTATACATCTTACCTTGCAACTGTAAAATTTAAACAGATGAATGCCATTGCAATAGATGATGAACCAATTGCCCTTGATGTCGTAAAATCACACGCCGCTAAAGTTCCTTTTGTTACCTTACAAGCTACATTCACAAATGCTTTTGATGCGATCCGCTATTTACAGCAAAATAAAATTGACTTGATTTTTCTTGACATCAAAATGCCAGACATTAACGGTATGGACCTGCTCAAGTCTTTAAGTAATCCTCCTATGGTTATTTTTACCACCGCCTATTCCGAACATGCAGTAAAAAGTTTTGAGCTTGATGCTATAGACTATTTGTTAAAGCCTTTTTCGCTTCCCCGCTTTCTAAAAGCATGTAATAAAGCCATGGAATTGCATGATCTGAGGTCAGGATCTGAAGGTATAAAACAGCAAAATTCGATTTTCATTAAAGATGGCTATCAACAGATCAAAACACAAGTGGATGAAATCCTCTATCTTGAAGCCTCTGGTAATTATACGATCTTGCATCTGGAAGACAATAAATCTTTAAGTACCAGAGTTCCTATTGCTGAAATGTTGAATTTATTGCCGGAAAAATCTTTCATCAGGGTGCATCGTGCGTTTATCATCAATAGAGATAAGGTCGATAAATTTGATAAGTTTCAGATTTGGATAGGTCAAAAGAGCATTTCTATTGGGGCAACATATACCCAATGCTTACAGAAATTAGGTTAATTTTCCTATAACTTCTGTGTTGTTATTATCTTCTTAAATTGTGATTATCGTAAACTACTTTCTTTTTGTCGCTGCTTCAATAAGTATTTATGGGCTTCAATCATACTATTGATTAGTGCCAAATTTGGCTGAACATGACTTAGTCACACTGACTTAGGATGTTTGCGGTATCATAAAAAGTATTTTGTATCAAAAGATTTATTTAACAAAAACGTCCTCTTTTTAAATAGGCATTACGTTAAAACAGATAAGAGAAAAAGCATTACATGCTTTTTCTCTTATCTGATGTATTTTGGTCCTGGACTCCCCTGGCTAAATTTTTTCGCCTTTACCTATAGTGCTCACCACCACTTCAAGTTTTATTTTTTCACTGCCTTCATGTAATGCAGATACTTTCATGTCAGATTGCCCCTTTGGTAACATCACGTTAGGTTCAGAGGATAATTCCTCCAATTTTTTTCTGAATTTGTTGGCCGTATATAATGAATTTCCTTTATATATAATAAACTCTCCGTCAGAGAGTTTTCTGTCTACCAAAAACTGTTTTCCATTCTGAAGGGTAATCTTGATTCCATTTGCCTGTTCGCTCTTTGCAGCATGTACACGCACAGCAAATTCAAGCGGTTGGTTTTCGAATTCATTTTCTAATTGATAGGATTTACCATCTGCAGCGTATGGCTGGTTTCTGAAACGGCTTTCCCGAACCGGGTAAAGTACAAATGATTTTTTCCCGGTTTGTTCGAGGTGGAATTTGTAGTTCAGATCCTTTAGTTTCTCTTTTAATGCTTTCGAAAAATCCATTTCGTTCCTTAAATTTTCCCAGGTACGGTAAGCCTTAAAGATGGCCTCTTTTTCAGTACAATTTTCTACACTGCGTTCGCTTAAACCCAACATGTAGGTGGCATCCCAGCCAATGGACTTAGCCTGGAGATTTTCTGCATCATACATGGTCCAGTCGCTACCCAGACCTATAATTCCAAAAGTAGCCGGAAGATAACTGCTTTGGAACACATAGCGCATATCTTTCCCCTCAATACCCCATTTATTGGTTACCGGATTAAACATATTGTCTCCTCCTCCTATATTGCATACGCTCATATAATGCCAGCTCCCTTCTCCAACTGCGCTACCCATTACACGTAAATATTTACCGCCGTTTTTCTTGTAACTGTCAAAAAGCTTACCAAAGAAACGTTTAAAAGAATATTCTCCATGCCCCTGGTAAATGCAGCTCTCCAGCCCGTCAAAATCGATATAGTCCATACCACCGTCTGTTAACCACTTCCCATAAAAATCGGCATAGACCTCTTGCAGGTTCATATCGGGTGCAAATCCATGATAGCAGTTAGGCTGCAGTTTTACAATGGTTGTTCCGGAAGCAAAAGATCCACGGGTAGTGCCATGAAATCCCCTCTTAACATTCAGGAAGGTATAAGGTTTGGTTTCTGTTATACCATTATATTCTATAAGCTCCTTGCCTATTTTGAGTACGTTGGTATGGTTTCCTTCCCAGCCACCAAATTCATTGAAGTATGCACGGTCTGCTACAGTTATAACTGTATCAAGTGGAGAAAGCTGTTTGGTAATTACGGTACGCTGCATGATGGCCAGACTATCATTTGGCACTGGTGACACATCACTGTTGCCGCCTGGCTGCAAAAATTCACATAGCGTATGCAAACCCCATCTTATTCCATTTTTTTTCATCAGCGCCCCATATTCTGGAATGGTCATATCAGGTGCAGATTTGAAACTGACCTTTTTCCCAGCCCACCTGTTTGCCCGATTGGGATAATATTCACCCATGCCTTCATCTTGAACTGATTTAAGTCCAAGGCGCTGTATATAGTTTACCAGGCTGTCATGAGCACCGCTCCACGCTACGTCAGGACGGTAAGCTTTTGGGTCCTTGATCCATTTTCCATCTATTTCCGGATGAGGCAGCCCTTCTGCTAAAACGATCTTCTCAATTGTATTCAAACCAAGCGAGTCAGGACAGGCATATAAAGCCATCGCTGAGCCAATAAATACTGCATCTGTTGGAGTTACAAGCTGATACCTGGCAGAATTTACCTTTCCGTCCAGGTTATCCGGCAAGACCGGGAAGCGGATCATGTATTCCTTCCTCCTGTCTCTGGAATGCATGCATATTATGGATCCAAATTTTGGCTCCAGGCGTGCTGCATTTCCATAATTCATTCTATAATATTCCTCTGGATGAGAATAAAAAGCTACATCATTATGACCATCGCCCCCAATCGTAAATGTTTGCCCCTCTTTAAGATCTGGCGGTAACGGATACTTTATCGGGTCTGGAGAATGAATAAAATAATACATAAATGACATATCTCCGCCAGTTGGAGGCCCACCGGTGGTATTGTCATTCAAGCCCAGCATTCCGATAGCAAAATTGTCGTCCCTAACTACGCCAATCACATCTCCAATTGTCTTGGAAATATTGGTCTTATAGGGTCCCCATACAATATTATCCACCTCTTTCTGTTTTGTAAGAGAGAGCAACTGGAAACGAAAATATTCCTTTTTCTGTTCTGCCTTTATCCGCGCTTGTGAGCCATTTGTAAAAGTAAGTACAATCTCATTTCTCTTTGGTGTATAGCTTGCCTTGTTAGGGAAAATATATCCTTTTTCATTAGAAAGACTCATCAAAGCAGAAGAAAGTCCTTTAGGATTGTACTCTTTCTTGGTTTTCACATCTTTGATTGAGGTGATATAACCTTTTCCATCAATACTGATGGAAGAGTAACGTGTTTTCAAATTAATGGCCTGCGCATGTGCCAGGCTGCAATAACTAAGTAACATCATCAGGGAGGCAAGAATCCTGATCAGGGGGGTAAAACATCTGTTCATATGGTTGTTTTTTGTGTGTCTTTTCATCGCGAAATTCTCCTGCAGTGCCCCTCTAAATGCCGGTGGGACAACGAAGTCATATTCGAAGTCCCAATACCACCCAGCATTCTTGTCTCGGATTACTAACCAATTGTAAATCGATATTCAAATAAAACAATTTTAAACCGCTAAAATTTGTTCTATATTGCCCAATAACGATGCTTTTTTTGCACCTCATCCTGATCAGGATCAATACTGCAGCAAAAGCGTTCCCCCTTTTATCAATTCGTTATGATTTATTCTAAAATCTGTGATTTTTCGGCCGTTAAAGCTTACGGATTTTATCAGATCTTCCAAAGAATGCCTGTTGATGGTCTCTATCCTGATCTTTTTACCTTTGCCCATCTTAATTTCAATATCTTTAAAGAGCGGTGAGGTGATTTCATACCAGGGCTCGCCAACCACTAAGGGAAATATACCCATTGCAGAAAAGGTATACCAAGCCGACATGGTTCCATCATCTTCGTCCATTTCCGGTAAAAAGCCAACGGGATCATTTTTAAATATTCTACTGTAAACCGGCTTCTCATATTCTGAATTCCCTCCGTAAAGGTGCTTTATTTCTTTGGTCAGCATATCCATTACTGTTTTTTGGGCAAGATCTGGTCTGCCTGCGCGGTTTAGGATAAAAGGTGCGTGAATCCCCACCTCATTTCCCTGATTATACAGGTTATGATCAAAATAATAAGCCAGCTGCTGTCCCAATGTATCTTTACCATCAGTACCATACGTCCGTTCCATTCTGTCAAAATATTGCGGTAATGCCCACCGGTATTGCCATTTTGTACCCTGGTACAATCCATTGTTGCCCATTTTCGCAAAAGAACCGTCCACATTTTTCAAATATCGGTTCCAAACGCTGTCGAACAGATCTGTAGATTGATCTCCATATTTTATGGCGTCGGCCTTATTGCCTTCAATTTCCGCAATCTTTCCCATTGCCCACAGATCGATACAGGTTTCCAGCATCTGATCCGGACGCTTCTTTTCGAGGCTGTCTACTTCTTTCTTTATGCCGTTATAGGCCAGGGGAAGATCAATGTCTGTAATGCCTTTCTTATAGGCATCCAGAAGCACGGCTACGGTATGTTCAGTACGCACTGTTGGCGTGGATTCAAACGGAGTGGCCCAGGGTTTCTTTCCATATACATACAGGCGGCTCAGCGACTTACACATATCCCTCATTTGTTGAGGATCCAGTAAAGCGATCAGTGGAAACTTGGTTCTATAGGAATCCCACATAGACCAGGAACTGTAATAGGTGAAATCTTTAGCTTCCTGAATTGTACCATCAGTGGCCAGATAACGATGGTCTCTGGAAGTCGTATTCGCCGGACTTAAAAAAACCCGGTATAAGGAGGTATAAAAAAGAGTCCGGTTTTCATTGCTTCCACCAGAAACTTTAACCTTTCCCAATAAATTCTCCCATTGCTCTTCTGCCATAGATTTTACTTTCTGAAAACTGAACTTAGCCACCTGATCATTTTCAAGTGCAGCGGCTTCGGTATTGAGCGGAGACAATGCAATTCTGACTTCTACAGGGCGATCATCCGCAGTTCCTAAGGAGAGTTCCAGTATGTGCTTTATACCGGATATCTTCTTGAAGGCCTGATTGGTTTTAAGATCAAAATAGATTTTTGCCCTTCCTGCATCGCAGGTTGTTCCGGTCCAGACATAACCTTTAATTTCCCTGGGCGATACAATTTCATAAACCGCATCATAAACAGAGTTAAATGCCGATGCCACGTTTAAAGTCAGAAATGCTTCCTTGCCCTTTGGAAAGTGGTAACGTTCAACTGCCACTTGCTGGGCAGCCGTAAATTCACTCTTAACCCCGTTATCTAAAGCAACTGTATAGTAACCCGGGCTGGCCTGTTCCGTTGTTTTTATAATTTTTAAACTGGAATCTTTGGAACTGGGTTTTATACTAAAATTACCAC
>NZ_DATMRL010000219.1:0-4057 GCF_035566355.1 Pedobacter sp.
TGACCAATCCTCCAGCAAAATACGATGCTTCGGGCAACTCTGGAGTCATCAATATCAAAACAAAAAAAAGCAAACAAGCAGGCTTTAATGGTGGATTGAATTTAAGCCTGAACCAGGGTGAACTGAGCAGATCAAACAACAGCGCAAATTTTAACTATTTTAAAAATAAGATCAATTTTTTTAGCACGTTTAGCTATAGCCTGAACAACAGTTTTACAGACCTCGACCTAAACCGAACCTATAAAAACGCAGATGAAAGTGTGAAGTCCTATTTTAACCAGAATTCCTATTTCAAAAGACACGGAAATACCTTTAACCTGAAAACAGGTTTTGATTATTATGCTTCCGAAAATACCACCTGGGGCATGGTGCTAACCGGAATGAACAGAGTGTCCAGTAGTGTAAATGACAATGTGAGCAATCTTTTGAATGCAGACGGGCGGCCTTATTCCATTATCAAAGCCAAAAATCTGGATGATATTCATTACAAAAACGGAGCAGTAAACCTCAATTACAGGCATAAATTCGATCAGACAGGCAAAGAACTGACTGTAGATATGGACTACCTGGTGTACAGAAATCAGACTGATCAAATCTATTATAACGATACCTATGCGCCTGATCAAAGCCTTACTGCCCAAGACAGACTGAATGGAAACCTGCCTGCTCATCTTGATATTTATACTGCGAAATCCGATTACTCGCACCCTCTCAACAAAAACTGGAAACTTGATGCCGGTGTAAAAGCCAGTTACATTAAAACTGATAATACCGCCGATTACTTATATACAATTAACCAAACCACCACCCCGGATTACGAAAAAAGTAATCATTTCGTTTACAAAGAGAATATCAATGCAGCCTACCTCAACCTTTCAAGAGAAGGCAAAAGGCTTTCTTTACAAGCTGGCCTAAGACTGGAAAACACAGTTTCGAACGGACACCAGCTTGGGAATATTATGAAACCTGACTCCAGTTTTAAACGCAGCTATACCAGTCTTTTCCCAACCCTGTATCTCTCTTACAAACTAGATACTGCAGGAACAAACCTTATTGATCTAAATTACGGCAGACGCATTGACCGACCCTATTATCAGGACTTAAATCCTTTCTTTTCACCGCTGGATAAATTCACCTATTATGTGGGCAATCCTTTTTTGAAACCTGCTTTTACGCAAAGCCTGGAACTCTCTTATACCTTTAAGAACATGTTTACAATAACACTGGGTTACAGCAAAACCAAAGACGATGTAAATGAGACTATTGAGATTGTAGATGGCATTTACTATAGCAGACCAGGAAACATTGGTAAAAAAACAGCCAAAAGTATTTCTGTCGATGGAGGACGAGACCTGACCAAATGGTTAAATGTTCACCTGCATGCCGACTACCAAAACACGCAGTTTGCCACTAATTTTTATACTGGCTTCCTGCAAACAACTGGAAATTATTTTGGTACACAGGCAACTGCCCAGTTTAAACTGGGCAAGGACTGGAATGCCGAATTAAATTACATGTACAACAACCGATTCTCCGATGCACAATTTATTATTGGGAAATTACAGGCAACCGGAGCCGCCGTACAAAAGAAATTATCTCCCAGCACCACCCTGAAACTCGCAGTAAATGACATTTTCCGCACAAAGGTCTTCACTGGTGTCATCGACCATTTAAACCTTACTGATGCCAGCTGGAGAAACCGCAACGATTCCAGAACAGCGGTACTGAGTTTTAGCTATCGCTTTGGAAAAGCCATGAACAATTTAAGGAAACACGATGCGACTGGCGCTGAGGCTGAACAGAATAGGGTCAAGAATTGATTTTATTGGTTTAATTATGTTAATTTTGAAAGAAATCAATCTTCATAATTTTGGCCAAGATCAAAAAAAATTCCCATAAGGTACTTTACAGAAAGTATTCGTCTAATATTAAATATATTATGATGGTGCTTACAGTATTGATCATTACCTACTTTCTACCCAAACAACCACGGTTCAGATACGAGTTTGAAAAAGGTAAAGTATGGTTGAATAAAGACCTGGTCTCTCCATTTAGTTTTGCTATCCTGAAGACTTTGCCCCAGGTGATTATTGACAAAAAAGATGCGCTGGAAAATGTTTTGCCTATTTACAGATATAACAATGATTTGTTTAATGGTGTACAGGAGGCTTATTTAAATGAGTTTGATGTAAAATGGCAAACCAATTCTTTTCCGGAAAAAGAAAAACAAACCTATAAAACCGCATCTTATAACCTACTTAAATCTATTTATGCCAGGGGAATCATCGCCCTTAATCCAAAACATCAGGGCAATGGAAAGAACTACGATATCTCTCTACTGAACAACAACGTAACCAAGCCAGTCAGTACCCAGGATCTTTTTACCGTTCAATCTGCACTGGACTATTTCAAAAGTAATTTTAAAGCCCCCAATGTAAAAATTAAGGAGGTTATAGAAAATTTAGTAGAAGACCATTTACAGCCCAATTTGATCTTTGACGAAAAGCTGACGACCATAGTGCAAAACAGCACAGTGAACAGCCTGTCTACTACTCATGGAATGGTACAGAAGGGGGAACTGATCATTGCCAGGAACAACGTGATCGATGAAGATACTTACCAAAAACTACAATCATTTAAAGCAACTTACGAGGCACAAACAAAGACAATTGGCGACAGCAGGTTGGTTTATTTAGGTCAGATTTTATTAGTGGGCTTTGCATTAACCTTACAAATGGTATTCCTGTTCATGTTCCGCAAAGACATTTTTGCAGACAACAGACAATTGTCGTTATTGCTACTGGTGATCACAACGATGCTACTGGCGCTGACCTGGGCAATTAAACTGAACCTACCGAGCCTCTATTATATCCCATTCTGTATTGTACCTATTATTATCCGGATTCTGTTTGATACCAGACTGGCGCTCTATCTTCACCTGCTGGTGATCTTAATTGCCGGTTTCTTTGTACCCAACAGCTTTGAATTTGTTTTTTACCAGACTACTGCAGGAATGGTAGCCATTTACAGCATCAGAAACCTGATCAAGAGAGAGCAGCTGCTTTTATCCGCTTTATTCATTTTAACCGCTTATTTCATCTGTTTTGTAGGTATTGGTCTATTAAGAGAGGGTTCATTCCAGGAAATTGAATGGATGAATTTTGTACCCTTTATTGTAAGTGTATTGCTATCTCTTCTTGCTTATCCTTTGATCTATGCTTTTGAAAGGGTATTTGGAATTACATCTGATGTGGCCCTGATTGAGCTAACCAATACTAATAATAAACTGCTGAGGGAGCTGGCTTTCAAAGCACCAGGAACTTTTCAGCATTCATTACAAGTAGCTAATCTTGCAGAGGCGGCAATTTTTAAAATCGGAGGAAATTCTTTACTGGTACGGGCAGGCGCTTTATACCATGATATTGGAAAAATAGAGAACCCCCAATATTTTATTGAGAACCAGAATACGGGGATCAGCCCTCATGATAAACTCCCTTATGAACAAAGTGCCCAGATCATTATTAAACACGTTCATAAAGGAATAGAAATTACCCGTAAGCACCAGTTGCCGGAGAGTGTAATTGATTTTATCAGGACCCATCATGGAAACACCAGGGTAGATTATTTTTATCAATCCTTTTTAAAGAATTCACCTGAAAAATTTGTGGATGAAAACATTTTCAGATACCCAGGTCCAATTCCTTTTTCTAAAGAAACCGGAGTATTAATGCTCGCAGATTCTGTCGAAGCAGCCTCAAGAAGCCTAAAAAATCCAGATGCTCAAAGCATAAATGACCTCGTTGAACGTATCATTGACTACAAATTGGAACAAAATCAATTAGATAATTGCGATTTAACTTTAAAAGACCTTGAAACTATAAAGTTGATTTTCAAGACGATGCTAATGAGCATCTATCATGTGCGAATAGATTATCTACAAAATGTGTAAATTTCTTTTGCAAGTATCAATGAATTGCTATATTTGCACTCCCTCAGCACGGATACGCTGAGTAAATCGGAGGGATGCCTGAGTGGCCGAAAGGAACAGTTTGCTAAA
>NZ_DATMRL010000220.1:0-7377 GCF_035566355.1 Pedobacter sp.
TCACTAAAGAATTGTACAAGAACAATCCTTCTGCTTTTACCATCGATAACATGCAATACTATGTAAACAGTGTGAGCGGTGTAGTTGGCGCTGCAGCAGATGCTTTATGGAATGGAGAATATAAAAAGATATTCACTGCAAACCTTATATTGACCAATATTGACCAGGTGACTGGCGATGAGACCATCCGTCGACGTGTAAGAGCGGATGCGTATTTTATTCGTGCCTATTCTTATTGGGTGCTGGCCAATTATTACTGCGCACCTTACAGTGATGCCAACTTAGGTTCTATGGGACTTCCTTTAAAAAAGACAGTTGACTATACTGAGCCACTTAAACGGGCAACATTGAAAGAGACTTATGATTTTATTCTTTCGGATATTGCAGAGGCACAAAAAGTAGCTAACGATGATGTTGATCCCGTAAGAGCATGGAGAGTGAGTAAAAAAGCGATTGCGGCATTTATGAGCCGCTATTATCTATTCACGGGTAATTATGATCAAAGCTTGGAGCAATCTGCAAAGGCACTTGGAAGTGTCAATGCAAAGCTAGTGGATTACAAAACCCTGAAGCCAGGTATTTCCAAATCTTACACCAGTCCGGCGGCAACGTTGAACTATGTGGAACAAAACGACTGGCAACCGGCAAAATTTTTGTACTGGCCAGAATTTTATTATACTCGTTATACCTATACAGCCTCTCAGTGGTACCTTCCAAGTACGGCCTTGCTAAATTTATACGATACACAAAATGATCTCCGCTATAAAAGTTTTATGATTCCAAATGGAGGAAGGAGAATGTCGGTTATTACTCCGGCAGCATTCAGGTATACCATATTTAGCGACGGAAAATATTTACCAGATGGGCCAACTATTGCCGAGGTGCTTCTAAATAAAGCAGAAGCCCTGGCACGCAAAGGAGATGCCACAGGCGCAATGGATGCTGTAAATATCCTTCGTATGAAACGAATGAGTACTTATATTCCGTTGACAGCAAACGGTAAAGACGAAGCCATTAAAAAAGTTTTGGAAGAAAGAAGAAGGGAGATGCCTTTTTCCATGCGTTGGTATGACATCCGCCGTTTTAGTGTAAATGATTATCCGGGAGATAATGTAACTGTAACCCGTGATTTCTTCAATGTGTCCATCGGCGCTGTAGATGTCAATTCACCAAAAACCTATACATTGGATGCCAAGCGCCTGCTGGTACCAATTAATGGTGTAGAAATGGATGCCAGTAAGGGCCAAATTCAACAAAATGCATATTAACGAACCTATTTAAAACACCATAAAGATGAAAACAATCTTAAAAATTTCTGTTGCTGCAGCGCTGATGCTTCCGCTCTCTGTCTTTGCACAGGAAAAAACTAAAACGATAACAGATCCGGCTGTTCTTGCAAAGCTTAAAACAGCTGTTGAAGCCAATCCAAATAATTTAAAAGCTCACGAAGAATACATCAAAGCTGCAGGAATAGAGAATACCCAGACGCTGGTGCAATATGAAGCCTGGCAGAAAAAATTCCCTGCATCAGCTGTGGTTCCTTATGCTGTTGGAGCAGCTTATGCGGATGAGGAAAGTCCGAAAGCCAGACCTTATCTTTTAAAAGCGGTTAAAATAGATCCGAAATTAGCTAAGGCCTGGAGCGATCTGTGGATTGATGCGGAAAGATGGGGACAGTTTGATCAGGGCCGAGAATACCTTGCCAAAGCGACAGCGGCTGAGCCTGAGAATCCGGATTATGCATTTTATTATTCTGGTTCTTTTGCCACAGTAGACCGGAAAAGATACCTGCAGCTTACTGAAGAATTGGTGAAACACTTTCCCACAAGTGAACGTGGTGCTCAGGCCTTATATTGGCTGGCACAACGCTCTCCAAAGAAAGCAGATAAATTAAAAGGATTTGAGGTATTAAAAAACACCTATGCTCCGGAAAAATTTAGCTGGTCGTCCAGTGGTATGTCTTCTTTCTATGACCTGCTTTTGCAAGAAGATCCGAAAAGAGCGCAGGATTTGGCCAAAGAACTCGGTGCTAAAAAGGTAGAAGGACAAAACTGGGCACAATTGGAGAAAACAGCCAGTAGTTTTGTAGAAACAAGATCCCTGCTGGAGCAGAAGAAATCAAAAGAAGCTTTAGACATTATCCATAGCATTAAACTACCCCGTTACTTTGGCTCAAATAACACTTTGTTGTTGTTCAAAGCGCAAGCAGCAGAAATTGCTTACAGCCCGGTTGCTGGATATGATACGCTGATCAATGCCTTTGCAAAATCACCGTCGGTAGCTGTTAAGGAGCAACTTGTGGTGTATGGAGGTAAAGCTGGAAAGTCTGCAGCTGAAATAGACAGGGATATTTGGAAAGCGATTGATGCCAAAGCAAAACCAGCTACACCATTTACCCTTAAAAAATATTTAACCTCCGGATCGGCCTCCCTGACGGACTATAAAGGTAAAGTTGTATTGTTGACCTATTGGTTTCCAGGCTGTGGGCCTTGCAGAGGAGAGTTTCCTCATTTTGAAAACGTAATCCGTAAATTTAAGGGACAACAGGTTGATTACATCGGGATTAATATCGTTCCGGAACAAGATGAATACGTTATTCCATTTATGAAATCCAGCGGTTATAGCTTTACACCAATTGCCGATGTAAAAGACAGAGTTAAAGGAAATCTGGACAATAGAGGAGGAGCGCCAACTAATTTTCTGATTGATCAAAACGGACGTGTCATTTTTTCAAACTTTAGAACAGATGGCGACAATGAAGAAGATTTGGAACTGATGATCAATCTGGTACTCAAAAATGGAAAAGAGGCATGAAGACCAGATTCAAAATTATAGTTTTTAGTTTATTCCTGCTTGTACAGCAGGTGAGCTTCGCCCAACAAAAGATAGGTATGGTTACTTTAAGTGGAAAACTCAAAAACTTTAGTAATCAAGTTGTTGTAGAGGATTTGTCGGAGTTCCAATATTTGTTGCCGCAGACAGGTGAGCGGATCATCATCCCCGGAGAAGATGCAAGCTTTAAAATTAGTTTTCCGGTGAAGGCAGCAAATTATTTCCGCCTGGGGCGTAATACTTTATATTTAAGCCCGGGTGATCGTATGGAAGTTGTTATCGATAAAAATAATCCAAGAAATGCTTCTTTTACGGGAAAAGGAGCAGAGGCCAATAATTACCTGAAAAATACACCATTTCCTAAAGGAGGTTCTTTCCTTGAGGCGGGTACCCTGATTAAAAACACACCTGAAGCGACTATTGAGGCAGTAGAGGCGAGCGCAGAAATCAGAAGGAAAGAACTGATGGCCGCAACCGGATTAACCACTGAATTCAGACGTTTGGAAACAGCCAGAATTAAGGCAGATCTGATCAATAGTTTGTTGAGTGGTGAGAATTATAATGGTATGATCCTTAAGCTCAAAGGCAATGACGCTGAAACATATGCTTTACGCTATAAAGAGGCGATAAAACCAAAATTGATAGTTTACGGCCATAATTTTGTGGATGCTTCATTGATGAAAATGACTGTGTACAGGGACATCGCTGCTGATTTGATCAACAAAAGAACGAAAGCTAAACTAGCACAACCCATTAGGGATTGGTATATGGCGGAAGAATTGGTAGGAGAGATGGAGAAAGCCAAAAACAAATCTGAACTCGCAAAATTCAAGGAGAAGATTACACAAATTAAAACGATTTCTTATCAGAAAGCAGCAAATCAAATGTTGCAGCAGTTGCTTTCTTTCGGGAAAGGCGATGAGGCCGTTGATTTTACTGCAAGAGACCTGAATGGATTGCCTGTAAAATTAAGCAGTTTAAAGGGAAAGGTCATTTATGTGGATCTTTGGGCTACATGGTGTGGTCCATGTATGCATGAAATGCCCTATTTTGAAAAACTGAAAGTACAATACAAAGATAATCCTAATATTGTCTTTGTCTCTCTTTCCCTGGATGATACCGATGAGGTCTGGAAGAAGAGTGTGGAGAGCCGTAAAGCAGATGGTCAGCAATGGCTGATTGATAGAAATAAGTTACATGCCTACAATATTGTAGGCATTCCGAGGATTCTGCTGATTGATAAAAATTTTAAGATAGCGGATATGGACGCGCCGGCACCTTCATCGGCAGAGGCTGCTAAAGCGATTAATCAATTACTCTAAAATAAAAATCCCCTGCCAGCTCGGCAGGGGATTTTTATTAAGGTTTAACTCCTTCATTTGTCATGATAACCGGTTTTATATAGCCATCTTGATCAAAATACATCCGGTCGATGCAGGTTACCCTTGCGTTACCATCGGTTTGATCTAGTGGCCTTCTGTGGTATACAATAAACCACTCATCTTTTTTTGCAGAGCCCATTACAGAATGGTGGCCCGCACCGGTAGCAATTTTAGCATCTTGTTGTAAAATCTTTCCTACCCTTTTGAAAGGCCCCATTGGAGAATCCGCAATTGCATAAGCTACGCTGTAATCCGGACCTGTCCAACCACCTTCAGACCACATAAAATAATATTTGCCCTTACGGATAAACATAAAAGGACCCTCGACATAATTTTCAGGAGTAATCTCTTTAAAAACCTGGCCGTTTTCCATTGGCAAAAAGCCGGAAAAATCATCTTTTAACCTGGCTATATTACAATGTTTCCAGCCACCGTATATCAAGTAGCATTTACCGTCCTTGTCTTTAAAAACAAACTGATCAATTGGTTGTGCGCCATTATGGAACTGATCCACCAGGGGATGTCCCAGATAATCTTTAAAAGGTCCTTCAGGTTTATTGGATACCGCTACACCAATTCCACCTTTTTCATGGTTATTCTGGATATCATTTGCCCCGAAAAACAAAAAGTACTTGCCGTTTTTTTTAATAATAGAAGGTGCCCAGACTGCGCGTTTCGCCCATTTTACATTTGCTGTATCCAATACTTTAGCATGTTTGGTCCAGGTGCGTAAATCTTTTGAGGAGAATGCGTCAAAAAAAACCTGTTTATCATAAGGAGCGGAGTAGGTAGGGTACACCCAGTAAGTCTTATCGAATATTGCGCCTTCCGGATCAGCATACCATCCCGGAAAGATAGGATTGCCGGATGTTTTTCCCTGACTTTGTTTTTGGGCATAGCTAAGAGTTGCTGTCTGCATCATAAGCAGGAGGACTAGGGTTCGTTTCATTATAAATGGTTTAGGTCAATAAAAAATTGTCATAGTGACAATTTTGTTTATATAAAATGTTCTTTTTTCAAGTTAAAAGTCGTAGTTTTCTTCTTTGAAACCAAACATAAAACGTTTTACCAGATATTGAGCTATCACAAATAACACACTATAACGTAACACAACTGAAACTAAAATGAACAAGAAAAAGCTAAGTATTTTATTGCTTGGTGTATTGATTGCAGGCCTGGCCAGGGCCCAGCAAAAGCACCGCACCAATCCTTCTGCCAAAACAAGCATCGTTGCAGTACAGGATCTTCATTATAAAACGAAGGCGGAGGAGACCTACTCCAATATCAACCGCTATTTTACAGACAGGAAAACCGGATTGTATTTTGAAACCACAGATACGGTGCACAGGGAAAACATTCATTCCTGGTTATGGCCATTGTGTGCACTGATACAAGCTGCTAATGAAATGGAACGGTTACATCCTGGAAAGAAATACATGGAACCGGTAGTAAAAGCCATAGACCAGTATTACAATAAAAAGAAGCCTGCTGCTTACCAGGATTATGTGACTGCAGAGCGGTTGAGCTCAAGGTTCTATGACGACAATCAGTGGATTGCTATTGCTTATCTTGATGCTTACGGACGAACCCATAAACCTAAATATCTTCAGGTAGCAAAGTCTATCTATACCTTTATGATGTCGGGTGCAGACCAGCAAGCTGGTGGAGGGCTTTACTGGAAGGAAGGAGACCATTCCACTAAAAATACTTGTTCCAACGGGCCGGCCATACTCGTTGCACTCGAACTTTATAAAACCACCAAAGAACAGCGCTACTTGAAAGCCGCTAAAGAGGTCTACAACTGGACCAGTAAAAACTTGCAATCTGAAGATGGTCTTTTCTACGATAACATTAAAATTCCTTCCCTAAAGCTGGATAAAGCCTTTTATACTTATAATGCAGGTACTATGCTTCAGTCTAATGCATTACTCTATGAGATAACCAAAGAGAAAAAGTATCTTGTTGAGGCTCAAAAAATTGCAGGTGCAGCTAAAGATTATTTTTATAAGAAAGATCGGCTCCCTTCTCATTACTGGTTCAATGCGGTTATGCTGAGGGGTTATGCCGCACTTTATAAAATTGACCACAACAAGGATTGGATTGATTTTTATAGGCAAGATGCCTTGCAGATTTGGGAAAAAGAAAGGGATGAACATGGCCTATTGGGTAAAAAAGATACAAAATCATTAATTGACCAGGCAGGCATGGCAGAGATTTATGCAAGATTGGCACTATTATCATCCAAATACTAAACTAAAAAGAGGCTGTCCAAAGACAGCCTCTTTTTTTAATATATAGATTTTATTCTCCCAGAAGTTCTTTTAGCTTATTTGTGAAACCTTCTCCACCAAATCCATTGCCGATATACCGGCCAATGATATTTCCCCCTTTGTCCAGCAGAATTTTAGTAGGAAATGCGGTTACACCATATTCCGATACTACATCAAACTTATCTCTGTTCTCATTGTTCAAAACCTGAATCCAGGTTAAACCATCTTTTGCTATCGCTTCAGTCCACAGTAACCTGTCTGCAGGAAGGGCGGAATGTTCCTGTGCAATGCCCACGATTTCAAACCCCTTATCCTTATATTTTGCATAAAGTTCCTTTAGATGAGGATGACTCGCTCTGCAAGGGCCACACCAGCTGCCCCAAAAGTCAAGTAAAACATATTTACCTTTTAGCGCATCGAAGTTAACAGGCTTGCCTTTGTCATCCTTTTTATTCAATGCGAATGCAGTCAGCTTGGTATGATAGACACGCTGAACGGAATCTGCGAATTTGCTGTAAAAAGATAGACCACCAGGTATTTTTGAGTATTCGGCTTTGATAGCTTCCTGCAATTCTTTTGTGTTGCATTGGCCACTCAGGTTTAGAAAACTTAGCACCTTTATAGCCTCTTTTGTATGCCCGGTTTCTGAAAGCGCCTTAGCATAAATAACAGAAAGGTTATTTTCCAGATTATAATCAGCAGGTTTTGTGAGCGCCATGCTTCTTAAATCTGACTCAAAAGATTTTCCGCTTCCCTCGTACAGAGGCTTCAGGTAGTTAACGATCCTTTCTGGCTGATGATTATTGGCTAATACCCTGGCATACATCACCATATTTTCGTTGAAAAGACCTTTTTCTTTACCTGTTTTTACATAAATATTACTCAAACTATCT
>NZ_DATMRL010000221.1:0-4551 GCF_035566355.1 Pedobacter sp.
GAAAAAGACAACATTTCAAATCTGAATGTAACCCATTTTGCAGCATTAAAAACAGATTCTTCCAGCCCGGTTTTTGCCATCAAAATAGCAGGTGTTTCGACCAGCACTACCAAATAATAAGCGATTTAAATAGTTGTCAAAACCTCAGCCCGGCGTCTGTAAAGACGGCCGGGCTCAGTGTTTTATGCCCCGAGATCTATGCCTGAAATGAAATGCAATTCTGAAACAGAAACATCAAACTAATTTCTCCATCTCCGAATCATCAGTAATCAGGTGTTTGTATTTGTTGTACAAGAAGGAAATGATCAATAGCAAACCCCCTAAGGACACAAAAACAACCGTTTTCGCAATGGTGCCCAGGTCTCCCAGGTCATATAAAAACAGTTTAGCCAACGTAATGGCAAACAAAGCAATGGCACCAATCCTCAGGTGCTTTTTCTTTTTTGCAAAGCCCAGAACGGTTAAAAACAGCGAATAAACACCCCAAAGAATGCTGAGCCCAAGCTTATCACTATCTTCTAATCCTATCAGGGAAATGATATTAATGAGTTCGCTACTCAGGATCCATAATAGAGAAATGTGCAATACATAATCGAATCCGTTTTTGATGTTCTTCTTTAAGAGGCCCGACCGGTCCAAATAGTAACACTGAAACAGGAGCAAGGCAAAGAACGCAAGAGAAATGTAGCGGATGCCGATATTAATAGGGCCGCTGGGGAAGTATTGATCAAGCTGCGACTGATAGCTGTTGCGCAGTTCGGTTAAATTATAAAGTCCTTCGGTCAGGAAAGCCAGGATGGTAACTAGACTAATCATCATGCAAACTGTAGCCAGTTTTTCCATCCTGATTTTTTTAAGATTAACTATAATGAGTATTGCGGCAAAAAATAAGGTATATACATAGATCCATGCGGTTTTCAATAATGTATAGTCATGGTTATACGCATAGCCAGAGTGGTCTGTTGCAACTGCCGGCTTAATGGTGACCATCGTTTTGGCCAGCATTCCATCGAAATATTTATTGATCTCCATTCTAAAGGTCATATAGCAAACTGCTAATAAGACAGTAGGAATGAGGTAAGCCAGTGTGTTTTCAATCCAAACGGATTTATCCGGGTTGTCATTTGTCTTTCTGTTTACGCGAAACATCCATGTAAAAGCAGCAATGGAAATACAGGCCGTCAGAAAGTCTACGTTGAGTATGGGCTTAACAATTTCTTCGGTCGGAGAATTGGCCCCGTGATAGCTGATCCAATCTTCCAGGATACTCAAAGCGGACAGGATGACTAATGGCAGAGCGAGTTTTTCATAGATCGCAATGTTTTTTACCCGGCTCAGGTATAACAGCAGAGCGGCTTCCATTGTCCAGAGAATGGTCACATATCCACCATTCAGTTGTACCGGTACCGCAACAGTGATAAAGGTGATGACCATAGCCAAGACGAGGTAGAACAATTTTTTATCGGCGAGGTTCTTTTTATAAAGAATCAGGCTTACCACCAAATGAATAACCGCATTGCAGAGGGTAAACAGACCAAGCAATTTTGCACCTGTAATATCAATGTTGAGGATAAAATAACCGATGCCATAGTAAACAAAAGAATTGAGGAGAATGATGAGGACATCTGACAGGCCAAAAGGCTCCTCTTTTTTGACTTTATAGGCCAGGCTGCTGAGGTAGAAAGTGAAAAAGAAGATGGTAGAGAAGATCAGCCCCAGGCTTAAATAGTTTGCCGCATCGGTTTTAAAAATGGCCCAACCCAGAAAAATAAGCCAGGTAAGTCCAAAGGAAACATACAGCATAGGTTTCCAGTACCGTTTGAAACTTATGATCAGGATACCAATATTGATGATGGCCATATAGCTGAACAACACAACGACCTTCCCGGAACCGTCGCTGAGTAAAAAGGGAACGCCATAAGCACCCACTAAACCAATATGTGCAATCACTTGTTTGTTGTATTTTGTAGCCGTAATGACCGCAAAAACGGTAAATATCACCATGAGTATAAACGTCAGGGCTTGAGGAATCAGCGCATAAGAATCGTAGGCGGCAAAGGTGATGAAATACAATATGGCAATTGCACCACTAATGAGCACTGCAGAAAAATTCTCGTATTTGGCTTTAAGTTTAACCGCAAAACCAAACAGACAGCCACCAACCAGGTAGCCCAGGATAATACGGGTTAAAGGACTGATCATATCATGGTCAATGGCGTATTTTGCCCCGATACCTACACCGATAATCAGGATTAGAATACCGATTTTGCTGATCAGATTTTCACCAACAAACTTCTCCAGGTCAGATTTATCCATTATTTTCCGGCTAAATTGGTTTGGAAAAGAAGGAGGCACCGGCCTTTTTGGTGGCGTAAATACTGGTGGCTTTTGTGGTCGCGGTTGAGGAATACTTGGAGCGGCCAGAGATACATCAGGTTCTGTTGATGGGAATTGAATTGACCTGATCTCTGATTGTAGCACTTTGAGCTCAGCGTCGAAGTCTGCTTGTCTTACCTGTAGATTTTCCAGTTTCAGTAAAAGCAGATCTAATTTTTCGGAATTATTCATCCTATTTTCTTTTTTTGAGCATTATGGTCTTAAATATATAAATATATTGATGAAATGTGCGGGACTGATCGTGCCTGAGTTACAGTAGTCTATATATTGGGCTCGTTTATCAGAGAACTTTTTATAACTTGGATTTGTTAAATAAATGCTAAAAATACGTTCAAGATGGCAATACCTGGATTAAATTCACCCCTAAGAGTAAGTATAAGAATCCTTTGCATTTTTGCTTTAGTTCCCTTCTTTCTTGGCTGTCAGTCCAAAACTGATCTGTTGTCTTTAAAATTTGACCAGGATGTATCAAAACTGTTTAAAGGTGACAAGCAATTGAAGTCTGGTAGGGATATTTTTTTTGGTCTACGGGGATATATTGACGATGAGCCGAATCATTATTCTATTGATGGAATAAAAATCAGCTCCTATACACATCCAAATTCTGAGGCCCACAATAAATTGTTAATCTATATTAACGGCGAGGCTAGCTATTTGGGTTTTAAATATAGCTCTGTGAACCAGGAGGAAAGCAGGGGAATTATAGATGACCTTAAAACAAAATATCCAAAATTTCAAAAAGTCGCAGCAAGAGGAGATGGGGAATCGTTCATATGGGATGTACCCGCTCTCCAGGCATGGGTTATTTTTTATCAACGGAACCAGACTGCAAACGACGGTAAGAAATTCTTCGAATCTAATTTCATTGTCGTTAAAAAAGGAACACGTATAGCTAATAGCGATGACCCCAATGGAATGAATATTTATGATTATTATTCCAACACCATGGATCCGGAATTGCTTAAATAATTAAAATAATTTCTGGCAAGAATTATAGTCATCAGATTCCTAAAGATAGTTATGAATAAAAAATATGTTTTTATTATTTATATAGGATTAGCATCAATTTCTGTATTAGCTTATCTAGGCTTTGTTGCTTATTCATACATTGCGAAAAAATGTCAAAATAGCTATGGGATATCCTATAATAAAAAAAGAAAAGAGTTGAGGATTCCTCTTCTCCCCGTAAACTGGAGTATTAAGGAAAGAAGCGAGGATTATATTGGTTGGTCAGGAAGCGAAAAAAATATTGGGCACAAGAGAAAATCTGTTGCTTTTTCTGGATGCAATATTGAAGCAGAATTGGATGTATTTAGGCTTCCTAAGCAAAATGGAGAGGAAAGACTACTGGAAATGGAATATTATTATCCCCGCAAAGGTCAAAGTGCCACTAGAATTTATACTTATCAAATAGGCTCTTATGCTAACTCAATTTCTAAAATGACAGCAGATAGTATACTTAATGCTGAAAATATTGGATATTAGACTTTGCTTGCGCGAGTACCGCACGCATACCTAAGCTGGTACATCTTTAGCCGCTGGAGGAAATGGAGGTATATCTGACAATCTATTAATATATCATCTGAAACATAGGGGGGCGAACCTATCTCATTACTTATCAATCCCCGATATACTGCCGAAGCAAGCTTATATTCAAGTTTTCTTCTGTAGTCCGATATTGATAGTTTCGGGATTATTTTTTTTTTCTTTTATAGGAAAAAAATAATTGGGTTAATTTTTTTTTTCATAGGGATATGGTTTATATTAAACATAGTTTATGAACTAATTACAAAATAATATTCGTAGTAGTATAATAGGCTATGGTATGGTGGTAAATTTAGAAAATCGAATAAGAAATTCAGAAGGGTGAGTACCTTCTCACTGAGTTTATTCCACTTATCGTTAAACTGCTTTAACGGCTGGTCGTGAATAACTGTGTGTTCGTCGATGGTTACCCTGCTGTTGGTCTAATAGGGGCAAAAGGGGTGAAACGTTTGTGGTTTGCGTACGTCTTATGTACAAAGAGAATTTAAAAAACTTAAAACATAAAGATATGAAAACCGCTATCAAAACCTTATTCGCAACAGCATTAACAGCTATCGTTTTAACTTCATCTGCATTTACCACTTTTGCAAAAGAAGGCGACAAAAATCC
>NZ_DATMRL010000222.1:0-4467 GCF_035566355.1 Pedobacter sp.
ACATCTTCGTAGCTGAACTTAGTACAACGTAGCAGAACTTAGCGCAATGTAGTCCAACTTAGCGTTTGAGATGGTTAAGAAACGGATTATATTGATAGTGTAATTATCTATTTAGGAATAAGGATGTTATTAATAAATGGAATTGAGTTTTTTTCAGAAAAAGAAATATCTAAAAAATATGGTTTGTCCGTACAATGGTTTAGAAAAACGCGACTTAGTAAAAATAGCCTTCCCTATTATAGATTAAATCGAAATATCTATTATCGAATAGAAGAAATTGAAGGATGGTTCAAAGAAAATCTTATTTCCACGAAAAATGGGAGTATGATTTTATGAATGCAAAATGTTTTGTTTTTAAATTTCCACACTCGCATGAATGGACTAGAAATTTCATTTCAAAATTATTTGAAAATGGGAAACCCTATACGATTTATTATGAAGAAAAAAAAGAGCAGTCAATCCAGTCTTTGGTTAAGAAAACCTTAATGAGAGGGGAATATAGTAAAAATGATTGCTTCTATGTTTTTTTTGCCAATCTAATAATCTTTTGTCAAAAACGCGAATATGTATGCTTTGCTAATTTTTTAAATTGTGACGATATAGATTATCTTTATGAGGCTATAAAACCTGAGATTACACCGAGGATAGCCACTTTAGAAGAATTGGCTTTCATCAATCAACATACTACGCATAGACTAGATTACGATTACAAGTGCGATAAAGATTTAATAGCCTCAGTTATTCAACTCGCCGTTGAGGATGCTTTTTTATATAAATTCCCACGTTCTAGAAAAAAAGCAACTCAACAATATATGGAAATAGTTAATAAAATAAATCCCGAGCAAATAACTTATAAAAAAAAGGATGTGCGTTCCATCAGTGAGCAGCACGCTTATGATGCAAGAGTTTTTTTATTAAATCAAAGTGAACTCTTGGATAAATACTTACATTTCTTGGATATCGAGCCCGAGGTGTTTGTAAAACTTTTGCAAAAAAAAATACAAGCATTCGATTTGGCGCCAGATGAGATTAAGCCCAAAAAGAAAAGGCCTGTAACTAAAGAATTGAAATCAATGTTGCAGTATTGTTTTTCACTTAGGGAATGCCCACTAATTTTTCACTATGCTATAATTATTTTATTTCATGGGATCAAGGACATAAAATGAGCACTCCAATATATTCTCAAGAGCAATTAGATATTGCTGTATTAAAAA
Source organism: Pedobacter sp. (assembly GCF_035566355.1). GTDB lineage: Bacteria > Bacteroidota > Bacteroidia > Sphingobacteriales > Sphingobacteriaceae > Pedobacter. The sequence goes on from NZ_DATMRL010000222.1 coordinate 1,215, forward strand.
ATTCACAAGAAGGAGTATTAAGAGAACTTTCAGTTATTCGTGAAGAAATAAAATCAGAATCGCATAAAAATACCAATTTAATTTTGGGAATTTATGCAATGATAGGCGCAGCCGCATTAGGTAAATTGTTTGGAATAATTTAATGGAATCTCAGAATCAAATCAATGAATTTTTACAAAGGGATATCGAATGTAAAGAATTCCTAGACGCAAACCCAGGAATAAAAAAATCACTTCATCATTTGCTCGCAGAAAATGCCAGATTAAATTTAGAATTAATCGATCAACAAAATAGACTTAACAAGTATCAATTAAGAGTGAGTGCAATTGCCTTAATATTTGCCTTTGCGGCAGTAATCATTTCTATGTGGAATTATCTATAGTGAACAAGGAAGAATTAGACTCCAACATAAATCCTTTGCAATCTGGAACAACCCAAGAACATATTATGCGTAGTTATCGTTCGATATTAATCTTGGGTTCAGAAATCAACGATCTTAGGAGACTTATTGTTTTATTGTTTTATATGCTTTGTGGACTTTATGCACTTAAACTTAATGAAGTCTTTGAAACGTTCATTTTTACATATGCGTTTTTTTCAATTATGAGCATCATGTTTGTTTTTTCGATATATGAAACCATTAAAAAAAGAAAGGCCAAACGTGATGAGCAACGTTCAGCCCTTGGGGATAACTTAGATAACTAAGTAAGAAATTATAATAGTACCATTTAATGCAGTAGCAGCGGTATTGTTATAAATTGTCAAAGTTGCGGTGCCGGAGCCTGGAACTACTTTCAAAGTAATGTTCTCAGTCGTGTTAGTACCACCTGCCAATGTTAACAATACTGAAGATGTCGCAGTGATTGCAGTATTAGTCCAGGTAATCGCATAACTTGAGCCGCCAGCAGTCGATAAGGATGAAGTCGTTAAGGCTCCAGCCACACCACTTGCCGTTACAGCATTCGCAGCTTCCGTACCGTTTACTTTAGCAAATGTGATACTACTACCCGCAGCCATTGCGTTGGCGCCAGTATTTAATAAAAAGTTTGCTGTTGCAGCCCCAGGGTCGGGAATGCTAACAACAGTTGCTTGACCCATGGCAGCATTACTAATAGTAGTTAAGGTATTGCCAGTGTTAGCCACAGCCGCAACCACCAACGAACCTTTACTAGCTGTACCTGGGAATGAAGCCAATGTACCTGCGGTTCCACTCAAACCAGCTTGGATATTTCCGCCACTGATAGCAGTTGCAGGGTCTTCGCTTAATGTACCAGTAGTATTAGTATAGGTTGCAATATGGTTAGCAATAGTAGGTAAGACAACCCCGCTAGTACCTGTCCACTCAGCCAAAGTGATACTGCCAGTTGCGCCAGAAATTGAAACCGTAAAAATTCCAAAAGTTCCGGTAGTAGTAGGTAAGTTATAGCCGTAAAGCACTAATAGCACATCACCATTTGATAAGGGTTGGGCACTTTCTGCTACAACACTGTTTAAATAGCCAGCCGTGGTGATGGTTGATAGATTATCAGTAGAAACCATGAACCTTAACCCTGGGAGAGTACCATTGGTTGCAGGAATAGGTTTCGGATATTGTAAGACGCCCATTTTTTATGTCCTTATAAAATGATGAGAGTGTTTATGCTTTTCGAGGAGTTAAAGAATCTCCGCGTCTGCTCCAATGAGCTTTGTCGCCTTTGCCCATTTTACCGCTATGCCCTTCAACGTCATTTTTGTCATGATGTCTTTGTAACACGCGCTTAATACCTTGTTGGTGATTGTCATGAACGATACGGTTATCTATCATGCCTTCCTTACATTTATATTCACTCATTTTTATATCCTTATAAATTGAATGCTTATGTTAATAATCGTTAGTATCAATATGAAAACGCTCGTCTGAACTAGCTCGATAGTTATAATTTATCACATAATTTCTTAATTCGTTAGGGAGTTTATGAATTAGATTTTTTTCATATTCCCGAACTTGATAATTAAAAAAACTCCTAGAAGAGCGTTTAGGTTTTTCTTCTTCGAGAACTTCTTCGGACTGCTCATCTTCGAGCAACTTACTTTCCATGACGCAACTTCTTCAATGTTTTGGCAAGGTTAGCTTCCCTTCGCAATGATGGGTTTTTGCTATGTTCTGCCTTCGCTAACTTTTTAGCAGGAATCTTCTTGCCTTCAGGAACTCCTAAATCACGATGAAGTTTACCGGGGTGCTTTATTGCGCCCGAAATCCATTTCTCAGCCATAATGTCATCCTTAACATTTCCCTTTCATAGATTTTTTCATATCTTTTTTAAGATTTGATTTTGGTTTTACTGCTGGTACTGTATCGCCCACAATTCGCGCCCGAGTTTCTTTTCGGCGTGTTTTGTTTGTATCCTTAGCAACCGGCTTAACGGATTTGGCCACAGCTTTAAAAGCTTTGTCCGTAACTTCATTTTCCCGTTTGTTATAAGGGCTTTTAGTTTTCTTAGCATCCTTTTTTGGATTTTCGTACATGATAGTAATCCTTGTTTATTTCAAACAATCCTTTTTGACCATCTTTCTAATCAAAGCTTTATCCTCTTTTACATCAGGATGACTTACTTTTTTTTAGCATGAGTGGCGTGTTTTTTCATCATTTTTTCATGATGCTTCACTTCGCTCATGTGGTGCTTATGCATTTCATGATGATGTTTATGCATGTGCTTGTGATCTTCATGTTCTTTATGATGTTCTTTTTTATGAGCATGCTCTTTTTTAGCATGTTCTTTGTGATGCTCTTTATGATGTTCCTTGTGATGCTTTTCCATTTTCTTACTCTCCTTTTGTTGTTTAGATTCACTGTATGCAATAGCAACAGCTTGTTTCTGTGGTTTCCCAGCAGAAATTTCGGCTTTAATATTTTCTTTAAATCCTTTTGAGCCTGGTTTGGCTCCTTTAATCAATGGCATGATTATTCCTTTTTATCCCAAACGGTTTTATAGAGGTCGCGCCGCTCTTGTGTATTGGCGCCATCCATGTGACCACGGACTGCATTTTCTAATTGTCTATCACTTAATTTATACGTTTTTTTCAATTCTTTAAAGGTTGCATTGTGCAAATCATTCCAAGTCACTTTTTTCATCGTTTACTCCATATAAATGATCTAAATCCAAATCGATATAAGGAAAAGGATTGCTATCATCTTTTTTTGCTTCAACAGCATAGCCACAGTCCTTTCCATTCTTTTCATAGCTAATATAAAATCCAGTTTTTGATTCATCAT
>NZ_DATMRL010000223.1:0-9103 GCF_035566355.1 Pedobacter sp.
AAATCTTTATTGGTCATATTGCCATCATAGACAACTTCAACATCGTACCATCTGGCAATCCGATGCATGAGATCCCGGATGTTCTCATTTGAAAATTTGAGTTTTCCATTTTTCCAGGCTATTGCATCTTCAGTATCCACAGTATGTATTTGCAGATTTTCTCCTGTACGAACAGCCTGTTCTCCCGGCTTTAGTACCAGAGTGTGTTTTGAAAAGCTAAGTTCAACTGAACCTTCCAGTAAGGTTGTTTTTACAGCGGCTTCTTCCTTGTATGAATTTATGTTGAAATGAGTACCCAGTACCTTTACATCCTGTTCATTTGTGTGAACAATGAAAGGACGTTTCGTATCCCTTGCCACCTGAAAATAAGCCTCCCCGGTAAGTGTAACCCGCCTTTGCTGACTCGCTTGAAAGCTTTCTGGAAATTGAAGGGAAGAGGCAGCATTTAACCATACAACCGTACCATCTGGCAACTCCACCTGGTATTGGCCGCCCCGAGGAGTAGTGATCGTGTTTGTATGACCATTAGATGGAGTAATTTTCTGATTGGAAGCTGCATTTGCAGAAAACACCAGCTGACCATCTTTGGTCTTAGTGATCCGGATGCCAGACCGCGTTACCAGATTGCCGTTAGCAGCATTATCGAGTACTATTTTTGATCCGTCAGCGAGTTTTAATACAGCCTTGTTCTTGCCCGGGGCAATATCATTGACATAATAATTTCCAGAAGACGTGTTGAAATTTTTATACATCATTAAGCCAGCCGATAGAAGGACGAGCATAACAGCAGCGGCAATATATAATAACCGGATAGATTTTGTCTTTTCAGGCCGGGTCGATAAGATCTTCCGCTTTAAAATAGTCAGTGACCTTTGAGCAGAATCTGCTATCAAAACCTCATCCTGATTGTAAAATTCCATTTCAGTAAACTGATGTTCCTCATACCATTTTTCTACCTGTTCCTTTTGAGCCGGAGTACAGGTTCCTTTGAGGTATAACTTGATAAGTTCAGGTAGTTCTTCAGGGAGCATACTATTGAATTATACTTATGTATTGCACAAAAATGATTTTACCGCCATCTGCTTATGTTATTTTTTTATTTATGTTTACACCATAACACTGAACCATCATTAAATCTTTTAACAAATACTCAGATACGGAACTGCTTAAGCAGTTGCATGCAGACAATATCAAGGCCTTTGAAACTGTCTATAGTCTGTACTATGTACAACTTTGCCGGGTTGCTTATAAAAAACTTGGCGACGAAGAATTGGTTGAGGAGTTAGTACAGGATGTTTTTCTAAACCTTTGGGTTAAACGTAAAAACCTGGATACTGAAGGAAATTTACAAGCTTATTTATACGCTACTTTAAGAAATAAGGCCTTGAGCGAGCTCCGTAGCCGCCTGTTAAGATCACAACATTATATAAAAGTGAGAGAGGAGGGAGACTCGTTTTCCGTTAATATCGAGGATGATTATGTAGCAAGGGAAACAGAACTTAAAATCAAAGAAATCTTAGACAGTTTGCCGCCGCAATGCCGTGAAGCTTTTATTTTATCACGTGAAGAACAGCTTTCCTATAAAGCCATCGCAGAAAAGATGAATATTTCTGTGAATACGGTGGAAAAGCATGTCGGTAAAGCATTGAAAAAACTTAGAACTGAACTTAAGGATTACAATATGCCTATAATTATACTCCTGGGCCTGTTGGCTATATACCGTCTTTAAACTGGGCCGAGGCCTTACTTTAAGAAATAATGGAACGATTTACGCCGTAGAAAATAAAGAGGTGAATCTAGCTTAATTTCACGAAAAACCTCAAATCCAAATTTCTCGAACCAGGCTAGATTCTGCGGTAAATGGGTTTCGAGATAAATAGGTCTTTTTCTTCTATCTGCATCTGCTATCAGCTCATCCATAAAGTCAGTACCTATCCCCATATTTACATACTCAGAATCTACCCCCATAAACCAAATGTAATAACTGTAACGTTCATGGTGTTTACTCACAAACGTTTCCCTGGCTAAAACTTTCAACGCACTTCTAAAACCCACAGTTCCCAGGAGAAGTTCCATTTTCCAATAAACACCCTTTAACGAGAACTGTTTCCTATCCGGATACAAGATCAGCGCGCAAGCTTTTCCATCATCTGAAACCAGCACTTTTCCAAAAACGGAACATACATTATAGGCATACCTCATCAGACGATCTATGCGATGCAATCTTTTGCTGTCCTGTTTAACCAGGTCATTTACTCTTGGATTCTGCTCAAATGCCTTTGTAAGGATTTGTATGATTTTTTCTTTGTCTTTACGCTTTGCCTTAATCATAATTCTATTATTTGATTTTTAAGAATCTTGTCTTAACGACACGATTCCCAGTTAATACTGTTATATCAATAAATAAAGTTTAGATATAGTTAAGTTTGAATGACAATGAATCAAATTTAGTTTTAAATTATGAAAGTAGCAATTTATTGTGAGATAATTTATTCTGGTATCTTCTCAATACCTGGACTACATGTATTTCATCCCATCGTAATTCAATAACCTGCGCCAAAGTGCAATTTGTCCAATCATATTCGCTTCGCGGTAGGTGTTAAAGGAAATCATTTCAAACGTGGAGAAGCTCATACCTGGAAATTCCAGTATCTTGTTCAGTTGTTCTTCGCTGCTGTTCATCAACAGGTCTCTTAAAATCGGTGAAATTTTATCCCAGTCCTGCCTGTAGGTATCCAGAGAAGGGTAGACCGTATCATCCTGAATACCTTTGTTATTTTTAAACAGATCATCGGCTGCTGATTTTTGTTCAGTTCCTAATAAACTGGCCAAATCGAATCTCTGCTGGACAAGACTACCTGCCAGCCATGCTATATGATTAGCTTTGGTGCCCATACGTTTTCCGGCATCTTCATCAGAGATACCCTCCAATGCACTTTTGAAAAACTTGGTATGCATATCAAAAAGAATTAAGAAAGCATACAAACGATTGCTTTTAGGTTTAATTTCCATAGTCGTCATTCTATTAGGTTGAATAACTAATTTGGGAAGAAATATTGGGAGATCAAATAACTATAAATGACAAACTAGGGGGGGATTTACGCCAGAATCTTAGCATTAATCAGGAAATGCAATTAAGATATTTGCTGGAAAGACATTTTAATAGTACTTTAGCTTTCAGTATTAGACAAATGATAAATATTCTAAAAAATATCATCAGTAGGCCTTCCTAATCCAGGTATCACCTGGAATTTCCTAATTCGAACAACTTTCGTGTTTATTAATCTGCATCTGGCAGCTTCAGGCTATCAGCACTCTTTTTTATACTATAATTAAGCTTTTTAAAATGATTTTTGAAAACAACCTGGCTTTTGCCAAAAACCTTGACCAAAATGACCCGATTGGGCATATGAGAAATGAATTTTTGTTTCCGCAACAAAATGGAAAACCTTTTATATATCTGTGTGGGAATTCACTGGGCCTTCAACCCAAAACTGCACGCGCAGTTCTGGACAGGCAAATGACAAATTGGGAGAACCTGGCTGTAGAAGGGTGGTTCAGAGGAGAAACCCCCTGGATGTTTTACCAAAAAGAACTGAAGAAATTAATTGCTCCGCTTGTAGGTGCTCATCCAGACGAAGTATCGCCAATGAATACATTAACAGTGAACCTGCATTTGCTCATGGTCAGTTTTTATAAACCAAATAAAAACAGGTTTAAGATCATTATGGAGGCAGGTGCTTTTCCATCTGATCAGTATGCCATTGAAACCCAGGTGCGTTTTCATGGATATGATCCGAAAGAGGCTATTATAGAAGTTTCCCCGAGAGAGGGTGAGTATACGTTGAGAACTGAAGATATTGTTTCAGCGATAAAAGACAATGGGAATGAAATTGCTTTAGTGCTTTTTGGAGGGGTTAACTATTTTACCGGCCAATTGTATGATATGGAAGTAATTACCAAAGCAGGCCATGCCATAGGTGCGGTAGTAGGATTTGATCTGGCGCATGCTGCCGGGAATGTGCCATTGCAACTCCATGACTGGGGCGTAGACTTTGCTTGCTGGTGTTCTTACAAATACCAGAATTCAGGTCCGGGTGGCATTAGTGCTATTTTTGTGCATGAGAAGCATTTTAATGACAAAAGTCTGAATAGATTTGCAGGTTGGTGGGGCTATGAGTCAGCAAGGCGTTTTAAAATGGAAAAAGGCTTTGTACCAGAGACCGGCGCCGATGGATGGCAACTAAGTGGTGCGCAGATCATGCCAATGGCTTTATATCATGCCTCTCTTCAAATATTTGAAAAAGTAGGATTTATGGCACCACTGAGAGCTAAAAGCAAAATGCTTACGGCTTATTTTTGTTATATTCTGGGTGAAGTCAATCATCAGCTCGGAGAGGAACAGTACAAGGTCATTACGCCTTTAACTGAAGAGGACCGTGGCGCTCAACTCTCTATTGTTGCTAAAGAAAATGGCAAACAGATCTTTGAACATCTTGTTGCCAATAACGTCCTTGGCGATTGGCGTGAACCTAATGTCATCAGGTTAAGTCCTGTACCTTTATATAATTCTTTCGAAGATGTGTTTGAAACGGGAAAACTATTGCTCTCAGTTTGCAGAGAATTAAATTATTCAAAAGCATAAGTTTAAAATCTGATCATGGAACTTACACCTGAAATTATTGAGAAACTGAACATGCTTCAGGAAAAATATACTGCAATGGGACAGGACATGTCTGCCTATCTGGATGGCTTGTTGTACGCCGATTTCCTGACTTACTGGGACTATATTCATTTGGATACCCTGCTTAGTCTGCAGAGTCCTAAAACTCCTTTCCCCGATGAGGAGATATTTATCATGTATCATCAAATCACAGAGCTTTATTTTAAGCTATCTCTGCATGAATTTAAACAGGTCGCTTCACATCCTTCTTTGACAGTAGAGTTTTTTACGGAAAGGGTAAGGCGTATAAACGCTTATTTTAATGCATTGACCACTTCTTTTGATGTAATGGTCAACGGAATGGAAAAGGAACAGTTTCTAAAGTTTCGAATGTCTTTATTGCCTGCCAGCGGTTTTCAGTCTGGTCAGTACCGTATGATAGAAATATCTGCAACTGATTTTAACAGATTGATAGATAAAAACAAAAGAGAGGAATTGACCAATGCTTCAATAGAAGAACAATTTGAGCATATTTACTGGAAATATGGGGCAACTGAACTTGCAACAGGCAAACAGACCCTTACTTTGAAACAATTCATGAATAAATATGCGGAGCAGTTCTTGCAGCTGATTAAAGATAGAAAGGAAACCAATTTTGCCGTTTTATACCAGAAATTTGCCGCTGAGGGTCATGATGTGAGCGGGCTTGCAAAGGAATTACAGTATCTGGACCTGTTTGTAAACGTGGAATGGCCACTTTCTCATTATAAATCTGCAGTCAGATATTTGGAGAGGGATCCTGTCGATATCGCAGCTACCGGAGGAACCAACTGGCAGAAATATTTGCCGCCGCGTTTTCAGAAAAGGATCTTTTATCCCTTTTTATGGACAACAGAACAAATAGATGAATGGGGCAAAGGCTGGGTGATCAGTGCATTGAAGCAATCAGCCAAAATGAAATGACCAGATCAAACCAATAACAATGAACAAGTTGAATGAGATCACCGAATGTGATTATCGTTAAATTAGTTTCAATGCTCAAAACAAAGCAGACGGTTAAACAAAATTTTACTCTATAGGGAGAGTAAGTCGAGAGGTAAGGCCGGAGCGTTGATGATTCAACTTTCCGGCCTTCTTTGTTCCCCAGGAAGCGTAAATGAAAAAGAAATCATATCACCGTCCGTTTTAATTTTCAGATCACCACCATTACTTTTAATGTATTCCCTGCACAAATGAAGCCCCAATCCAACCCCTCTTTCATTTTCGGTTCCATAAGTTGCTTTGAAATCATGGAGCGGTTTCGAGCCCAGATCTTCTATACTTTTTAGATCTGCTACTGAATTTGATATTTCAACTTCTACTCCAGTAGAGCTGAGTTTCAGTGATAGTGAGACTTTTCCGCGTTTTGGAGTAAACTTAATCGCATTGTCAATCAGGTTACGAATAATAAGTTTTATTTGGTTCTCGTCAGCATAAACAGTAAATAGACCATTAAGTTCCAATACTTCCTGTATCTGTTTGTTGTGCAGTAAAGGCGCATATACCAGCAGGAGCTCCTCTATAAGCTGTTTTAGTTCAAAATTCGTTGCTTCTAATTTTATGCCGTCCATTTGGCTCTTTGCCCAATAAAGGAGGTTATTTAACGTATTGTAAATAGTTTCTATGTTCTTTTTGTTCTCTTTGAGAAGAAATTGAATGTCGTCCATAGAAAGAATGTCACTATCGTTCAGGGCAAGAATGCTCATTAAGCTGTTCAACGGACTTCTTAGGTCATGTGCTATGATAGAAAACAATTTGTTCTTTACATGATTAGAAGATCTTAATTCAGCTATGGTCTTTGTGAGCAGTTGGGTCCTTTTTTGAACCAACTCTTCAAGCTGGACTTTTTGGTTTTGAACAAGGGTAAGATTCTGATAGCTGGTATCGCGCTCTTTTTTCATAATGATCCGGTAGCGGTCTCCAAGTGCAAAAGACAGAAATAACAACTCCACCGTAGAGCCAATGGGTACCAGTTCCATCGTGAAGTCATTAAACTTTATAACATCTGCAAGACTAAAGATAACCAGACCAACAGACAGCAGAACAAAAAAGAAGCCGGCAACATAATATTTTGCTGGCTGATGGCCTCTTCTATAAGCTATAATTCCAGAAATCCACAAGCTTAAAGAAACGCATGCAGTAAGCACCTGTGCAATTGATGCACAGTATCCTTTATTTCCAGACAAACTGAGTATCAATAGAAAAACGGCACATCCACCTAAAAAATAATATATCTTTAACATACGGGGCGCTATCTTTTCGAGATTGAGAAAAGATCTGGAAAAAAAGAACGCGCTGATGATTGATAAACTTAGAAACACATGAGGGTATTGATTCATAAGTATTCTCAGATCACTTCCGAGTAAAAAACCATATCCCCTTAAATACACCATAAGGTAGCAGGAAAGTGTAAGAACATGGATAGTATAATATAAATATGTACGGTCCTGGAGGCTGATGTAAAGAAAAAGGTTGTACAGCAGCAAGGAAATCAATACACCTATATATAGGTATTCTATCCTGTCTGTAAAAGCTTTTCCTTTCATCAAAACTTCACCGGTAACCAACTTGAGTGGTACAATCAGAATATTATTCGTCTTTAAACGCAAATAAACAGACTTGGACTTATGATTTGTTTCCTGAGGTAGTTTGATAATGAAATTATTTTCAATATCCACCCCAGGGACAGGGTAAAAGGCATTTCCAGTTTTTAGATGTTGGAAGGAATGATCAGTTTTTTCTATATAAATGTCGACATTATCTATGTTCGCTGACGAAAGAACAAGGTAAAGTGGTGACGAGGGATGGTTGATATAGTTAACCTTAATCCATATGGCAGAAGTCGTATTGCCAAAGTTCAGGATCTCCTGCTTACCTTTTTCAAACCGCCGTAAGGAATCCAGGGCAATAATTTGCTTCAGTGATTTTGTTGCCTGTTTATCCTCCAGGTACACTATTCTTTTGCCAATATTTCGATAGTCGTATTGGGAATCTGGTATGGTTTCCTGGCTTTTGACGGCAAAAGAAAGTAGAATAAGGAAAACAGAAATAATAAGGCGCATGATGTATAAACAAAAATAACAAAATATCATTTTCATGAAAGTATTTTTGATGTTGCATTTCTGATAAAATCTTTTCGTTCCTGTTTCTCGTATATTATAGTAATATAACTAAATAAACTATTTTAAATGGACCTGATAGCGTTTGAATAATTATTTAATCAGCGTCTTCATCTGGTAAAAGAAACACTAAGGAATGAAAACAACCGGAGAAATTATTAAACAGTTAAGACTGGAAAAAAACAGGACGCAAAGAGAGGTCTCAGAAGCGCTTCGGATTACCAGTCCTGCCTTGTCCAAAATTGAAAATGGCGGTACAAGCATTAACATGAACCGACTTAAGCAAATTGCTATTTATTTCGGGGTTTCTATAGCTTATTTGCTTAATGAGGAGCCTGCTGTCGATGAAATGGAATCGTTAAAACTTAAAATACTACACAAAGACCAAGAAATATCTGTTCTACAAAGCAAGGTAATAGCCTTATATGACGAGGCCCGTATATTGGGAAAACATTGAAAATATATATACTTTAGAGCTATAATCCCGTTTTGTTTAAATGAATCTTACTCTATTAGAAAAATACAATGTTTCTGTTGAAGGAAACTTAAATGCCATGCAAACCATTGTATTTGCAAACGGCTTTGGAACCGATCAAACAGCATGGAAAGCTGTAAAAGAAGCATTTGAAGATAATTACCGCATGGTGCTGTTTGATTATGCTGGTTCGGGCAAAACCGATCCGGCCATCTATAGCCCTGTTAAATACAATACACTAAAATCATATGCGGATGATATGCTCTCCATCTTTTCCGAGTTGCAGCTGGAGGATGCCATTTTGGTTGCACATTCTGTCAGTTCTATGATTGGATTGTTGGCTACTATTAAATCGGAACACCACCTGTCAAAACTGGTATTTATAGGTGCATCACCCAGATATTTAAATGATCAGGTTAGTCATTATTCAGGAGGGTTTACCTCAGAAATATTAAACAATATGTATGAAACCATGACCGGTAATTATTATGCCTGGGCAAGTGGATTTTCTGCAGCGGCCATGAGAAATGAAGACCACCCGGAACTTGGTCAGTATTTTGCAAATACATTGATGGAAATCAGGCCAGATATTGCCTTATCTGTTGCTAAGGTTATTTTTGAATCTGATGTGCGTGAAGCACTTGCTAAATTGGATAAACCAACCTTATTGCTACAAACAAAAGAGGATATCGCAGTACCGTATACGGTTGCTACCTATCTAAAAGCACATATTAAAAGAAGTCAATTGATTGTTTTAGATGCTGAAGGTCATTTTCCGCATATCAGCGCTGCCGGACAAGTCATATC
>NZ_DATMRL010000224.1:0-7339 GCF_035566355.1 Pedobacter sp.
TGGCATCATTACCAGATGGCGAACAAAAAGCGCAAGAGACAAAGGCCATGATTGACCTGATCCGCAACTTCGCCGGATATCGCGAATATCCAAAATACGGTATTGTCAGCCGTTTCTTCGTCTATAAACAGGCTTTACTGAAAGAAGTCGAACAGCTGAAACAAGCCAAGATTATTTCTGATCAGGAAGATAGCTATTACCTCACTTTTGACGAATTGCGCGAAATGGTACGTACTCGCAAAGCAAACAACCAATTGATCAGCAAACGAAAAGAGGGATTCAAATCGTTTGAAAAGCTAAACCCGCCGCGAGTGATGACCTCAGATGGTGAAATCATTTCGGGTAAGTATAATCATGAAAATCTTCCACCCAAAGCGATTGCGGGTCTGGCAGTTTCTTCGGGTGTGATAGAAGGACGGGCACGGGTTATTTTAGATATGGAAAATGCCAATCTGGAAAATGGAGATATATTAGTCACTTCCTTTACCGACCCTAGCTGGACCCCTCTATTTGTATCCATCAATGGACTGGTTACTGAGGTAGGTGGATTGATGACCCACGGAGCTGTTATTGCCCGAGAATATGGTTTACCAGCAGTTGTTGGTGTTGAAAATGCGACTAAATTAATCCAGGACGGACAGCGGATCCGGGTAAATGGAACACATGGATACGTGGAAATCCTTTAAATATGTCTTTCAAGGACATTAACAATTACACTATAAAATAGTGTCTAAAAATGTATGATATTTCGTAAATGATGAACAAACCTGCAAGAATATAATGAAATCGAATACGGTTAGACTTTATTGCAAATAGACACAACACAATATGACATACATTTCTCACCGGATACTCCCAATGTAGCGATTCCAGGTAATCATTACCTTTTAGCAAGGTGTCCGCAAAATCAGCCACAAAAATTGCGATCAAAAACGAAAAGAACCATTTTTTCCGAGAAAAAAAATAGTCCTTAAAATCCTTATAATCGTTAATATTATCTGGAAAGATCAATACGCAGATGGCAAAATACATCATGGTATACAGGATCAGGAAAAAATATTCAACGAAGTTCCAATGTAAAATGTTTTTCAGATTTGCTTCCCACCACCAAAAATGAATCATCATCAGAAATACATAAAATACCCAGAAAAGATGTAGCAAGTACGGCTTTACTAATTTATTGTGATCGATCAGTTTTATCGAATTTTTCAACAATTGCGCAATACCTAACCCTAGGATCATGCTAATCATTGTACGCACATGTGTAAATGTTTCTTCCATATAAGTAATAGTGTTACGGTCTATTGTAGACTGGCTGAGCATTCAGAAACAGACAATAGTCTGTTATCCAGTTTCCTGATACATCAACATACAATATGTTGGGACGGCTGGTTGTATTAATGATTCCCTTGCTTATCCAACCATTTACTTTCTCTACCAATACCTGATTACCAATACGCGCAAGCTCGATGATACTTTTGTTCTTCTTTATTGAATTCACCAATAGCTTTGCTCCGTCAATCAGAGGGTTGGATTTAGGAGATTGAAATTCACTGCAGATGAAAGCCGCTTCTTGTCCGGCTTCAGTTAATTGCCAATCCAGACGAACAAGATCATTATGATGAAGAGAGTCTTTTAAAGCCGTAAAGAAGGATTCCTGGGCTACCAACAGTTTATTCAAGTCATTGCTTGCCGCGTAGGCTCTCTTGTAGTTTAAAGGAGAAGTACTTTTTCCATTCAGGGTGTTCAGGAGTATGTTCTTTTCAGGAAAGGAATAATCTTCAAACGTCACCAGCACCTTGCCCGACAATTCATTTAGAGTAATATCCTTTAAACTCCTATCTTTTTCAGCAAACAACAGATCCTTTCCCAAGCCTTGTAGGATAGAATCGGCCTGCTGGACAACAGGTATATGCCGATCGCAAAAATGACAGAAACTCAGGATGACAAATTCCTTCGGGTTATCCTTCAGGAAGCTTTTTACGGATTGCAATACATTCGATAATTTTTCACCATAACCTCCTGCAACGGCATCCTCCATACAATTTGACGGGGCATGCTTCGTGTATAATTCCCCTTTATACAAATCCAATCTGAGGTCAAACATGCGAATACCAGACTGAAGCTGTCCATCAATATTCTTTATCTGCGTAAGGGTATTACATTCATTTATAATCCCCATATCTTTGCCTCCAGCTCCATTTAAGATCGACATTCCTGCATCATGTGAACCAGGAATAACAATATCTTTCAATGTCAGATTCCCTTTTTGGGGTAAAATAAAATCAGTTATCCAATGCATGGGGTTATAAAGAACAATTGAACCAAGTGTAAATAGTTTATTTAATCCAGCCGTACCAATAAAGAAATTTCCATTATCATCCTTATCTATAACTGGTGCAACAACACTATTTTCAAAATAGGGAAGGACCGCATGTCCATCGGCCAGAGCACCTTGCCTGATCAGGCCGTAATACCATTTATTTTCCTTGTCATTCCGCTTCCATAACATCAATTGATGATCAGAATCATTTAAGGGCGCAATCTCTGCTACCTGAAAAACCTCTGTTGAGATTGTACTAATAGAGGGACTACCGGCCGGTTTTTCGTCAAGCTTAAAACTGGCACTCAGCAGACTTTTACGTTTCTGTTCTTTCCAAAACAGCTTAACAGCTCCTGAAGCTCCAGCAACCGCAGAGCAATATTCAATATTCTTTAATTTAGGTACCTCAACATTTTTATCCAAAACAAATCCTTTCTCCGGATCCTCATGCGCCACCAAAAGAGTAACATTTCGCTTATCGGGATTTGTAACGCAGATCACCATTCTGTCTTCAACCTCAGCAGCAGACAGGATTTGAAAAGATTGGGAGTTTGCTAATACAGCTGGTTTTCCTGCCGGCTGTCCGCCAGATAGTAAAACATATTGAATATTGCCCTGCTGATCGTTCCAGAGCAGGTATAATTTTTTCCCTAAATGGCAAAACACCGGTCGACTGCCCAACTGGCCAATCAAACTGGAAGCTTGCATAATTTTGGTCTTCAGATCGTAACAGGTAAACTGTATGCCCGAATTTCCCTCTTCCCAGGCAAAACAGGCTTTTTGATCCTGAACCGCTATCCTTACCGAATGTTTACCTGCAGCTGGATCCGTAATCTGTATTGGGGCTTTGAAAAACACACCCTGTGCGATACCCGAAAGTGCTGATAATAAAAATAAGCAAATACCTAAAACCTGTTTCTTCATGGTGGACCAATTCATATAAAAGTTTAAAGCAATAGTATCTTTCTTTTACAGATTAAAAATATACCCCAGTAATACGCCTGCTGAGAAATATTTAGCTGTTGTTGTGTGTACAGTGCCCTGAAGTTGATTGTCTTCGTTCGGCGTGTCAAAATTTAAAGGCTGTACGTAGTTATTTGTTGCACCGTAAGAAAGTAACAGGCCCGCATGAAGGTTTCCTTTCCTACGTTTAACATTGATTCCGAACTGGCCATGGTAGGTATTCCATGTGGCAAGGTTAGGATGGTGGCCATTAAACTCACTATTGGTTGTAACACCATTATCATCATAATTAAAGTCCGTCCTAAATGAAGCATAACCAATAAATTTGGGGCTTAAAGCTTGTTTAATGCCGATACTAAAATTAGTTACAGACTTTCTCTGCTCATTGAATCGGAGCAGTTCATTGGTCATGTTCCTGTTTGACTCATTATCCGGCCTTACAAAGGAGGCATTTAAAGGACTAACAATATTGTACAGACCTACTTTTGAAAAGTATTCTCCTGTTAGAAAAATCTCTCCACCATCGCCGAAATCCAATCCATAACCCAAGGCTATGCTAAGGGGATCCTTATAGGTTACCGGTAATCCGGTTTGCCGGCCATTTCCCAATACATTTAATATAAGTGGCGTACCAGGCACCGGATGCAAATCTTTTATAATCAAATCATTGGTAATCGTTGCATTTCCCTTTACATTAACCCGGGGGGCACTGATGAGTAAACCTAGATGATGGGGACCATGATCATATGAAGTACCGAACCTAAACCGCAAACCTATATTCCAGTAACTGATTTGATAGCTACTCTCTACATTGGTCATTGGCAATAGATTTTGTGTATCATTACTATTGATCAGGGCCCGTGCACTGTATTGCTCCAGATAATCCTGGCTCCTCAATTGTGCTTCAGCAGTAAGACCAATTGACCAGTTCTCATCAAGTTTTATAGCCAGACTACCACTTGCTACCGTATTGCTTACTTTATTATGTGATGCATATTGCCCAATAAAATCTTCACTTCCAGGACTGTAAGAGTCATCAAGTACATTCATTTTCTTATCCTGTCTTTGGGTAACCTGATAATTACTTACCGGATCATGGACTAAAGAATAGCCTAGTGCAATCGTCTTTTTCCCCTTAAAAAAGAGATTGCCGGATACCATCAGCGGAATGATTTGTACACCACTGGATTTTAGATTTTTTCCTGCACCCACGCCATCTTTGATGTTGTATAAACCCAATTGATACAAGTTGCTGGAGATACTCACCGAGTTTTTGGGGTGCAAGGCCATTAACGCGGGATTGTAATAATACAATCCACTATCCCTGTCATTAACAATGGTTGCCCCGGGAGTTAGAAGCCCACCGGGACCAAATCCCGAATGCCAGTAATTGGCATCCTGGGCAAAAAGCCTTCCACTGTACATGAAGACCAGACAAAAGAAAAAGCTGAAAAAAAAGCGCGTAAAATTTAACATAGAGGTAGATTTAAGACTAAGAATACGAATATCTTTTAACATAAAGATAAAATTTACCGATCAAGATTGCAAAAAAAGCCTCTTGATATCTAAGGGGTTACGAAAAACAACTTCAATTCGTTCCTAATGCTAATTTTTCGGTCCGTAAAACATATTTTCTCAGAAACAAGGTTTTAAGAGAAGATTGTAGCACTCGCGATCACTTTCTTATAGAATAAATAAGCTAATATTTTTAGTATTTTATTTTTGATTTACGCTTTTTATTAGCAAACTTTGTGATACTGTGGTTTCGAACCCTGATTTTGACAACGAATCGATATGATTGAACTAACTTATTTTTCAGAGAAAGAACCTGGAAGTCCGGTTTACCAGGTGATCCAGTTTAACCCCGGCGAGCCCTGGCAATTGGTAAATGGGGATGAGGTGATCGGGACCGTGGATAAACAGCATGGTTTGTGGAACCTGCGGAGCTGGTCGGCTGTGCCCGAAGGTTTGGTGACGGGTATAGGACAGTTAATTGAGAATCAGCATTTCAATAAGCTGCCTGGACAGATTACACAGCGTTGGTCAGATTATGTACAGCAGGTGGTTGTGCTTAGCGATCGTGAATATTTGGTTATCTGTATAGATGGCATCGATCTGGAACGCTTTAAAAAGCTCTTTAGCGGTTCTGTTTCTGAACTGGTTAAAGATGAGTGGAAGGTTCGTTTTAGGGTGTATGATGCTTTGATGTCTGCTGATTTTGAGATATTGGTCTAAATAAAAGATAAACAACTTCTATTTTCTGTTGTTATTGTATAACTAAATTGATAGCTTATGGAGCGTAAAAAGAAAGGTAGTCCTTTTGAGGGCTGTATTACAGAAAACTTTCAGGTAGAGTATTGGGCAGGGAAATTTGGTGTTCGGCCGGCTTACCTTAGGGAAATCATGAAATCAACAGGCAATGAACTT
Source organism: Pedobacter sp. (assembly GCF_035566355.1). GTDB lineage: Bacteria > Bacteroidota > Bacteroidia > Sphingobacteriales > Sphingobacteriaceae > Pedobacter. The sequence goes on from NZ_DATMRL010000224.1 coordinate 5,714, forward strand.
GCCGCTATTCAAAAATATTTTAATAAATAACTGTTATGCCAGAATTGCCTGACCTGGAGGTTTTTGCTAAAAATCTGCAAAAACGGTTTAAGAATAAAACCCTGGAAAATGTTGATGTTACCGTTGCTAAGAAATTAAATGTTTCGGTTAAGGTACTTAAAGACGCGATTGAGGGGCATCAACTGGACGGTGTTTCCCGGGAAGGTAAAACGCTGCAATTACAGTTCAAAAATGGTATGGTACTAGGCTTACATTTGATGCTGCATGGAGAGCTTAAACCATTGGCAGAGGAGGAGGTTAAGTTTCAGATTATTTCTTTTCATTTCAAGGGTGGCGATGGTTTTGCCTTGACAGACTTTCAAAAAGCTGCAACTCCGACACTGAATCCTGATGCTTCTGATGTGCCTGATGCCATGGCTTTGAGTCTTTCTTATTTTAAGGATTTGCTGGCCAAAAAGAAGGTGCAGATTAAGACTTTGCTGATGGATCAGCATTCGATCAGGGGCATTGGCAATACCTATGCGGATGAGATTTTATGGGAAGCCCGGATATCTCCATTTTCTATAGCCAAGGCGATTCCAGACACTGGCGTTAAGGAATTACTTAGGGCAATTAATCATGTGCTGTATAAAGAGTCTGTGGATATTGCTAAAAAGCTTCCGGAAGCCTTGACTGGAGAAGTCAAAGATTTTTTAAGGATACATCGCCCTGATTTGAAAAAGAGCCCAAATGGTGCCGAAATTCAGATCGAGAAAAAAGGAGCCAGGAAAACCTATTATACAGATGAACAGGTGCTTTACACACTTTAAATATTGATCTGGTAAATTGGCCTGGTAGGCTAGTTACCTTTTTTCTTAGCTGCCTTAGCTAGTGGATTGAACGCGATGCAAAGATCCACCCAGTATTTTAGTTTCTTTGAGTTGTCTATGGCGATGTCTTCAACGTAGACATAGTCTTTCATTACCCGACCGTTATTCATCATATTCCGGCAATTCCCTTTTTCCAGTTCTTCTGTTACTTTTTCTTCGCCAATGCGACAGAGAAGCTCATCGCCAGAAACACAAATGCACATTTTATGATCCACCATGAAGCAAACTCCGCTAAACATTTCTTTTTCTGTTACGTCTTCCCGGTCAATGAGCAGTTCTCTTACCCGATTGGCCAATTGCTGATTATAAGCCATATGATATTTAATGACGCTCGCCGCCACCTTCACGTCTTTCTCCACCTGGACGTGGCTGCTGAGGTGCACGTTGTTGCGGTTGCCTTTGAGGCTGCGCTTGCGGCCTGGCCTGTTGTTGTCTTTGAGGTTGCTGCATAGGACGCTGTTGTTGGGGAACACGTTGCTGCTGTCTTTCGGGCTGTACTTGCGGTCTGACCGGTTGTTGTATAGGTCGTTGTTGCTGAGGGGCTCTTTGTTCCCGTCGTATTGGGTTTTGAGGTTGCACCTGTTGTTCTCGTTGCTGTCTATTAGGCTGTGCCTGTGGCGTATTACCTCGCGGCCTTGCTTGCTGGTGATTTACAGCCCCTGGACGAGATGCCGGTGTTCGGTTATTATCGACTGAAGGGCGGCTAATTGCCGGTGTTGCAGGACGTCCGTTATTGACTTTTGCAAAAGAATTTCTG